>NZ_JBIBSG010000009.1:0-416329 GCF_043077235.1 Streptomyces sp. NPDC016309 | reverse complement strand
GCACGCTGTTGAGTTCTCAAGGAACGGACGCTTCCTTCGTACTCACCCTCTCGGGCTTTCCTCCGGGCGCTTCCCTTCGGTATTTCGTGTTTCCAACCTTACCAGATCCGTTTTCCGTTCCGTTTCCGGTTCGGATTCTGTTTCCGGTGGCCGTTGGAGGGCCTTTGCCTTTCGGCGCTCCACCACTTTAGACCATTTCCCTGACGGCTCATAATCGGGCCGCTGGATTTCATTCCGGACATGCCGAAAATCAGACCCATTGTGGGAGTTCGATCTTAGGTGGTGGATGGCTGCCCCTGGGGTGCCTGGAACGGCAGGCCCAGCTCTTGCAGCTCGGTAGACATTAGGCGCTTCCGTCCCTCGAGTCAAGTCCTCTTCCGGCGGGGCGCGTGGGCCCGGTAGGGGCTGACGGTGGGGTCGCCCTCGATCCAGAAGCGCCAGGGGTGGGTGGCACCGTCGCCGCCGACACCGGTGCGGGGGCCGTTGCGGACCTGGTCGGACGGGACGGGGTCACCGGTCAGGACGGTGAGGGCCGAGTCCGGGCCGGCGCAGGCGTCAGTGCCGTCCAGGGTGCGGTCGACGTCGAGGGCGGTGGCGAGCCGGGCGGGGCCCTTGGCCAGTTCCTTGTCGTACCGGGCGGACAGCCGGCGTTTGCGGGCGAGCTCCTGGCCGACCTGGATCTCGCCGGCGCGGAGCAGGACACCGCTCGCGGAGCCTTCGGGACCGCAGACCAGGTTCAGGCAGTGCCACATGCCGTAGGTGAAGTAGACGTACGCGTGACCGGGCGGGCCGAACATGACGGCGTTGCGGGCGGTGCGGCCGCGGAAGGCGTGGGAGCCTGGGTCGGCCTCGCCCGCGTAGGCCTCCACCTCGGTGAGGCGGAGCTCGATGGGGCCGTCGTCCGTCGTGCGTACCAAGGTGCGGCCGAGGAGGTCGGGGGCGACCTCCAGTACGGGGCGGTCGAAGAAGTCCCGGGGCAGCGGCGTACGGTCGGAGCTCTCGATCATGTCGTACGAGCGTACTGGGAACCGGCCGCGGTCCCTGGGCGTATGCGCGTATGTAGGGGTCAGGATCCGGATAAGGAGTGAACATGGGGTTCAAGAAGCTGCTCGCGAGCCTGGGTGCGGGCGGCGCCTCGGTGGAGACGGTGCTCACCGAGGCGAACGTCGTGCCCGGTGGTGTCGTCCAGGGAGAGGTGCGCATCCAGGGCGGTTCGGTCGACCAGCGGATCGAGGGGCTGTCGGTCGGTCTCCAGGCCCGCGTCGAGGTCGAGGGCGGTGACCAGGAGTACAAGCAGGACGTCGAATTCACCAAGGTGCGGCTCGGCGGGGCCTTCGAGGTGCGGGCCGGGGCGGTGCACGTGGTGCCGTTCGGGCTGGAGATCCCCTGGGAGACGCCGGTGACCACCATCGCCGGTCAGCAGCTTCGCGGGATGGACATCGGGGTCTCCACGGAACTGGAGATCGCGCGGGCCGTGGACTCCAGTGACCTGGACGCGATCAACGTGCACCCGCTGCCGGCCCAGCAGGCCATCCTGGACGCCTTCATCCAGCTCGGCTTCCGCTTCAAGAGCGCGGACATGGAGCGCGGGCACATCCGCGGGACGCGGCAGAAGCTGCCGTTCTACCAGGAGATCGAGTTCCTGCCGCCGCAGCAGTACCGGGGGCTGAACCAGGTCGAGCTGACGTTCGTCGCGGACGAGCGCGAGATGGACGTCGTTCTGGAGATGGACAAGAAGCCGGGGCTGTTCAGCGAGGGCAGCGACTCGTACCGGGCGTTCACGGTGGGGCTGCACGACTTCCGGAACACGGACTGGGCTGCGTACCTCAACCAGTGGCTCGCCGACGTCGGTGGGCGCCGCAACTGGCTCTAGGGAGTGTCCGGAAAGTATCGGCGTCCGCCCGGAGGGCGGACCGGACGAGACTTCGCGGACCCGACCTAGGCTCGGCGGAGCCGATAGGAACAACAGCGAAACGGAGGTTCTGGCGTGACCCAGGGCGAGAAGAGGGCACCGCTTCCCCACGACTTCCATCCGCGGGTGCCGTCGTTCACCGTGGTGAGCGACGACGTCGCGGAGGGGGCCGTACTGGCGGACGCACAGGTCCAGGCGAAGGGGAACACCTCGCCGCACCTGCGGTGGGAAGGGTTCCCGGCGGAGACCAAGAGCTTCGCGGTGACGTGCTTCGACCCGGACGCGCCGACCGGGAGCGGGTTCTGGCACTGGGTGCTGTTCGACCTCCCGGCGACGGTCACCGAGCTGCCGGCGGGCGCGGGCGGCGGGAAGTTCGAGGGGCTGCCCGAGGGGGCGGTGCACGTCCGCAACGACTACGGGACGAGGGACTTCGGCGGGGCGGCGCCGCCGGCCGGGGAGGACCACCGTTACGTGTTCACCGTGTACGCGGTGGACACCGAGAAGCTCGGGCCGGACGCGGACGCCTCGCCCGCCGTGGTCGGGTTCAACCTGCGTTTCCACACGCTGGCGCGGGCGCAGTTGGTCGGTCACTACGCCGAGCCGGCGGAAAGCTGACCGTTCGCTTTTTGTTTGCCCGCTCCTGGTCTTGGAGAGATCAGGAGCGGGCATCTTTCGTTGCGCACGGATATTGCGTTGTCCAACCCGGCGCGCCCGGCCAGAGTTGGTCCCCAGCCCCAGGCCCGCCATGAGGGCGGGGCCGGCACACGGGAGGTGGGCAGGATGCGGGACACGCTGGTGCTCAACGCGAGCTTCGAGCCGCTGTCGACGGTGACGCTGAACCGTGCGGTGGTCCTGGTGCTCCAGGACAAGGCCGTCGTCGAGCAGGAGCATCCTCGTCTGCGCATGCGGGCGGCCGCCCTCGAACTGCCGGTGCCGCGGGTGATCAGGTTGTGCAGGTACGTCCGGGTGCCGTTCCGAAGACAGGCCCCGTGGTCGAGGCGGGGTGTGCTGGTGCGGGACCAGCACCGGTGCGCGTACTGCGGGAGACGCGCGACGACCGTGGACCACGTGGTGCCGCGGGCGCAGGGTGGCGGGGACAACTGGCTGAACACGGTGGCGTCCTGCGCGGAGGACAATCACCGCAAAGCGGACCGGACGCCGGAGCAGGCGGGGATGCCGCTGCTGCACCAGCCGTTCGTCCCGTCGCCGGCGGACGCGATGCTGCTGGCGCTCGGGGTGCGCGACCGGGCGGAGCTGCCCGAGTGGCTGTCCTCGGCGGCCGCGTGAGCCGCGGGGTGTGAGGGGAGCCCGTCCCGTCCGTCAGGAGGGGGCGGGCTCTTCGCGTACGGGGCGGCGGACGAGGTTCCCGCCGCAGTTCGGGCAGGCGTGCGTCATCGCCGTCGTACAGGCCTGGCAGAAGGTGCACTCGTAGCTGCAGATGTACGCGGTGCCGGTGGTGGACAGCGGTGTTCCGCACCGCTCGCAGGTGCCTCGCATCTCCAGTGCCATGGGGTCATCTCCTGACGGTGAGTTGGATGATCGCGAGGATACCCACGGCGATGATCACCGCGCGCAGCGCGGTGGGCGGGAGCCGGCGGCCGACCTTGGCGCCGATCTGGCCGCCGATGGTGGAGCCCACGGCGATGAGCAGGACCGCCGTCCAGTCGAAGCGGGCGGCGAAGAGGAAGAAGAGCGCGGCGATGGTGTTGACGACGGCCGCGAGGATGTTCTTGGTCGCGTTGAGGCGCTGGAGGCTGTCGTCGAGCAGCATGCCCATCAGGGAGAGGTAGATGATCCCCTGCGCGGCGGTGAAGTAGCCGCCGTAGACGCTGGCGAGGAGGAGGCCGGTGACGAGGAGCGGGCCGCCGTCGGGGTTGCCGGGGGTGCCTTCCCGGTCGCGGCGGCGCTGGACGGCCTTGGAGATGCGGGGTTGCAGGATGACCAGCAGCAGGGCGAGCGCGACCAGGACCGGGACGATGGTCTCGAAGGCGGTGGCGGGCAGGAGGAGGAGCAGTACGGCTCCGCAGAGTCCTCCGGTCGCGGCGGCGGCACCGAGGCGCAGGATGCGGCGGCGCTGTCCGGTGAGTTCGGCGCGGTAGCCGATGGCCCCGCTGATGGAGCCGGGGATCAGGCCGAGGGCGTTGGAGACGGTGGCGGTGACCGGCGGGAGGCCGGTGGCGACCAGGACCGGGAACGTGATCAGCGTTCCCGATCCGACGATGGTGTTGATCGTGCCGGCGCCGACGCCCGCGGCGAGGACGGCGAGCATCTCCCAGATCGTCACGCTGTGCCCTTCGTACAGGATCGGTGCTCGGCGGATCCGTGCTTGGTGCACTGATCATGCACGAAGGGTGGGGCGGGTCAGTCGACGGGGGGCTCTTCGCGTCGCTGTGCCGGGGGGCGTTCCTTGCCGGTGCCGGTGCCGCCGGTGTTGAAGCCGGGGGTGCCGTTGCCGAGGTTGCCGAAGGCGCCGGAGAGGCCCTTGAGGGCGTCGCCGATCTCGCTGGGGACGATCCAGAGCTTGTTGGCGTCGCCTTCGGCGATCTTCGGGAGCATCTGGAGGTACTGGTAGGAGAGGAGCTTCTGGTCGGGGTCACCGGCGTGGATGGCTTCGAAGACCGTACGGACGGCCTGGGCCTCGCCCTCGGCACGGAGGGCGGCGGCCTTGGCCTCACCCTCGGCGCGGAGGATGGCGGACTGCTTCTCGCCCTCGGCGGTGAGGATCTGCGACTGCCGGATGCCCTCGGCGGTGAGGATCGCGGCGCGCTTGTCGCGGTCGGCGCGCATCTGCTTCTCCATCGAGTCCTGGATGGAGGTGGGCGGCTCGATGGCCTTGAGCTCGACGCGGTTGACGCGGATGCCCCACTTGCCGGTGGCTTCGTCGAGGACGCCGCGGAGGGCCGCGTTGATCTCCTCGCGGGAGGTGAGGGTCCGCTCCAGGTCCATGCCGCCGATGATGTTGCGGAGGGTGGTGACGGTGAGCTGCTCGATCGCCTGGATGTAGCTGGCGACCTCGTAGGTCGCGGCGCGGGCGTCGGTCACCTGGTAGTAGATGACGGTGTCGATGTTCACGACCAGGTTGTCCTGGGTGATCACCGGTTGGGGCGGGAAGGGGACGACCTGTTCGCGCAGGTCGATCCGGTTGCGGATCGAGTCGATGAACGGGACGACGATGTTCAGTCCCGCGTTGAGGGTGCGGGTGTAGCGGCCGAAGCGCTCGACGATGGCGGCGCTGGCCTGCGGGATGACCTGGATCGTCTTGATCAGGGCGATGAAGACGAGCACCACCAGGATGACCAGGACGATGATGACTGATGGCATCGTGTGTTCCCCGTGCCCTTCGCTGCCGGTTGTCTGCCGGTTCGTTGCCGGTGTGGTTCGATGATCGAGTTTCGCAGACGGCGGGCCGTCGCGTGCGCCGTTCCGCGGGAGTTGACCGGGTTGCGGCGCGTGGCCGTCATGTCTGACCGCCCATCACATCACCACGGCGGTGGCCCCGTCGATCTCGACCACGTCGACCTGCTGTCCCGGTTCGAAGGCCTGGTCGCCGTCGAGGGTGCGGGCGGACCAGATCTCGCCGGCGAGTTTGATGCGGCCGCCGCTGCCGTCGACGCGTTCGAGCACGACGGCCCGGCGGCCTCTCAGCGCATCGATGTTGGTGGCCAGTTGTGGCCGTCCGTCGCGGTGACGGGCGGCGATGGGGCGTACCACCGCGATGAGGGCGACGGAGACGGCGGCGAAGACCACCACTTGGGCGACCATGCCGAAGCCGAGGCCCGCGGTGAGGGCGCCGGCGACCGCTCCGACGGACAGCATTCCGAATTCCGGCATCGCCGTCAGGACGAGCGGGATGCCGAGTCCCACCGCGCCGATCAGCCACCAGACCCATGCGTCGATGTCCACCTGGTCATGGTAGGACCGTGCGTCGGGTCGCGGACAGGGCGCGGTGGGGCGCCGGGGTTGCTCCGAGGCCACCAGGGGGCCGTGGCGCTGCCGTTGGGGGGTCCGCGGCCGGTCGGGGGGCCTTGGGGGCCGCGGAGGCCCGCGGGGTCAGGAGAGGGGCAGGCCCTGGGCGGTGTAGCGGTCGCCGACGCGTTCGACGACGAGGGGCAGGCCGAAGCAGTGCGAGAGGTTGCGGCTGGTCAGCTCCATCTCGATCGGGCCGGCGGCGAGGACCTTGCCCTGACGGATCATCAGCACGTGGGTGAAGCCCGGGGGGATCTCCTCGACGTGGTGGGTGACCATGACCATGGACGGGGCGTACGGGTCGCGGGCGAGGCGTCCGAGGCGGCGGACGAGGTCCTCGCGGCCACCGAGGTCGAGGCCGGCGGCGGGCTCGTCGAGGAGCAGCAGCTCGGGGTCGGTCATCATCGCGCGGGCGATGAGGGTGCGCTTGCGTTCGCCCTCGGAGAGGGTGCCGAACCGGCGGTCGAGGAACTCCGTCATGCCGAGGCGGTCGAGGAAGGCGCGGGCGCGGTCCTCGTCGATGGCGTCGTAGTCCTCGCGCCAGGTGGCGGTCATGCCGTACGCGGCGGTGAGCACGGTCTCGAGGACGGTCTGCCGCTTGGGCAGCTTGTCGGCCATCGCGATGCCGGCCATGCCGATGCGGGGGCGCAGCTCGAAGACGTCCACCTTGCCGAGCAGGTCCCCCAGGATGCGGGCGGTTCCGGAGCTCGGGAAGAGGTAGCTGGACGCGAGGTTGAGGAGGGTGGTCTTGCCGGCGCCGTTGGGGCCGAGGATGACCCAGCGCTCGCCCTCCTTGACCGACCAGGAGACGTCGTCCACCAGAGCGCGTCCGTCGCGGACCACGGATACGTCCACCAGCTCCAGTACATCGCTCATGAGCGCGTTGTCTCCCCTATGCGGTCGAGTCTCGTCGTCGCTTGCGCCGGCGGGCGAAGCTCCAGGGGAAAACCTACGCCACCGGTGACGGGGGTCGGTCCTTAGGGCCGGTTCCGGACAGTGGCCGGTCGGCAGTGCCTAGGGTGGGGGGATGCTTTCGGAACCACGTTCAGGACGGTTGGCCGCATGGGGGAACGCCCTGCTGGCCGGGATGGTGTCGCCGGATGAGGCCGTGCTCGCGATTGTCGGGGACGATGCCGTGCACCGGGTGGAGGGGCTGCCGGGCGAGGAGAGGCCGGTCGGTCTGACGCTGGCGCTCGGGCGGCTGCGGACGCTCGGGGTGAAGGGGTGGCGGGTGGCGCTCCCGGCGCCGGGGCACCCGCTGGGGCTGAGCGGGCCGCCGGCTTTCAACGCGCGGGCGCTGGAGGCCGAGGAGGCGGTCGTCGGGTACGGGGCGGCTTTCGGCCTCGTACCCGAGGTGTACGAGGCGGGACCCGTGGACGACGTGCACGTGGAGGTGGTGTGGCACTGCCTTCCGGTCCGGGAGGCCCCGCCGGCGGACGTGCCGTCGCTCGGGGAGGCGGAGCGGGAGCTGGCGGAGGCGCTGCGCGACGCGACGGTGGTGCTGACGCGGCTGAACGTGGCGGCGTCGGGCCCGGTGGCGGAGGCGGCGCTGGACGCGTACCGGGCGCGGGCGGAGGCGGGTCGTGAGGTGCTGGCGCCGGGGTACCCGCCGCGCGCGGTGCGGGTCCTGGAGCTGGCGCAGCGGGTGGGGTTGCTGGTGTCGCTCGCCCACTCCCCCGCGTACGGGACGGGGGGTGCGCACGGCGGGGCGGTGAGCGCGTCGGAGATGGCCGCCCGCGCCGAGGCCCTGCGGCCGGTGGAGCGGGTGGCCCGGCGGGCGCAGGTGGCCGCGTTCAACGCCTGGGTGGAGGAGCGCGAGCGGGGCTGAGGCGGGGCCTGGGGGCGGGACCTCGGGGGTGGGGCCGGGCGGCCGGTGGCGGGGGTTTAAGACTGCCGCTTCGCCTGGCTGGGCCGCCGGGCGGGCGGGACGGGGCCTTCGGCTGGTCGGCTTCTGTCGGGCGGGCATTCGCCGGCGGTCGGGCCCCAGGCCGGCTTCGGCTGGGCTCCGAGAGGCGTGGCGGCCTCGTCCGGCGGGCGTGGGCCGGAGCCGAGGGCCCGGGCGAGTCACGGCTCGTGGCGTCGCCGGGGAGGGGCAGCGCCCCGGGTGGGGCGGGGGCTGCCTCGGCCGACGGCCGGGGCCTGGCTATCGGCCGACCCACCGCCCCGCACCGTGCGGGCCGAGGGCCGTGGGGCCCTGGCTGAGGGGCGGCCCCCAGGTGGGGCTGGGGGCCGGGGCGTCAGTGGTTGACGGCGGTGTTGCCGAAGGCCGGGTTGAGCAGGCCGATCACATTGACGCTGTTGCCCGAGACGTTCACCGGGACGTGGACCGGGACCTGGACCAGGTTGCCGGAGGCGACGCCGGGGGAGCCGATGGCCGCGCCGTCCGCGTGGGCACCGCTGCTGGCGGACGCGGCGCCCGCGGCGGCGGCGACGAGGCCGCCGGCGACCATGGTGACGGCTGCGGCCTTCTTCAGGTTCTTCACTTCGTCCATCCTCCGTCGACTACCGCCGCGGCGGTCACCGCGGCACGCCATGGAGAACGGCCACGCGGCGCCCGGGTTGCGCCGAGTGGGTGACATACACCCGACAGTATGAATCTCGGACCGGTGCCGGGCCTCCCCTTGACTCAGCCGGTCAGGCCGTGGCGGACCGCCCAGAGCGCGGCCTGGGTGCGGTCGGCGAGGTCCAGCTTCATCAGGATGTTCGAGACGTGCGTCTTGACGGTCTTCTCGGAGAGGACCAGTGCCCGCGCGATCTCGCGGTTGGAGCGGCCGTCGGCGATCAGGCCGAGGACCTCGCGCTCCCGCTCGGTCAGGGTGGTGCCGCGGCCCGTGCCGCCGTTGGTCTCCTCCTGGGAGAGGAGCGCCACGGCCGCTTCCGGCTGGAGCAGTACGTGCCCGGCGTGCACGGAGCGGATGGCGCCGGCCAGCGCGTCCGGGTCGACGTCCTTGTAGACGTAGCCGGAGGCCCCGGCCCGGAGCGCGGGGATCACCGTGCGCTGCTCGGTGAAGCTGGTGACGATCAGGACCTTGGCCGGGTTGGCCAGCTCGCGGAGCTTGCGGAGCGCCTCGATGCCGTCCATGCCGGGCATCTTGACGTCCATCAGGACGACGTCCGGGCGGAGCTCCTCGGCACGGGCCACGCCCTCCGTGCCGTCGGCGGCCTCCCCCACGACCTCGATGTCGTCCTGGACCTCCAGGAAGGTGCGCAGCCCGCGCCGGACCACCTGGTGGTCGTCGACCAGCAGGACGCGGATCGTCTTGTCAGCCACCGGGGACCTCCATCTCGATCGTGGTGCCCTCACCGGGCCGGGACTGGACGGTGAGCCTGCCGCCGACGCCGCTCGCGCGGTCCCGCATGGAGACCAGGCCGAGGTGGCGGCCGGCCCGGCGGACCGAGCGGGGCTCGAAGCCCTTGCCGTCGTCGGTGACGCTGAGCAGGGCGCCCTGGCCGCGGCGTACGAGGGACACGGCGACCCGGTCGGCCCCGGAGTGGCGGAGGGCGTTGTGCAGGGCTTCCTGGGCGACCCGGAGGACCGCCTCCTCCTGGGCGGCGGGCAGGGCCCGTACCCCGGAGCTGTCGAAGGTGACGTGCGCGCCGTGGGCGCGGTCCAGGACCTGTATCTGGGCGCGGAGGGTGTGGACCAGGCCGTCCTCGTCGAGCGCGGCGGGGCGCAGTTCGACGACGGCGGCGCGCAGCTCGTCGGCGGCCTCGGCGGCGAGTACGGCGACCTGCTGGAGCTCGCCCTTCGCGCGGCCGGGGTCGCGGTCCACCAGCGCGGCGGCGGCCTGAGCGGTGAGGCGGAGGGAGAACAGCTTCTGGCTGACCGCGTCGTGCAGCTCGTGGGCGAGGCGCGAGCGCTCCTCGGCGATGGTGAGCTCGCGGCTCCGCTCGTACAGCCGGGCGTTGGTGAGGGCTATCGCGGCGTGCTGGGCGAGGATGCCGAGCAGTTCCTCGTCGTCCTCGGTGAAGCCGCAGCGGCCTTCGGGGGCGGGCCCCCGGGGGCAGCGCTTGTTGGCGAGGAACAGGGCGGCGATCGTCTCGTCGCCGTCCCGGACGGGCAGGCCCAGGAAGTCGGACATGTCGGGGTGGGCGGCGGGCCAGCCCTCGAAGCGGGGGTCCTTGCGGACGTCGGCCAGCCGCTCGGGCTTCGCCTCGTGGAGCATCGCCGCGAGGATGCCGTGCTGGCGCGGCAGGGGGCCGATGGCCTTCCACTGCTCCTCGCTGACGCCGTCCACGACGAACTGGGCGAAGCCTCCGTGGTCGTCCGGGACGCCGAGGGCCGCGTACTCCGCGTCGAGCAGCTCGCGGGCGGAGGCGACGATCGTCTTGAGGACGTCGCGCACCTCCAGGTGTCTGCTCATGGCGAGCAGGGCGGTGCTGACGGCGGCGAGGCCGGAGCGGGGCGGTCGATCGGTCATGCGTTCACGTTACCGGCGTGGTGTGACGGTCCGTATCGGACCGGGGACGGCGGTGGGTGGGGCGGAGGTCCTAGGTCGAAGTCCCCGGAGGGGTGGGGGCCGGCGGCCGAGGCGGTGGCCGGGGGCGGGGTTCCAGGCTGGGGGCGTCGGCCGGTCCGGGTCGTCCCGGCAGGGGCCCCGGTCCGGTGCGGCTCCTACCGGCTTGTTCAACGTCGTCACGGTTCACAAAGGGGATGGGTGTCATGGCTGTCGCGATCATCACGGGTGCGTCGAAGGGACTGGGGCGGGCGCTGGCCGTCGCGCTCGCCCGTCAGGGCTGGGACCTGGTGCTGGACGCCAGGACCGGCCCCGTGCTGGAGGAGACGGCGAGGGAGGTGCGGGCGCACGGGACGCGGGTGGTGGCGCTGGCGGGGGACGTCACGGACGGGTGGCACCGGGCGGCCCTGGTGGCGGCGGCGCGGGAGCTGGGCGGGCTGGACCTGCTGGTGAGCAATGCCAGCGCGCTGGGCGCGGAGCCGCTCGTGCGGCTGGACGCGCTGTCCCCGGAGGGGTTGCGGGCGGCGCTGGAGACCAATGTGGTGGCCGCGCTGGGGCTGGTGCGGGAGGCGCTCGGGCTGTTGCGGGCGAGTGCGGCGGGGTCGGTGATCACGGTGAGCTCGGACGCGGCGGTGGAGGCGTACGAGACGTGGGGCGGTTACGGGGCGTCGAAGGCGGCGCTGGACCACCTGGCGGCGGTCCTGGCGGTCGAGGAGCCGGGGCTGCGGGTGTGGGCGGTGGACCCGGGTGACATGCGGACGGACCTGTACCGGGCCGCCGTCCCCCTGGACGACGACTCGGGCAGGCCGGGGCCGGAGTCGGTCGTGCCGGGTTTCCTGCGGCTGCTGGCGCAGCGGCCGGCGAGCGGGCGGTACGTGGCTCCCGCGCTGGTGGGGGTGGAGGCATGAGCGTGCTGGAGGCGCTGCGGGTGCCGGAGGAGCTGTCCGCCCGGGTGCCGGCCGAGGAGCGGGGCGCGGGGCGGGACGACGTACGGCTGATGGTGTCGCGGGGGCCGGCCGTGTCGCACCACGCGTTCCGGGAGCTGCCGGCGCTGCTGCGGGCGGGGGACGTGCTGGTGGTGAACACGTCGCCGACGCTGGCGGCGGCGGTGACCGGGCGGCTGGGCGGGGACGCCGTGGTGGTGCACTTCTCGACGCGGGGGGACGACGGGCGCTGGTCGGTGGAGCTGCGGGACCCGGACGGGCGGGGCAGTACGCGGCCGCGGCCGGGCGGGCCGGCGGGCGGGGTGGTGCGGCTGCCCGGTGGCGCGCACCTGGTGCTGGAGGAGCCGCTGGTGGCGTCGGCCGGGCCGGTGGCGGGCCGGCTGTGGTGGGCGTCGGTGTCGGTGGGTGTGCCCGGGCTGCTGGCCGGGTACGGGCGTCCCATCCGGTACGGCTACACGGAGCGGGACCAGCCGCTGTCGGCGTACCAGACGGTCTTCGCGCGGCCGTCCCGGGACGGGGCGGGGTCGGCGGAGATGCCGAGCGCGGCGCGGCCCTTCACCGCGGGGACGGTGGCGGAGCTGGTGAGCAGGGGCGTGCAGTTCGCGCCGGTGAGGCTGCACACGGGGGTGGCGTCGGCGGAGGCGCACGAGCCTCCCTACCCGGAGCGGTTCGAGGTGCCGGCGGCCACGGCGTGGCTGGTGGGGGCGGCGCGGGCGGGCGGCGGCCGGATCGTGGCGGTGGGGACGACGGCGGTGCGAGCCCTGGAGTCGGCGACCGGTGCGGACGGTGTGGTGCGGGCGGCGGAGGGCTGGACGGACCTGGTGGTCACGCCCCGGCGCGGGGTGCGGGCCGTGGACGGGCTGCTGACCGGACTGCACGAGCCGGAGGCGTCGCACCTGCTGATGCTGGAGGCGGTGGCGGGCAGGGAGGCGCTGGGCCGTGCGTACGCCGAGGCGCTTCGGCGCCGGTACCTGTGGCACGAGTTCGGCGACGTCCACCTCATCCTCCCCCAGGAGGGGGTGCACGGAGAGCATCGCTTGTGCAACAGCAGGTGAGACCGTCACGTGCTCGATGTGAGCCCGCACATAGGACCCAGGTCACTTACGAAAGTGGTTAGTGGGTGCCATAAAGGTCAGATCAGCGCTGGCCCAGCGGGTGTCGGGAGGGTCCTGGGGCGCTCCGCGGCACCCGCTGATCCACTACGCGCCTTCGTACGTCACACCTTTGCCCCAGGATTTTGCTGCCGCTAAGAATTGCATCCGTCGCCCGCCGAGCAGGCGAAGCGCCGCCCTGGCCTTGCGACGTCCCGCGATTCGAAGAGGTACGACTGCATGTCCGCGTTCAGCACCCGCCCCGGCTTCAGCCGTCTCAAGAAGAACCACAAGCTTTCCCTCGCCGGCGTAGCCACGCTGAGCGCCGCCGCGCTCGCGTTCTCCGTCGTTCCGGGCAACGACGCCGCCGCCGAGACGGAGCCGCAGGCCGTTGCCGCCGCCGCTGCTCCGGTCGCGTTCATGAACACGCAGACCAAGCCGCTGCACCTCGGCATCACCGAGCAGCAGACGACCATCGAGCTCAAGGCGAAGGCCGACGCCGCCGCCGCGAAGGCGAAGGCCCAGGCCGCCGCCGCCGCGAAGGCCAAGGCGCAGGCCGCCGCGAAGGCGAAGGCCGAGGCCGCCGCGAAGAAGCGCGCCGCCGCCAAGGCCGCCGCGAGCCGCGCCGCCGCCCGCAAGCCGGTCTTCGCCAACAACCTCGACGGCTGGATCCGCGAGGCGCTGCACATCATGAAGAAGCACAACATCCCGGGTACCTACGAGGGCATCCACCGCAACATCATGCGGGAGTCCAGCGGTAACCCCCGGGCGATCAACAACTGGGACATCAACGCCATCAACGGCATCCCCTCGAAGGGTCTGCTGCAGGTCATCTACCCGACCTTCAAGACCTACCACGTGCCGGGCACCAAGTTCGACCAGTACGACCCGGTCGCCAACATCGTCGCCGCCTGCAACTACGCGGCCGACCGCTACGGCTCCATGGACAACGTGAACAGCGCCTACTGAGCCGGCCGGCACCCGTCGTCCGCACGCGCCGGAGGGCGGCACCCCACGTGGGTGCCGCCCTCCGGCGCGTGTGCGTGCCCCTCGGGCCCGCCCCCGTGCGCTACTTGCGCATGACCTCCGGCTCGTGGCGGCGCAGCAGCCGCGCCACGATCACGCCGCAGAGGGCGCCGAGCGCCAGGAGCGCGCCCATGTCGACCATCCACTGGCCCACCTCGCTGTCCCACAGCGGGTCCGTGTCGGTGGGGTCGTCCTGGTTGGGGAACAGGCGGTTGAGCTCGACGGTCGTTCCGGCGGCGGCGACCGCCCAGCGGGACGGCATCAGGTAGGAGAACTCGTTGACGCCGACCTGGCCGTGCAGGGTGAACAGGCATCCGGTGAAGACGACCTGGATGATCGCGAACATCACCAGCAGCGGCATGGTCTTCTCGGCGGTCTTCACCAGCGAGGAGATGATCAGGCCGAACATCATCGAGGTGAAGCCGAGCGCCATGATCGGCAGGCTCAGTTCCAGCCGTACCAGGGAGGAGCCGAAGATCAGGCCCTCGTCCGGCACGTCCCGCATGCCGAAGCCGATGCCACCGATGATCGCGCCCTGGAGGATGGTGATCAGACCGAGGACGATCACCTTCGACATCAGGTACGCCGAACGTGACAGGCCGGTCGCCCGTTCCCGTTCGTAGATGACCCGTTCCTTGATCAGTTCTCGTACGGAGTTGGCGGCGCCGGCGAAGCAGGCACCCACCGCCAGGATCAGCAGGATCGTGGCGGCGCTGCCGTTCGGGCCGCGCGGGCTGGGCCGGAGGCCGTAGTTCGAGCTGATCAGCGTGGAGACCACGCCGAGGACGGCCGGCAGGATCACCATCAGGGCCATGAAGCCCTTGTCGGAGGCGATGACCGAGAGGTAGCGGCGGATCAGGGTCAGCAACTGGGCGCCCCAGCCCTGCGGCTTGGGCGGGCGCATCGCCTGGGCCGGGGGCATCTCCACGGACTGCGGGGCGACGGCGTCGAGGTCGGCCGCGTACATCTGGTAGTGCTGCGAGCCCTTCCAGCGGCCCGCCCAGTCGTAGTCGCGGTAGTTCTCGAAGGCGGAGAAGACGTCGGCCCACGTCTCGTAGCCGAAGAAGTTGAGCGCCTCCTCCGGCGGGCCGAAGTACGCCACGGAACCACCGGGCGCCATGACCAGCAGCTTGTCGCAGAGCGCGAGCTCGGCGACGGAGTGGGTGACGACCAGGACCGTGCGGCCGTCGTCGGCCAGGCCGCGCAGGAGCTGCATGACGTCGCGGTCCATGCCCGGGTCGAGGCCCGAGGTGGGCTCGTCCAGGAAGATCAGCGACGGCTTGGTCAGCAGCTCCAGGGCCACCGAGACGCGCTTGCGCTGGCCGCCGGAGAGGGCGGTGATCTTCTTGGTCTTGTGGATGTCGAGCTTCAGCTCGCGCAGGACCTCGTCGATCCGCGCCTCGCGCTCCTGCGCGGTGGTGTCCGCGGGGAAGCGGAGCTTCGCGGCGTACTTGAGCGCGGTGCGGACGGTCAGCTCCTTGTGCAGGATGTCGTCCTGCGGGACCAGACCGATGCGCTGGCGGAGCTCGGCGAACTGCTTGTACAGGTTCCGGTTGTCGTAGAGGACATCGCCCTGGTTGGCCGGGCGGTAGCCGGTGAGCGCCTTGAGCAGCGTCGACTTGCCGGAGCCGGACGGGCCGATGACCGCGACGAGCGACTTCTCGGGGACGCCGAAGGAGACGTCCTTCAGGATCTGCTTGCCGCCGTCGACCGTGACGGTCAGGTGGCGGGCCGAGAAGGAGACCTCACCGGTGTCGACGAACTCCTCGAGCCGGTCGCCGACGAGCCGGAACGTCGAGTGACCGACGCCGACGATGTCGTTCGGGCCGATGAGGGCGGAGCCGGACTTGGCGAGCGGCTGGCCGTTGACGTACGTGCCGTTGTGCGAGCCGAGGTCGCGGATCTCGAAGCGGCCGTCGGGCGTGGCGTGGAACTCGGCGTGGTGGCGCGAGACCTGGAGGTCGGAGACCACCAGCTCGTTCTCCAGCGCACGACCGATGCGCATGACGCGGCCCAGCGCGAACTGGTGGAAGGTGGTCGGGCTGCGCTCGCCGTGGACCGGCGGGACCGCGGGGGCGCTGCCGCCGCCCTGGCCCGGGACGCCCCGCGGGTACGGCTCCGCGGGACCGGCGGGGCCGCCGTGGTGACCGGCCGGGCCGGACTGCTGGTGCGGGACGTGCGGCTGCGCCTGGGGCTGGGCCTGAGCCTGGTGCGGCTGCTGGGGCCAGCCCTGCTGGGGCTGCTGCTGCGGGGCGGCCGGGGCCTGCTGCTGCCAGGCCTGCTGCTGCGGCGCCTGGTGCGCGGCGGCCTGCGGGGCCTGGGCATGCGCCTGGGCTTGGGGCTGGGGCGTGACGGCCTGGGCGCCGTACGCGCCCGCTCCCGCCGCGCCCGCCCCGCCCGCCGCCGCAGCGTCGGTCAGGCTCACCCGGGGACCGTCGGTCGCGTTGCCGAGGTGCACGGCGGAGCCGGGGCCGATCTCCATCTGGTGGATCCGCTGGCCCTGCACGTACGTGCCGTTGGTGGAGCCGTGGTCCTCGATGACCCAACCACGGCCGTTCCAGCTCACCGTGGCATGCCGCCACGAGACCCTGGCGTCGTCGATCACCAGGTCGCCCTGCGGATCACGTCCGAGGGTGTACGACCTGGACGGATCGAGAGTCCAGGTCCTTCCGTTCAATTCCAGTACGAGTTCCGGCACTCCATGCCCCACTACTTGTCCCCCGAGTTCCCCCCGTGCAGGGAGCCTAGGGATGGCGAACATCGGGGGGAACTATTTCAGGCCCGGAGCCGGAATCGAAAGTCGGGCGGTGTGAAGACAGCGCGCAGGCGCCCCGGCGCTCTGCTCCTCCGTGCCGTTGACTGCGGAGAAATACGTCCCGAGGGTGGCAAGAGCCCATGACTGCGTACGGATCATACGTGAACGGGGCAACTCGGCACGGATGGCGAGTACTTCCGGGGTCCTGTGTACGGGGGCGGCGACGGTGGGGGTGTCCGGTGGGGTGGTGTGATCCTGGCCTCGGTCGCCGCCGCGGGCTGGGCGGTGGCGGCCATGGCGGGCGGCGCGGCGCTCGCACTGCGCCCGCTGGGCGCGGACACGGCGCCGACGGGGCCGTGGTGGTGCTCGGGACGGGTGGCTCGGTGACACCGGTCGCCGAGGTGTCGGGGGGCGGGGGTGGCGAGCGCGGTGACGGTGGGGGCGGCCGTCGGCGTGATGCCCGTGGGCGTGGGGGCGGACGGGGCCGCCGGGGCTGCCGGAGGCGCCGGAGTGGCCGGGGCCGGGAGCGCGGGAGCCGGGGTTCCCGGGCCGCCCGGGCCGCCGGGGCCGGGAGCGCGGGAGCCTGGGTGGCCCGGCGGCTGACGCGGGGGGCGGGCCGGGGGCGCGGCGGGGCGGGTGGGTGTCCGGTGGTCGGGACGGGGCGCGCCCGACCGCGCGGGGGCCGATACGGTGGGAGGACCATGAGCGCATCGCAGACCTCTGACGTTCCCACTCTCCTCGTCAAGATCTTCGGGAAGGACCGCCCCGGGATCACCGCCGGGCTGTTCGACACCCTGGCCGCCTTCTCCGTCGACGTGGTCGACATCGAACAGGTGGTGACCCGTGGCCGCATCGTCCTGTGCGCGCTCGTCACGGAGCCGACCGCGAGCACCGAGGGGGAGCTGCGGGCCACCGTGCACAGCTGGGCCGACTCCCTGAAGCTCCAGGCGGAGATCATCTCCGGTACGGGTGACAACCGGCCGCGCGGCTCCGGACGCTCGCACGTCACCGTGCTGGGCCATCCGCTGACGGCCGAGAGCACGGCGGCCATAGCGGCCACGATCACCGGCACGGGCGGCAACATCGACCGCGTCTTCCGGCTGGCGAAGTACCCGGTGACGGCCGTGGAGTTCGCCGTGTCGGGTACGGAGACGAGCGCCTTGCGCACCGCGCTGGCACCCCAGGCGCACGAGATCGGCGTGGACGTGGCGGTGGTGTCGGCGGGCCTGCACCGCAGGGCGCAGCGGCTGGTCGTCATGGACGTGGACTCGACGCTGATCCAGGACGAGGTGATCGAGCTGTTCGCGGCGCACGCGGGCTGCGAGGAGCAGGTCGCCGAGGTGACGGCCCGGGCGATGCGCGGTGAGCTCGACTTCGAGCAGTCCCTGCACGCGCGCGTGGCGCTGCTCGAGGGGCTGGACGAGTCCGTGGTGGACAAGGTGCGGTCCGAGGTCCGGCTGACGTCGGGGGCGCGCACGCTGATCCGTACGCTGAAGCGGCTCGGCTACCAGGTCGGTGTGGTGTCGGGAGGGTTCACCCAGGTCACCGACGACCTGAAGGTCCGGCTGGGTCTGGACTTCGCGTCGGCCAACACGCTGGAGATCGTCGACGGCAAGCTGACCGGCCGGGTGACCGGCGAGATAGTCGACCGGGCCGGGAAGGCGCGGCTGCTGCGCCGGTTCGCCGCCGAGGCCGGCGTACCGCTCGCGCAGACGGTCGCGATCGGTGACGGGGCCAACGACCTGGACATGCTGAACACGGCCGGCCTGGGCGTGGCCTTCAACGCCAAGCCGGTGGTGCGGGAGGCCGCCCACACCGCGGTCAACGTGCCCTTCCTGGACACGGTGCTGTACCTGCTGGGCATCACCCGGGAAGAGGTCGAGGCGGCGGACGCCGACCAGGACTAGCCCCGGGCCCGGGCCAGGATCCCGGGGTCGGTGAAGGGCCCGGACACCGCTCGGTGTCCGGGCCTCCGTCGTGTACGCGCGGAGGTACGGCCTAGTCGTGGGGCGCCCAGTAGCTCAGCAGCTTGCCCACGCCGTGCTCCACGGACTTCCAGGAGCCGCTGAAGCCGACGACGGCGAAGGCGGA
Organism: Streptomyces sp. NPDC016309; assembly: GCF_043077235.1. NCBI lineage: Bacteria > Bacillati > Actinomycetota > Actinomycetes > Kitasatosporales > Streptomycetaceae > Streptomyces > Streptomyces sp. NPDC016309. The sequence continues at coordinate 398,087 of NZ_JBIBSG010000009.1, read as the reverse complement.
GGCGGGGAAGGCGCCCTGGTTCATCCGGGCCAGGGTGTCCCCGTCGGCCGAGCCGGCGAGGGCGTCGGCGACGGCGTGCATCCCCGGGTTGTGCCCGATGACCACGAGGTCGTTCACGTCCTCCGGGGTCTCGTTGAGCAGCGCGATGATCTCCCCGGGTGAGGCTTCGTAGAGCCGCTCCTCGTAGACGGTTTTGGGGCGCTGTGGCAGCTCCTGGACCGCCAGCTTCCAGGTCTCGCGGGTCCTGACCGCGGTGGAGCACAGGGCCAGGTCGAAGGCGATTCCGGTCTCGGCGAGCCGGCGGCCGGCCACGGGGGCGTCCTTGCGGCCTCGCTCCGCGAGCGGCCGCTCGTGGTCGGACACCTGGGGCCAGTCGGCCTTCGCATGCCGGAGTAGCACGATCCTGCGGGGTGTATCGACGCTCATGCTCACCAGCTTCGCATGAAACACGCCGCCGGGCGCTGGGTGTTGACCAGCTCGCCCCTAGATCGTGTCCGCGAAGTCTCGCCTGGCACCGCGCCTCGCCGCGGCCTGATCGCCAGGACACCGCCTAGCGCGCGAGCGTGTGCTGGATCTGCTCCAGGATCCGGGCGACCGCCGGGTCACCGCCCGCCGCGTGTGCCTCACCGCTCCCGGTGAGGAGCCCGAAGAGCACGGCGAAGGCGAGCACGGGGAGGGCGAGGGACCACCAGGGCAGCCGGGTGTCGGCGCCGCCGGAGGAGGCCCGGCCGACGGGGATGGCGGGCGTCCGCCGCTGCTGCGTACGGGCCGGCATGGCAGCCTCCGTGGGTCCGTGGGTCCGTGGTGCCGAGGTGGTGGTCGAAGTGGCTTCCACGTTACGGATCATGGGCTGTCGGGCCCATCCGGCAAGCCACCCACTCGACCCTGACCCTGGCCCCCTAGGGGATGGTGGGGCCAGCCCCACCCCCGCCCCGGCGGTGACCGGTCACCGGTCACCGGTCACCGGTCACGGAGAGGCGAGCGTGGCGATGATGCCGATGACCACACCGATCGCCAGCATCGCGCCGAGCACGAGCAGGAGCTTCTTCTGGCCGTTCGGGGGGTTCGGGTCGAGTACGGGCTGCATGGGCCCAGTCTCGCACCTCAGGCTTCGTCCTCGATCGTCCGGTCCCGTCCGGCGATGATCCCCACGGCCATCTGCGGCACCATCAGCCCCATCATCAGGACCAGCGGGGTGCCCCAGCCGCCGCTGTGCTCGTAGAGGGCGCCGACCAGCGTGGGCCCGGGGATGGAGATCAGGTAGCCGACGCTCTGCGCGAAGGCCGAGAGGCGCACGACACCCCCGCCCGTCCGGGACCGCATGCCGATCATGGTGAGGGCGAGCGGGAAGGCGCAGTTGGAGACGCCGAGCAGCAGCGCCCAGGCCCACGCCCCCGCGGCCGGGGCGAAGTGGAGACCGGCGTACCCGCTCAGTCCGCACAGGCCGAGGACGACGACGATGGGGCCCTGGTTCTTCATGCGGGTGGCGAGCCGGGGGATGACGAAGGCGAGCGGCACGCCCATCACCATGGTCACCGCGAGCAGCACCCCGGCGGTGCCGGCGGACACCCCGGCGTCGCGGAAGATCTGGGGCATCCAGCCCATGGTGATGTAGGCGCCCGTGGCCTGGAGGCCGAAGAAACAGCCCAGCGCCCAGGCGGTGCGGCTGCGGGTGATGCGGAAGGCGGGTGCGGGTGCCTCCCGCCGGCCGGCTCCGGCCGGGCCCGTACCGGCGCGCTCCCCCGTGCCGGCCGGGGCGGCGTCGCCGCCGCGGTGGCGTACGAGCGGGAGCCAGGCCACCACGGCGAGGGCGCCGAGGACCGCCCACACGGCCAGCCCGGCGCGCCAGCTCCCGCCGAGCGCGTCCGTGACGGGCACGGTCGCGGCGGCGGCGAGCGAGGTGCCGAGGGCGAGGGCCATGGAGTACAGGCCCGTCATGGTGCCGACGCGGTCGGGGAAGTACCGCTTGACGATCACCGGCATCAGGACGTTGCTGACGGCGATGCCCATCAGGGCCAGGGCGCTGGCGGCCAGGAAGGCGGCGGTGCCGCCGGTGAAGGGGCGGATCACCAGGCCGGCCGTGATGGCGGCCATGCCGGCGAACACGACGGCTCCGGGGCCGAAGCGGCGCGCGAGGCGGGGAGCGGTGATGCCGAAGACGGCGAAGCAGAGCGGCGGTACGGAGGTGAGGACGCCGGCGACTCCGCCGCTCATGTGCAGTCCGGTGCGCACCTCTTCCAGGAGGGCGCCGAGGCTGGTGATGGCGGGGCGGAGGTTGAGGGCGGCGAGGACCAGCCCGACGACCAGGAACCGGGCCAGCCAGACCGTCCCCTGCTGCTGCGGGGCGGTCGCGGCGGGGGCGGTTCCGGCGCCGTCGGCAGGTGCCGCCGGGGCGTGGCTGTCCGTACGGGTGGGGGTCTGCGTCCGGCTCTGGGTCCGGGTCTGCGGCTCGTCGGGCATGACCCCATCATAGAATCATGGGATGATTGACTGTCCAATCCTCTGCCGGGCCTCATGAGACCCGGTCTCCTGAGGGTCCGGATGCGGTCCTTCTGAGAACCTGGGAAGGGCCCGCCCAGGCCCCCTGCCCGTCCCATCCCGCCGGAGCCAAGGAGCACCATGGCGCTCAGCTCTCCCCGCCGGTCCGCGCTGTCCGACCAGGTGATCGCCCAACTGCGGAACCAGATCACCTCGGGCGAGTGGCCGGTCGGCTCCCGGATCCCCACCGAGCCGGAGCTGGTCCAGCAGCTTGGCGTGGCCCGCAACACGGTCCGGGAGGCGGTGCGGGCACTGGCCCACAACGGCCTGCTGGACATCCGCCAGGGCTCCGGGACCTACGTCGTGGCGACCAGCGAGCTGGCCGGGGTGATGCACCGCCGGTTCGCGGGCGCCGACCCCCGGCACATCGCCGAGCTGCGCTCCACGCTGGAGTCGTCGGCCGCCCGGCTGGCGGCCGCGCGTCGCACCGACCGGGACATGCGGCAGCTCGACACCCTGCTGGCCCGGCGCGAGGAGGCGTGGGAGGCGGGTGACGCGGAGCTGTTCGTGGCGGCCGACGCGACGTTCCACCTGGCGGTGGTCGCCGCCTCGCACAACGACGTCATGTCCGAGCTGTACGCCGACCTGGGCCATCTGCTGCGGGACTGGCTGCGCGACGACGTGGGCCAGGACCTGCGGCCGGAGAACCACATGGACCACGCCCGGCTGGTCGAGGCGATCCGGGCCGGCGACGCCGACGCGGCGGCCTCTGAGGCGGCCGGCTACCCGTTCATGTGCCTCGGCGGTGATCGCTCACCGGCCGGTCGCTGATCCGGGCGTCGCCCGATCGTTCACCGGCCGGTGGCTGATCCAGGCGTCACCGACCTCCTTCCAGCAGCGCTGGGTCAGCTCGGCGTAGACCGTGGGGCCGACGTCCACGGGACGACTGTCGGAGTCGATGTCCCACCAGCGGGCGCACTCGACGTGCAACTGGACACGGTCCGTACCGGGATAGGGGTTGTGGCAGTACGCGGTGACGCGGGAGCCCTCGACCGACGTACGGCAGGACGCCACGTACACCTCCTGCCCGGCCGCGTGGGCCTGGGCCCCGAGGGCGACGCCCGACAGCAGGGCCGCGGTGGCCGCCAGGGCGCCGGCGCGGCTGCGCCCCGCCGGCGGAACGGTCCTCGCGGGCGGCCCGTCGCCGTCCGCCACCGGTACCCCGGCCGTCCCGCGCCCTGTCAGGTGCCTCGCCGGGGGCCTCGCCGCCCGGGTCCTCACCGGGGCCCCCGCCACCCCGGTCTTCGTCACCACGGCTTCGCTCACCACGGTCACACCTCCTCCCCGTCTCCCCGAGCCACGGATCATGCCTGTCCGTTTCCCACCAGTTTGCCGGGTTTTCGGTGACTCTTCGACTCGAAGGCGCTTCGGAGCGTACGGACGTGCGAGAGAAGCCGCCCTGTGGGGAAAAGCGAAGGCCGCGCACCGCTCCCCCGGAGCGGTGCGCGGCCTTCGGGCGCGGGAGGGCTCAGGCGCCCATGATGTGCACGCCGCCGTCGACGTGGACGATCTCGCCGGTGGTCTTGGGGAAGAAGTCCGACAGCAGCGCGACGACGCCGCGGCCGGCGGGCTCCGGGTCGGCCATGTCCCAGGCCAGCGGGGAGCGCTCGTCCCACACCTTCGCCAGCTCGCCGAAGCCCGGGATGGACTTGGCGGCCATGGAGCCGATCGGGCCCGCCGAGATCAGGTTGCAGCGCACGTTCTGCTTGCCGAGGTCACGGGCCAGGTAGCGGCTGGTGGCCTCCAGGGCGGCCTTGGCCGGGCCCATCCAGTCGTACTGCGGCCAGGCGAACTGCGCGTCGAAGGTCAGGCCCACGACCGAGCCGCCGTTCTGCATCAGCGGCAGGCAGGCCATGGTCAGCGACTTCAGCGAGAACGCCGAGACGTGCATCGCGGTGGCCACCGACTCGAACGGCGTGTTGAGGAAGTTGCCGCCGAGCGCGTCCTGCGGGGCGAAGCCGATGGAGTGGACGACGCCGTCGAGGCCGCCGAGCTCCTCGCGCACCACGTCCTCGACGCGGGCCAGGTGCTCGTCGTTGGTGACGTCCAGCTCGATGACCTTGGCGGGCTTGGGGAGCTTCCTGGCGATGCGCTCGGTCAGCGTGGGCCGGGGGAAGGCCGTCAGGATGACCTCGGCGCCCTGCTCCTGGGCCACCTTGGCGGTGTGGAAGGCGATGGAGGACTCCATCAGCACACCGGTGATCAGGACGCGCTTGCCCTCGAGAATTCCGCTCATGTGACTCAGTGACCCATGCCCAATCCGCCGTCAACGGGGATGACGGCTCCAGTGATGTACGAGGCGTCGTCGGACGCGAGGAACCGGACCGCGGCGGCGATCTCGTCGGGCTGCGCGTAGCGGCCGAGCGGCACCTGCGACACGATGTTCGCGCGCTGCTCGTCGGTCAGCACCTTGGTCATGTCGGTGTCGACGAAGCCGGGTGCGACGACGTTGAAGGTGATGTTGCGCGAGCCCAGCTCGCGGGCGAGGGAGCGGGCGAAGCCGACCAGTCCGGCCTTGGACGCGGCGTAGTTCGCCTGGCCCGCGGAGCCCAGCAGGCCGACCACGGAGGAGATCAGCACGACACGGCCCTTCTTGGCGCGCAGCATGCCACGGTTGGCACGCTTGACGACGCGGAAGGTGCCGGTGAGGTTGGTGTCGAGGACGGCAGTGAAGTCCTCCTCCGACATCCGCATCAGCAACTGGTCCTTGGTGACGCCGGCGTTGGCCACCAGCACCTCCACGGGACCGTGCTTCTCCTCGATCTCCTTGTAGGCCTGCTCCACCTGCTCGGCGTCGGTGATGTCGCACCGGACGGCCAGGAAGCCCTCCTCGGCGAGCTCTGCCGGGTCGCCGGAGCGGTACGTGATCGCGACCTTGTCGCCGGAGTCGGCGAAAGCGCGGGCGATGGCGAGGCCGATGCCCCGGTTACCTCCGGTGACGAGAACCGAGCGGCTCAACGGATCACCCTTTCCGTAGCGGTGTGGTACCCCGGAAACCTATCGGTCCCGCCCCCGCTACGGAGAATCGACCCCTGACAGTGGCGCAGGGGCGTCACTGTCGGGTCCCTACAGAAAGCGGCCGGGGGCCCTACGCAAAGTGCTGGGCAGGGAACCGTGCGGCGCGACATGATCAGGGCGACCGGTCGCATACGACAGGAGACATTCGTGCCTCATTCCATCGACGAAGCCTTCACGGCGCTGCCGCTGCGGGCGCTCGCCGACGCGGCGCTCGCGCGGGCCAGGGCGCTCGGCGCCGCGCACGCCGACTTCCGTTTCGAGCGGGTGCGCAGCGCCTCGTGGCGGCTGCGGGACGCCAAGCCCGCCGGTTCGTCGGACACCACCGACCTCGGCTACGCGGTGCGGGTCGTGCACGGCGGGGCCTGGGGGTTCGCCTCCGGGGTCGACCTGTCCATGGACGCGGCCGCCAGGGTGGCCTCCCAGGCGGTGGCCATGGCGAAGCTGTCGGCGCAGGTGATCGCGGCGGCGGGGTCGTCCGAGCACGTGGAGCTCGCGGACGAGCCGGTGCACGCGGACCGGACGTGGGTCTCGTCGTACGAGATCGACCCCTTCACCGTGCCGGACGCCGAGAAGAGCGGGCTGCTGGCGGAGTGGAGCGCCCGGCTGCTGCGGGCGGACGGGGTGGCGCACGTGGACGCCTCGCTGATGACCGTGCACGAGAACAAGTTCTACGCGGACACGGCGGGGACGGTGACCACGCAGCAGCGGGTGCGGCTGCACCCGCAGCTCACGGCGGTCGCGGTGGACGGGACGACGGGCGAGTTCGACTCGATGCGGACGATCGCGCCGCCGGTCGGGCGCGGCTGGGAGTACCTGACCGGCACCGGCTGGGACTGGGACGCCGAGCTGGAGGAGATCCCGGCACTGCTCGCCGAGAAGATGCGGGCGCCGAGCGTCGAGGCGGGAAGGTACGACCTGGTGGTCGACCCGTCGAACCTGTGGCTGACCATCCACGAGTCGATCGGGCACGCCACCGAGCTGGACCGGGCGCTGGGCTACGAGGCGGCGTACGCGGGGACGTCCTTCGCCACCTTCGACCAGCTCGGGAAGCTGGCGTACGGCTCGCCGATCATGAACGTGACCGGTGACCGGACCGCCGAGCACGGGCTGGCGACCATCGGGTACGACGACGAGGGCGTCGAGGCGCAGAGCTGGGACCTGGTGAAGGACGGCACGCTGGTCGGCTACCAGCTCGACCGGCGGATCGCGAAGCTGACGGGGCTGGGCCGGTCCAACGGCTGCGCCTACGCGGACTCGCCGGGGCACGTGCCGGTGCAGCGCATGGCGAACGTGTCGCTTCAGCCGGATCCGGGCGGGCTGGCGACGGAGGACCTGATCGGCGGGGTCGAGCGCGGGATCTACGTGGTCGGCGACCGCTCGTGGTCGATCGACATGCAGCGGTACAACTTCCAGTTCACGGGCCAGCGGTTCTTCCGGATCGAGAACGGGCGGCTGGCCGGTCAGCTCCGCGACGTCGCGTACCAGGCGACGACGACGGACTTCTGGGGCTCGATGGAGAAGGTCGGCGGCCCCCAGACGTACGTCCTGGGCGGCGCCTTCAACTGCGGCAAGGCCCAGCCGGGCCAGGTCGCGGCGGTCTCGCACGGCTGCCCCTCGGCCCTGTTCCGGGGCGTGAACATTCTCAACACCGCGCAGGAGGGTGGCCGATGAGCCCCGTAGTGAAGCCGTACGAGATCGTCGAGCGGGCGCTGGAGCTGTCCCGCGCCGACGGGTGCGTCGTTATCGCGGACGAGCACTCGTCCGCCAACCTGCGGTGGGCCGGCAACGCGCTGACCACCAACGGCGTCACCCGGGGCCGGACGCTCACCGTGATCGCCACGGTCGACGGGGCGGAGGGCACCGCGTCCGGCGTGGTGTCCCGGTCGGCGGTCACCGCCGAGGAGCTGGAGCCGCTGGTACGGGCGGCCGAGGCCGCCGCGCGGGGCGCCGGGCCGGCCGAGGACGCCCAGCCGCTGGTGCCGGGCCGGGAGGCGTCGCCGGACTTCACGGACGCGCCCGCCGAGACCTCGTCGGCGGTGTTCGCCGACTTCGCGCCCGCCCTGGGCGAGGCGTTCGCCCGGGCCCGCGCGGGCGGCCGGGAACTGTACGGGTTCGCCAACCACGAGCTGACCTCGACGTACCTGGGCACCTCGACGGGGCTGCGGCTGCGGCACGACCAACCGTCCGGGACGCTGGAACTCAACGCCAAGTCGCCGGACCGGACGCGCTCGGCGTGGACGGGGCACTCGACGCGGGACTTCAAGGACGTCGACCCGATCGCCCTGGACGCCGAGCTGGCGCGGCGCCTGGGCTGGGCGGAGCGCCGCGTGGAGCTGCCCGCGGGGCGGTACGAGACGCTGCTGCCGCCCACGGCCGTGGCGGACCTGCTGATCTACCAGCTCTGGTCGTCGGCCGCCCGGGACGCGGCGGAGGGCCGCACGGTGTTCGCCAAGCCGGGCGGCGGCACGCGGATCGGCGAGGCGCTGTCCCCGCTGCCGCTGACGCTGCGCAGCGACCCGAACGAGCCGGGCCTGGAGTCGGCGCCGTTCGTGATCGCGCACGCGTCGGGCGACGACTCGTCGGTGTTCGACAACGGGCTGCCGCTGTCACCGACCGACTGGGTGCGGGACGGCCGGCTGGAGCACCTCGTCACCACCCGGCACAGCGCGGGGCTCACCGGGCTGCCCGTCAGCCCGGCGGCCGGCAACCTCGTCCTGGACGGCGGGGGCGAGCGGTCGCTGGAGGAGATGGTCGCCTCCACCGGGCGCGGGCTGCTGCTGACCTGCCTCTGGTACATCCGCGAGGTGGACCCGGCGACGCTGCTGCTGACCGGGCTGACCCGGGACGGCGTGTACCTGGTGGAGAACGGCGAGGTCGTCGGCGAGGTGAACAACTTCCGCTTCAACGAGTCGCCGGTGGACCTGCTGTCGCGGGCCACGGAGGCCGGCCGGACGGAGCGGACGCTGCCGCGCGAGTGGAGCGACTGGTTCACCCGGGCCGCGATGCCACCGGTGCGGGTGCCCGACTTCAACATGAGTTCGGTCAGCCAGGGCGTGTGACGCCCATAGACTGGCGGGGAACACCGCACCTGTTCGATCCCATTTCGCTCAAGGAGAGACGGCACCGTGACGGACATCGTCGACGAACTGCAGTGGCGGGGGCTGATCGCCCTTTCCACTGACGAGGACGCATTGCGCAAGGCGTTCGCGGACGGTCCCGTCACGTTCTATTGCGGCTTCGACCCGACGGCCCCCAGCCTGCACCTGGGCAATCTGGTCCAGATCCTCACCATGCGCCGGATCCAGCAGGCGGGCAACCGTCCGCTGGGCCTGGTGGGCGGGGCCACGGGCCTGATCGGCGACCCCAAGCCCAACGCGGAGCGCACGCTGAACGCGCCGGAGGTCGTCGCGGGCTGGGTGGAGCGCCTGCGGGCGCAGATCGAGCGGTTCCTCGACTTCGAGGGACCGTACGCCGCGACCATGGTGAACAACCTGGACTGGACGTCGGGGCTGTCGGCGATCGACTTCCTGCGGGACGTCGGCAAGTACTTCCGCGTCAACAAGATGATCGCGAAGGAGGCGGTCGCCCGGCGGCTGAACTCGGACGCGGGCATCAGCTACACCGAGTTCAGCTACCAGATCCTCCAGGGCATGGACTTCCTGGAGCTGTACCGGCGCCACGGCTGCGTCCTGCAGACCGGCGGCAGCGACCAGTGGGGCAACCTCACCGCGGGCACCGACCTGATCCACCGGGTCGAGCCGGACGCGGCGGTGCACGCCCTGGCGACGCCGCTGATCACGAAGGCGGACGGCACCAAGTTCGGCAAGACCGAGTCGGGCACCGTCTGGCTGGACGCCGAGCGGACCACGCCGTACGCGTTCTACCAGTTCTGGCTGAACGCGGACGACCGGGACGTGTCGAAGTTCCTGCGGATCTTCAGCTTCAAGTCCCGCGAGGAGATCGAGGAGCTGGAGAAGCTCACCGAGGAGCGGCCGCAGGCGCGTGCCGCCCAGCGTGCGCTCGCCGAGGAGCTGACGACGCTGGTGCACGGCGCCGAGCAGTGCGCCGCGGTCGTCGCCGCCTCGAAGGCACTGTTCGGTCAGGGTGACCTGGCGGAGCTGGACGAGGCGACGCTCGCCGCGGCGCTCGCGGAGCTGCCGCACGCCAGGGTCCCCGCGCCCGGCCCGGTGGTGGACCTGTTCGCCGAGGTCGGCCTGGCGCCGAGCAAGTCGGCGGCCCGCCGCACGGTCAAGGAGGGCGGCGCGTACGTGAACAACGTCAAGGTGACCGCCGAGGACGCCGAGGTGTCCGCGGACGAGCTGCTGCACGGGCGCTGGCTGGTGCTGCGGCGCGGCAAGAAGAACCTCGCGGCGATCGAGGTCGCGGCCGGCTGAGCGGTCGCGGTCGGCCGTAGGGCCGTCGTCGGCCGGCGGCCGCCGGTCGTCGTGAGGCCGGCGGTCGGGCCGGGCCCACGCCGCGAGGCGTGAGGGGGCCGGGCCCGCGTGGTCATGGGGCGGCGCCCCGGGGTGTGCGGAGCATCCCGGGGCGCCGCCTCGCGTCGTACGTCGGTCAGGCGCGTTGCCTGTTGCGGTGCATCGACATGTAGATCATGTCGCCGAGTCCGACGAGGACGACGGCCGCCACGACCTGGAGTGCGTGCCTGCCCCAGTCGATGCCCGGGGTCGCCTCGATGCCGAACGCCCTGGCGAGGGCGTTGCCGGCGATGCCGCCGATGATGCCGAAGATGGTCGTCAGCCACAGCGGGCTGTGCTGCTTGCCCGGCAGGATCGCCTTGGCCAGCAGACCCAGCACGAAACCGACGACAATCGCCCACAACCAGCCCATGGCTGCCTCCTCGGTGGATCGACGTGAGCAGTCCCGACAAGTCTCGGCCCGCTCGGCGTACGGCGCATGTCGGAGGGCCCCGTACGTGCGCCGTACGGTGGCGTCCGGGCTGGTGGGGGGCGCCCCCGGTCTCGTACGCGGCGGAGGGCGGGCGTACCGTGGAAGCAGGCCGGACCGGGGAGCGTCCGGCGCGATGCCGGGTGGTGGAACGTGATGCGGAAGCGTGGGAGCGACGAGGTCTTCCGGATCACCGGCGCCCGTCAGGGACTGGCCGACGACGTGCGCGGCAGGCAGCGGCGCTATGTGATCTCGATGTCGGTGCGGACGGTGGCGGTGATCGCGGCCGCGTCGCTGTGGAACGTCGAGCGGCACGTGGCGATCGTGGCCCTGGTCCTGGGGGCGGTGCTGCCGTACGTGGCGGTGGTGATCGCCAACGCGGGCCGGGAGACCGCGCCCCCGCAGCCGCGCGCCTTCGTGCCGCCGGCGACCGGGAACCCGATGCTGACGCCGGGACGCCCGGCGGACGAGGAGGGGACGCGGGCCCACGCGGACCCGGCGGCGGAACCCGCCGCGGAACCGGTCGCGCAACCCGGCACGGAGGACCGGCCGGGCGGCGGAAAGCCCCGGCGGGACCGGGAGTTCGAGCAGGGCTGAGCCGCCTCCGGTCTGCAAAGCTCAAGAAAAGCTCAGATCAATCATGTGGTTTCAGTGCACTCGAACCCGGTCCCCGTGACATACTTCGTAGGCGCTCCGCATCCCCCGTCGGAGCGACGGACCGACGCCGGGCAGCTCCCCCCGTGGCTGCCCGGCGTCGCCTTTGTCCGGGTAGTTCGGGCCTTCGTTTGGACGTGTTGTGAGCGACGAGACCACCCCTGTCTGTTCCGCCAAAGGTTGCCGTACGGCGGCGGTGTGGGTGCTGGCGTGGAACAACCCGAAGCTGCACACCCCGGAGCGCCGCAAGACCTGGCTCGCCTGTGAGGACCACCGCGAGCACCTGTCCCGGTTCCTGGATGTACGGGGCTTCCTGAAGGACGTCGTCACGCTGGCCGAGTGGGAGTCCCGCCCGGCCGAGGGGTGACCGGGCCCGCGATCCCGCGGCCGGTGCGGCCGGCGGGTGCGGGGTGGCCGGTGCAGGTGGCCGGCCGGTGCGGCCTGCCGGCCGGTGCGGGTGGCCGGTCAGCCGCCGATCGCCGACATCGGGCGGTCCGGCTGGAGGAAGGACGGGTCGTCCAGACCGGAGCCCGCCTTCTTCCCCCACATGGCCAACCGCCACAGCCGGGCGATCTCCTCGTCCGGCGCGTCCGAGCGGAGGGCGGCCCTGAGGTCGGTCTCCTCCTGGGCGAACAGGCAGGTGCGCACCTGGCCGTCGGCCGTGAGCCGGGTGCGGTCGCAGGCCCGGCAGAAGGGGCGGGTGACGGAGGCGATGACGCCCACCCGGTGGGGTCCGCCGTCGACGATCCAGCGCTCGGCGGGCGCCGAGCCGCGTGCCTCGTCGGGCTCCGGGTCGAGGGTGAAGCGCGTGCGCAGCGACTCCAGGATGTCCCCGGCGGTGATCATGCCGTCGCGCTTCCAGCCGTGCTGGGCGTCCAGCGGCATCTGCTCGATGAAGCGCAGCTCGTAGTCGTTCTCCACGGCCCAGGCGAGGAGGTCGGGGGCCTCGTCGTCGTTGAGGCCCGGCATGAGGACCGAGTTGACCTTGACCGGGGTCAGTCCGGCGTCCCGGGCGGCCTGGAGGCCCTCCAGGACGTCCTTGTGGCGGTCGCGGCGGGTCAGGGTCTTGAAGACGTCGGGCCGCAGGGTGTCGAGGGAGACGTTGACCCGGTCCAGTCCGGCGGCCTTCAGGGCGGTCGCGGTGCGCTTGAGGCCGATGCCGTTGGTCGTCAGGGACATCCTGGGGCGGGGTTCGAGGGCGGCGCAGCGCTCGACGATGCCGACCAGGCCGGGACGCAGGAGGGGCTCGCCGCCGGTGAAGCGGACCTCGGTGATGCCGAGCGCGGTGACGGCGATGCCTATCAGGCGGACGATCTCGTCATCGGTGAGCAGATCCGGCTTGGCCAGCCACTGGAGGCCCTCTTCGGGCATGCAGTACGTGCACCGCAGGTTGCACCGGTCGGTGAGCGAGACGCGCAGGTCGGTGGCCACGCGGCCGTATGTGTCGATGAGCACTGTGGGCGCCCTCCCCCGGTTACCAGGTTCCGTATACCAAGGAGCCTACGTGACCCCACCGGCGACGACACGGGCCGTTGTCCACAGGAGAGGCACGGCCGCGTCGTAGGGATCTACGACGATCCCCACGGCGCGGCCGCGTACGGTCGCACAGGGTGTGCGGATCAGTGCGCACCGACACCGGTGAGGGACTTGACCTCCAGTTCCGCGTACTTGCCCCGGTCCGGCTCCTCCTTGGAGAGCAGGGAGCCCAGCCAGCCGAGCAGGAAGCCCAGCGGGATGGAGACCAGGCCCGGGTTCTCCAGCGGGAACCAGGCGAAGTCGGCGTCCGGGAACATCGAGCTGGGCTTGCCGGAGACGACCGGCGAGAACAGCACGAGCGTCACGGAGGCGAGCAGGCCGCCGTAGATGGACCAGAGGGCGCCCTGGGTGGTGAACCTCTTCCAGAACAGGCTGTAGAGGATGGTCGGCAGGTTGGCGGACGCCGCGACCGCGAAGGCCAGGGCGACCAGGCCGGCGACGTTCAGGTCACGGGCGAGCGCGCCGAGGGCGATGGAGACGACACCGATGAGGACGGTCGCCCAGCGGGCGGCGCGTACCTCCTCCTTCTCGGTGGCCTGCCCGCGGCGGATCACATTGGCGTAGATGTCGTGCGCGAAGGACGACGACGAGGCGAGGGTGAGCCCGGCGACCACGGCGAGGATGGTGGCGAAGGCGACCGCGGAGATCACGGCGAGGAGGATCGCGCCGCCCGCCGAGTCACCGCCGCCGCCGACCTCCATGGCGGCCAGCGGGGCGGCCGTGTTGCCCGCCTTGTTGGAGGCGATGATGTCGCCGGGCTCCAGCAGGGCGGCGGCGCCGAAGCCGAGCACGATGGTCATCAGGTAGAAGGCTCCGATGATGCCGATGGCCCAGTTGACGCTCTTGCGGGCGGCCTTGGCCGTGGGCACGGTGTAGAAGCGGATCAGGATGTGCGGCAGGCCCGCGGTGCCGAGCACCAGCGCGATGCCCAGGGAGATGAAGTCCAACTTCGAGGTGCCGCTGGCGCCGTACTTGAGGCCCGGTTCGAGGAAGGCGGCGCCCTTGCCGCTGTTCGAGGCGGCGGCCCCGAGCAGGTCGGACAGGTTGAAGCCGAACTTCAGCAGGATCAGGAAGGTGATGAGCAGGGTCCCCGCGATCAGCAGGACCGCCTTGACCATCTGCACCCAGGTGGTGCCCTTCATCCCGCCGATGGTCACGTACACGATCATCAGGATGCCGACCAGCGCGACGATGGCGATCTTGCCGCCGTCCGAGGTGATGCCCAGCAGCAGGGACACCAGGACGCCCGCGCCGGCCATCTGGGCCAGCAGGTAGAAGATCGAGACGACGATGGTGGAGGTGCCGGCGGCGGTGCGGACGGGGCGCTGGCGCATCCGGTACGCGAGGACGTCGCCCATCGTGTAGCGGCCGGAGTTGCGCAGGGGTTCGGCGACCAGCAGCAGGGCGACCAGCCAGGCGACCAGGAAGCCGATGGAGTAGAGGAAGCCGTCGTACCCGAAGAGGGCGATGGCGCCGGCGATGCCGAGGAACGACGCGGCGGACATGTAGTCGCCGGAGATGGCCAGACCGTTCTGGAAGCCGGTGAACTGGCGGCCGCCGGCGTAGAAGTCGGAGGCGCTGCGGGTCTGGCGGCCGGCCCAGACGGTGATGGCGAGCGTGGCGACGACGAAGGCGCCGAAGAGCGTGATGATCAGCGGCCGGTGCTCCGAGGCGTCGGACGCGGCTGCCAGCAGGGTGGTGGCGGTGCTGCTCATGCGTCGGCCTCCATACGGGACTTGATGGCCTCGGCCTTGGGGTCGAGCGTCCCGGCGGCGTGCCGGGAGTAGAACCAGGCGATGAGGAAGGTGGTCAGGAACTGGCCGAGGCCGAGGACCAGCGCGACGTTGACGTTGCCGAACAGCCTGGTGCCCATGAAGCCGCCCGCGTAGTTGGACAGCAGCACGTACAGCAGGTACCAGGCGATGAAGGCGACGGTCAGGGGGAAGGCGAAGGAGCGGTGGGCGCGGCGCAGCTCGCCGAATTCGGCACTCTCCTGCACCTCGACGAACGCCTCCGTCGTGGGCTGGGCGGGACTGGTGTCCGTACCGCCGTCGGGCGGCGGTGCATCGGTAACCACGGAATCTCCTCGTGACGCGGGTGCGCTGGGCATGGACAAGAACCTCACGGTGGGGGCCGGTACTCGCTCGTGCTCTCCCCTGTCAACGGCACGGAAGCCGTGGCGACGCGGTTCACCTGCGGCGTTTTTCTTCCCCGAAGTCATTGATGGGCCGGGATGATCGGCGATAGCTTCGCTCGTCATGTACCCGCCCACACACAACCGGTGTGCGGGCGGATCTCACGGATGATGTGGAGAACCCATGGCTCATCTGCGATCCGGACGCGGGCGAATACTCACGCTGCCCGCCGGCCTGGCGCTCACGGCCTCACTCGGTCTGGTTCCGGTCGCCGGGGCCTCGGCCGCCCCGCTGGAGGGGGCGCCGGGCGCCGGCGGTGTCACCGCCGCCGCGACGACCGGTGCGAAGATGTCGTACGTCGTGAACGTGACGGGTGGTCACTCCACCGTCAAGGCGGTGAAGAAGGCGATAGCCGCGGCGGGCGGCACCGTGGTGATCGCCTATGACCAGATCGGCGTCATCGTCGTCCACTCGCAGAACCCGGAGTTCGCCGCCACGATCCGCGGGGTGCGGGGCGTGAAGTCGGCGGGGGCCACCAGGACCGCTCCCCTGGCCGCCCAGAGCACCACGGACATCGGTGCGGAGCAGCCCCTGTCCGCCGCGGAGGCCCGTTCGGCGGCCGACCGGGCGAGCGATGACCAGGACCCCTTCGAGCCCCTCCAGTGGGACCTGCCGGCCATCAAGGCGGACAAGGCCCATGAGAAGTCCCTCGGCAGCAAGCGGGTCACCGTCGCCGTCCTGGACACCGGTGTCGACGACACCCACCCGGACCTGGCCCCCAACTTCGACCGCGCGGCGTCCGCGAACTGCGTGACGGGCGCGCCGGACACCACCGACGGCTCCTGGCGGCCGGGCCCGACGGAGAGCGACCACGGCACGCACGTGGCGGGCACCATCGCCGCCGCGAAGAACGGGGTCGGCGTCACCGGTGTCGCGCCGGGCGTGAAGGTCTCCGGCATCAAGGTGTCCAACCCCGACGGGTTCTTCTACACCGAGTCCGTGGTCTGCGGTTTCGTCTGGGCGGCCGAGCACGGCGTCGAGGTGACGAACAACAGCTACTACGTCGACCCGTGGCTGTACACGTGCAAGAACGACCTCGACCAGGGCGCCCTGGTCGAGGCGCTCCAGCGGGCCACGCGGTACGCGGAGCGCAAGGGCGCGGTCAACGTCGCCGCGGCGGGCAACTCCCGTACGGACCTGGCGGCGGACGAGGTCACCGACAAGACCAGCCCCAACGACACCACGCCGGTGGAGCGGGTCGTCGACCCCGAGGTGTGCCCGGACGTCCCGACCATGCTGGACGGTGTGGTGACGGTCTCCGCCACGGGCGCCAAGGACCTGAAGTCCTCGTACTCCAACTACGGCCTGGGCGTGGTGGACATCGCCGCCCCGGGCGGTGACTCGACGGCGTACCAGCCGCCGGAGGCTCCGGCCACCAACGGGCTGATCCTGTCGACGCTGCCGGGCGGCAAGTACGGCTACAAGGCCGGTACGTCGATGGCGTCGCCGCACGTGGCCGGTGTGGCCGCGCTGATCCGGTCGACGCGCCCGCACGCCTCGCCCGCCGAGGTGAAGGCCCTGCTGTACAAGCAGGCCGACCCCATGGCGTGCACCGACCCGTACGACATCAACGGTGACGGCACGGTCGACGCGGTGTGCGAGGGCGGCAAGCGCGGCAACGGCTTCTACGGCGCGGGCCTGACCGACGCGCTGGACGCGGTGCGCCGCTGACGCGGCGGAGCCGTGAGCGGCCCCGGGCCCCGGGTGCGGTGCGTGCCACCGTGCCCGGGGCCCGGTCGTGCCGTGGGCCCCGGTCGTGTGCGGGTCGTGTTCGGGTTCGGGCCCCGGTCATGTGCGGGTCCGGGTCGGGCTCGGGTCCCGGTCGTGTCCGGGCCCGGTCGTGTCCGGGATCTTCCGCGAAGTGGCACTGAGTGCCATAGTGCTGCCATGAGCAGCGATGTTTCTCCGGGTACGTCCCAGGCATGGGCGGCACTGGGTGCCGATCCGGCCCTTCTGGAACGGGTCTCCTACGGCGGGCCCACCGACGGCCTCCCCGCGCGGCTGCCGGTACGCGAGCTGGCGCGGGCGATCGTCGCGGTCTGCTCCCTGGCGGCCGCCGAGCTCGCCGCGGCGCGCACCGGGGGTCCGGTGCCCCGGGTACGGGTCGACGACGGAGCGGTCGCCACGGCGTTCCTCAGCGACCGGCTGGTCAGGGTCGACGGCCGGGCGGCGGCGACGTTCGCGCCGCTGTCGCGGTTCTGGCGGGCGGCCGACGGCTGGGTGCGCACGCACGCCAACTACCCGCACCACCGGGAGCGGTTGCTCGTCGCGCTCGGCCTGCCCGGGGACGCCGGGGTGGACGCGGTCGCCGAGGCGGTGGCCGGGCGCCGCGCCACGGACGTGGAGGACACCGTGTACGCGGCGGGCGGCCTGGCCGTCGCCGCCCGGGACGTACGGCGGTGGGCGGCGCACGAGCAGGGCGCCCTGGTCGCGGGCCGGCCGCTGCTGACGCTGGAGCGGATCGGCGGGGCGCAGGCGCCGGCCCCCACCCGGGCGGGGGGCACGCGCGCGTGGAGCCGGACGCCGGGTACGCCGCGGCTCCCCTGCGCCGGGGTGCGGGTGCTGGACCTGACGCGGGTGCTGGCCGGGCCGGTCGCCACGCGGACGCTGGCGCTGCTGGGCGCGGACGTCCTGCGGATCGACGCGCCGGGGCTCCCGGAGAGCCAGGACGCCCACAACGACACCGGGATGGGGAAGCGGTCGACGACGCTGGACCTCGGGCGCGGCGCGGACCACCGCGTCTTCGAGGACCTGCTGGCCGGCGCCGACGTCGTGGTGACCGGCTACCGGCCGGGCGCGCTGGACCGGTTCGGGCTCTCCCCCGAGGCCCTCGCCGAGCGCCGCCCCGGACTGGTGGTGGCGCAGTTGTCGGCCTGGGGCCGGTACGGGCCGTGGCGGGAGCGGCGCGGCTTCGACAGCCTGGTCCAGGCGGCGACGGGCATCGCCGTGCTGGAGGGCTCCGCCGACGAGCCGGGCGCGCTGCCCGCGCAGGCCCTGGACCACGGCACCGGTTACCTGCTGGCCGCCGCCGTGCTGCGGGCGCTCACCGGGCGGCTCGGCCCGGACGGCGGCGGGACGTGGCTCGCCCGGCTGGCCCTGACGCAGACCGCGCACTGGCTGGTGCACGGCCTGGCCGGGGACGCGGGCCCGGCGGCGGGCGGGCCGCCCGCGGGGAGCACGGGTCACGATCCGGAGCGCTGGACGACCGAGACGGACAGCCCCATGGGCCGGCTCCGCCACGCGCTGCCGCCGATCGCGTACGAGGGCGCCCCGGCGAACTGGGCCCGCCCCTCGGGCCTCTGGGGCACGGACCCCGCCCGGTGGGCCACGGCCTGACACCGGGGCCGCCAGGAGGCGGGTCGGTCCGGCGAGTTCGGGACTCCACCGCCCTCGGCGCGGGGCCGACGGACCGACGGGCAGGCCGTGAGGTCCACCCTGAGGGGGGTGGTGCGGCCGGCCGCGTCGACGGCCCGGTCGCCCCGGGAGCCACGAACGAGGGCCCGTGACAGGCGGGTTGGCACCCGGCCGGCCCGCCGCGCCGGACTCCGCACCACGTCGAGGCGGAACGTATCCGTACGAATGGGACATGCCGCGGCGGCGTCAACCCGCTCGCGCGGAACGGCTCCAGGGGCACCCGGCGTCAACAGGACGACCCCTCGGGGCAAACCCGGCGGCGCCATTGTCAGTGGCGGCCTCTATTCTCAGTGACCATGCTCGACGACCGTACGACAGCAGCACCGTGGCCGACCGCCTACCCGACCCAGGGGTACGCGGTCGTCGACGTGGAGACCACCGGCCTCGCCCGCGACGACCGGATAGTGTCCGCTGCCGTCTACCGGCTCGACGCGCAGGGAAACGTGGAGGACCACTGGTACACGCTGGTCAACCCCGAGCGCGATCCGGGACCGGTGTGGATCCACGGCCTGACGAGCGACGTACTGGAGGGGGCGCCGCTCTTCCCGGAGATCGCGGCGGAGTTCTCCGAGCGGCTCGACGGCCGGGTCCTCGTCGCGCACAACGCGATGTTCGACTGGTCGATGATCGCCCGCGAGTACGCACGGGCGGAGCGGACCGCGCCGGTGCGGCAGCGGCTGTGCACCATCGCGCTCTCCAAGGAGCTGGGCCTGCCGCTGGCCAACTTCAAGCTGGAGTCGCTGGCCACGCACTTCGGTGTGGTGCAGCGGCGCGCGCACAACGCGCTGGACGACGCCCGCGTCCTGGCCGAGGCGTTCCGTCCGAGCCTGCACGCGGCGGCGGAGCGGGGCGTGCGGCTGCCGCTGCTGGAATGCCGTCCGCTCACCGAGTGGGCGTCCTCGCCGGCCGCCCCGGGAGTGCCCCGGCAGACCTCGTACCACGGGAACGGCTGGCGGCCGTCCCGCAAGCGGCCCGCCTGCCCGTACCCCAACCCCGGGCGGTACGAAGCGGACAAGCCGCTCAAGCAGGGCATGCGGGTGGCGTTCTCGGGTGACACCTCCATCGACCGGGAGCTGCTGGAGGACCGGGCGGTCGAGGCGGGCCTGCACGTGGCGAGCAGCGTCTCCCGGCTGACCAGCCTGCTCGTCACCAACGACCCGGACGCCGCCACCTCCAAGACGGTCAAGGCCACGGCGTTCGGCACGCCGATCGTCGACGAGGCGGCGTTCACCCAGTTGCTCCGTGACGTGGCCCCGGCAGACGAGTAGGCAGACGGGTGACCGCCGGGCGTTTCGCCGCTCCTCGCGGAGCGCCGGACCGCACCCTGTGGCGCATGGCACGTTGTGAGGTCTGCGGAAACGATTACGGCATGTCCTTCGAGGTGCACGCGCAAGGCGCGGTGCACGTCTTCGACTGCTTCGCCTGCGCCATCCACCGCATGGCGCCCATCTGCGAGCACTGCCGGGTCCAGATCATCGGCCAGGGCGTCGAGGCCGACGGCCAGTGGTTCTGCGGGGCGCACTGCGCCCGCGCGGAGAAGGGTCAGGTGGGCATCGTCGACAAGGTGTGACCCGACGGCACCCGGCGGGGCCGTCACCGGGCGCCGCCCAGGCCCCCCGGTGGCGGCCCCGACCCGGACGGCGGCCGGACCCGGGGGACCAGGCAGGCACGGACCCGGCGGCCGGACCCGCTCTCCGGCGGCCGGACACGAGCAGGTACGGTCGAAGCCGTGTACCGCTTCCTGTTGTCCCGGCAGTGGGTGATCCTCACCCTCATCGCCCTCGTTCTCATCCCCGTGATGGTCGAGCTGGGCTTCTGGCAGTTCCACCGGCACGAGCACCGGGTGGCGCAGAACGGGCTGATCGCGGACAACCTCGAGGCGGCGCCCGTCCCCGTGACGGACCTCACCTCCCCCGGCCACACCGTGCCCCGCCCCGACTACTGGCGCCGGGTCACCGCCACCGGCACCTTCGACACCGCCCACGAGGTCGTCGTACGCCGCCGGACCAACGCCGACGAACGGATCGGCGTCCTGGTGCTCACTCCCCTGATCCTCGCCGACGGCCGCGCCGTCCTGGTCAACCGGGGCTGGATCCCCGCCGCCGCCGACCAGATGTCCTTCCCCGAGGTACCGCCCGCCCCCAGGGGCGAGGTCACCGTCACCGGCCGGCTCAAGGCCGACGAGACGACCGGCGCCAGCGGCATCAAGGACCTCAGCGGGCTGCCGCCCCGCCAGGTCATGCTGATCAACAGCGGGCAGCAGGCCAAGAGCCTCGGCCGCCAGGTGCTGGGCGGCTACCTGGAGCAGACCGCGCCGGTCCCGGCCGGGGACACCCCGGAGCTCATCCCGGAGCCCGACCACGACTCCATCGGCCCGCACATGGCGTACGCGGTGCAGTGGTGGCTCTTCGCCGCGGGCGTTCCGGTCGGCTGGGTGGTGCTGGTACGCCGTGAGAAGCGCGACCGCGAGGCGGCGGCGTCCGACCCGGCACCCCCGGCCGCCCCCGAACCGGCCGAGCACGCCCCGGCCTGACCCGGGTGCCGCGCCGGCGCGGCACCGGGAGTGACGTACGCGCTTGCTTAGCGGTACACCGTGGCGGGAACACGCCAGAGCGTGACGCAACGCATCGAGGACTACGCCCTCATCGGGGATCTGCAAACGTCCGCACTCGTGGGCAGGAACGGTTCGATCGACTGGCTCTGCCTGCCACGGTTCGACTCGGCGGCCTGCTTCGCCGCGCTGCTGGGCGACGAGGACAACGGCCACTGGCGGATCGCCCCCAAAGACGCCCAGGCCTGCACACGGCGCCGGTACATCGGTGACTCGCTGGTCCTGGAGTCCCTCTGGGAGACCCGCACCGGCACGGTGAAGGTGCTGGACTTCATGCCGCAGCGCGACCAGGCCCCCGATGTCGTACGCATCGTGGAAGGCGTCAGCGGCACGGTGGAGATGGCCTCGGTGCTGCGGCTGCGCTTCGACTACGGCCACATCGTGCCGTGGGTGCGCCGGACCGACGGGCACCGGGTGGCCGTCGCCGGCCCCGACGCGATATGGCTCCGCAGCGAGCCCGAGGTCAAGACGTGGGGTCAGCAGTTCAGCACCCGCTCCTCGTTCACGGTGGGCGCGGGCGAGAAGGTGGCGTTCGTCCTGACCTGGCACCCCTCGCACCACCCCCGGCCGCCGCTGATCGACCCGTACGAGTCGCTGGAGCACACGCTGGAGGACTGGGAGTCCTGGGCCGCCCAGTGCACCTACGACGGGCCCCACCGCGATGCCGTGATGCGCTCGCTGATCACGCTCAAGGCGCTGACGCACGCCCCGACGGGCGGGATCGTCGCCGCGCCGACGACCTCGCTGCCGGAGGACATCGGGGGTGTGCGGAACTGGGACTACCGCTACTGCTGGCTGCGCGACGCCACCCTCACGCTCGGGGCGCTGCTGTCCGCCGGCTACCTGGACGAGGCGGCGGCCTGGCGCGACTGGCTGCTGCGGGCGGTGGCCGGCGACCCGGCGGACCTCCAGATCATGTACGGCATCTCGGGCGAGCGCCGGCTGCCGGAGACCGAGCTGCCATGGCTGCGCGGGTACGCCGGATCGGCGCCGGTGCGGACCGGCAACGCCGCGGTGCGCCAGTTGCAGCTCGATGTGTACGGGGAGGTCATCGACGCGCTGTACCTGGCCCGCGAGGCGGGGCTCGCGTCCCAGTCGCACGCCTGGAACCTCCAGCTCAGCCTGCTGGGCTTCCTGGAGTCGACCTGGCGGCAGCCCGACGAGGGGCTGTGGGAGGTGCGCGGACCGCGCCGCCACTTCGTGCACTCCAAGGTGATGGCGTGGGTGGCCGCCGACCGGGCGGTGCGCACCCTGGAGCGGGACCCGTCGCTCCGCGGCGAGGCGGACCGGTGGCGGGCGATGCGGGACGAGGTGCACCGGGAGGTGTGCGAGAAGGGGTACGACCCGGAGCGGAACACCTTCACCCAGTCGTACGGCTCCCGGGAGCTGGACGCGGCGACCCTGCTCATCCCCCGGGTCGGCTTCCTGCCGCCCGACGACCCGCGGGTGGTCGGCACGGTGGACGCGGTGTGGGCCGAGCTCAACCACAACGGGCTGATCCGCCGGTACAGCACCGAGGGCGTGCCGGTCGACGGGCTGCCCGGCGACGAGGGGACCTTCCTCGTCTGCTCGTTCTGGATGGCGGACGCCCTGCGCATGACGGGCCGGACGAAGGAGGCGAAGGAGCTGTTCGAGCGGCTGCTGGCGCTGCGCAACGACGTGGGGCTGCTGGCCGAGGAGTACGACGCCGCCGCGCGGCGGCAGCTCGGCAACTTCCCCCAGGCGTTCAGTCACATCGGCCTGGTGGGGACGGCCCTCGCCCTGGCGCGGGAGGAGGCGGCAGGATAGGCCCATGGATCTTGGACTGAAGGACCGTGTGTACGTCGTGACCGGCGCCTCCCGCGGACTGGGCAACGCCTCGGCGCGGGCCCTGGTGGCGGAGGGCGCGAAGGTCGTCGTGTCCTCGCGCGACGAGAAGGCGGTGGCCGGGGCCGCCGCCGCGCTGGGTGACGGCGCGGTCGGGGTCGCGGTGGACAACGCCGACCCGTCCGCCCCCGACCGTCTGATCGGCGCCGCCCGGACGCACTTCGGGCGCTTCGACGGCGTGCTCATCAGCGTGGGCGGCCCGCCCCCGGGGTGGGCGGCGGACAGCACGGACGACCAGTGGCGGACGGCGTTCGACTCGGTGTTCCTGGGCGCGGTACGGATGGCCCGGGCGGCGGCGGCCGCGCTCCCCGAGGGCGGGGTCATCGGGTTCGTCCTGTCCGGCTCGGTGCACGAGCCGATCCCGGGGCTGACCATCTCCAACGGGCTGCGGCCGGGCCTGGCGGGCTTCGCCAAGTCGCTCGCGGACGAGCTGGGCCCGCGCGGCATCAGGGTCGTGGGCCTGCTCCCGAGCCGTATCGACACCGACCGGGTCCGCGAACTGGACGCGCTGTCCGGCGACGAGGCCGCCGCCCGCGCCGCCAACGAGTCCCGGATCCCGCTGCGCCGCTACGGCACCCCGGAGGAGTTCGGCAACACCGCGGCGTTTCTGCTCTCGCCGGCCGCCTCGTACCTCACGGGCGTCATGCTCCCCGTCGACGGCGGCGCCCGGCACGGCTTCTGACCGCCCGGCACGGCTTCCGGCCGCCCCGCGGGGCGGTGCGCCCGGCGGCGGTGCCGGGCGCCGGACGGACGCCCACCTCCGGGCCGCGGGCCGTCAGGTGACGCGGCGTGCGGGGTGTTTGGCGGCCCGGAGGTGGGCCTCCGCGGGGAGGTGCGGGAGGCCCGCCGACTCGCGGGCGTGGCGCAGCGCGCCGTCCCGGAGGCGTGCCAGGGCCGCCGCCGGGGACGCGTGGGGCTCCAGCAGCAGCGACACTCGCGCGGACGGTGCCGTACGGCGGCCGGCCAGCCGGACACGGGCGCCCGACACGCCGTCCAGCCCCTCCGCCTCCGCCGCCACGGCACCCTCCAGCGCCCGGCCCCGCAGCACTACGCCTTCCCCGTCCCGGCTGTCGACCAGCACCTCCGCGAGCCGGGGCCGCCGAAGCTGGGCCAGCAGCCACCACAGCGCCAGCAGCACCACCGCCGCCAGCACCGCGACGACGACCCCCCACGCCCACCGCGTGCGCACCGACTCGGTGAGCACCACGGCGTCGGGGCCCCGCCACGGCCACCACGACGGCACGCCCAGGTCCAGGCCGGCCACGAGCATCGCCCCGCCCACGCACAGCAGCGCGGCCCCGGCCAGACCCAGCAGCACCCGGTTGACGGTCCTCAGCATGTCCTCACCCTTTCCGCGGCGGTCGCGCCACGTGCACCGCGAGGTGCGGCGGCCGGGCCAGGCCCAGCTCGTCGACCGCGGCCCGCAGCGCGCCGTCCAGGTCGGTCCGTACGTCGCCGAGCTCGCGGAAGTGGGACACGGCCCGTACCACGGCCTTGCGCCGCCGGGCCCGTACCCGCGCGGACTGCACGCCCGACACCGCCATCGCCCGGTCGCGCAGCACCGTCTCGACCGCTTCCCGCCGCAGCCCGGCGCGCAGATCGGCACCGCGCCGCATGGGCAGGAGCGCGCGCAGGCCGGGCGTGCAGGCGAGCGCCAGCAGCCAGAGGCCCAGCGCGATCGCGACCGCCGAGCCGGCGAGCACCGCCACGTCGTCGAGCTGCCGGGCGGCCAGGTCGTCGGCGAGGACCCGGCGCCAGCGCATGCCGGGCCGCCCCGCCTGCACGGACGCGACGTCGTACAGCAGCAGTCCGGCGACGGCGAGCACCAGCAGCGCCAGCAGGGCTGCCGGGACGCGCCGCACGGACCAGAAGCGGTGCGCGCGCCCCGGCGGGGCGTCCTCCGGCACCGGGACCGTCCCCTGCCCGGGCTCCCGCGCCGGCTGCGACTCCGGCTCGGGCTCGGGCTCGGGAGCGTGGGACGCGATCGTGCTCATCGGACCCTCCCCCGTCCCTTGTCGTGGTCGCGGGTGTACGAGGAGTGCAGCCGTTCCACCTGGACCGCGACCTCGGGTACCGCGAGGCCGGCCAGCGTCTCCACGCGCCGGGTCACATGGCGGCGTACGGCGCCGCAGCGGGCGCCGATGTCGGACGGGTAGCCGAGCTCCAGGCTGATGCGGACGCGCGCGGTATCCCGGTGCACGACCACCGTCGCGTGCGGCGGCCGGCCGCCTCCCGTGCCGGGCAGACCGCCGCGACCGCCGCCGCCCTCGTCCTCCGCCGCGCCCGCGAGCGCCTCGCGCGCCGCACGCGCCGCGATCTTGGCCACCACGCGGTCGGCGATGGTGACCGATCCGCGTTCCGCCGCCAGGGCCCCCGTCACCGCGTCACCGCCGCCGGTCGTAACGGTCACGGCTCCGGAAGAGGTCACCGGGTTCGAGGTCCCCGTCGAGGAACCGCCCGGTCACGAAGCCGACCGCTCCCAACGCGGCCACCAGCAGAAACGCCCCGAAGCCGCCGAAGTATCCGGCGAAACCGAGCGCCATTCCGGCCAATAGGCCGACCATCGCCATGTTCATCGTGCGCTCCTCACCTGGCTGCCTACTGGAGCCGGGACTCCGGCTCGTCTTCCTCGTCCTCCGGCAGCTTCACGTCGCTGACGGCGATGTTGACCTCGACGACTTCGAGACCGGTCATCCGCTCGACCGCCGAGATCACGTCCGTGCGCACCGCCCGGGCGACGTCGTGGATGGGGAAGCCGTACTCGATGACGATCTCCAGGTCGAGTGCCGTCTGGACCTCCCCGACCTCGGCCTTCACCCCGCGGCTGACGCTGGGGCGGCCGCCGGGCACCCGGTCGCGCATCGCGCCGAAGGTGCGGGAGACTCCGCTGCCCATCGCGTGGACGCCGGCGACGTCCCGCACGGCCAGTCCGGCGATCTTCTCGACGACCCCGTCCGCGATGGTGGTATGGCCACGGGACGCCGGGTCACCGCCGCTGCCGCTTCGCTTGGCCATGGACGTCCTCCGGGCTTCCTCGGCCGCCGGTTCCCTGATCCGCGCGGCCCTCGCCGCCTGGTCGGACTGGGCTGATTGGGCTGACTGCGACGCGTCAGTCATCACCGCTTCCCTTCGGGAGGATTTGGACTCCTTCGCTCACATTAAGGGTGGTTTCCGGATCTCGCGCCTGGGATGCGGCAGGCTGGAGGAATGACGACGGCTGATGGATGGATGGCGGCGGTGCGGAGCCGGATCGGCCTGGGCCGGCTGATTCCCCTGGGTGACGCGGCGGACGGCGCGTGGATCGCGGAGCCCGCCGCGGACGCGGTCCTGCGCGACGCGGCGCGGAGCGTACGGGGGGTGGACCCGGGCCGGTTGCGGATCGCCCCGGCGGACACCGGCCCGGCGGACGCGGCGAGCGCCCCGACGCACCCGGCCCCGCCCGGTTCGGTGCCGCACGGCCCGCTGCGGGTCGACGTGGACTTCGCCGCCGGGTACGGCGTCCCGCTCCCGGACCTCGCCGAACGGCTGCGCGCCGCGCTGTCGGCGGCGGCACGGGACCGGCTCGGGCTGACCGTGGCGGAGGTGGACCTGCGGGTGACGGCACTGCTGGACGCCCCGCCCGAACCGCCGGCGGCCGCTCCCCCGCCCGACGCGCCGCGGGCCGGTGAGGTGCCCGGCGGCGATGCCCAGCCCGATCCGCTGGCCGTCCTGGCGGCGGCGGTACCGGGCGTGGCGCGGCTGACGACGGTCCTGGGGCCCTCGGTCCACCGGGCCGCCGACCACGTCCGGGTCGAACTGGCGACGGCCCCGGACCACCGCGTGCTGGACGTGGCACGGGCGGTACGCGGGGCCGTGGGCGGAACGCTCCCGGTGACCGTCGTGGTCACCGGGGCCGGCGCGGGCCGTACGTCGTAACGGTCAGTCGGAGAGACCCGCCAGATCGCGGAGACGGCGCGCCTGGGCGGCGCGCTCGGCCGTGCGCTGCTCCTCGTACGTGCGTCCGCCCGCGCCGCGCAGCAGCGCCTTGGTCTCGACGACCGCGTCACGCGGGGCCGCCAGCAGCGCGCCCGTGAGGTCGCTCACCGCGCCGTCGAGGTCGGCGGCGGGCACCACGAGGTTGGCCAGCCCGATCCGCTCGGCCTCGTCGGCGTGGACGAACCGGCCGGTGGCGCAGATCTCCAGCGCACGGGCGTAGCCGACCGCCCCGACGAGCGGATGCGTACCGGTCAGGTCGGGGACGAGGCCCAGGCTGGTCTCGCGCATGGCGAACTGGACGTCGTCGGCCACGACGCGCAGGTCGCACGCCAGGGCGAGCTGGAAGCCCGCCCCGATCGCGTGCCCCTGAACGGCCGCGATCGACACGATGTCGTTACGGCGCCACCAGGTGAACGCCTCCTGGTACTCGGCGATGACCCCGTCGAGCTCGGCGTCGGAGCCGCGCGCCAGATCGAGGAACGACGGCTCGCCGTCGAAGCCCTCCGGCGTGAACGCCTGCCGGTCGAGCCCGGCGGAGAAGGACTTGCCCTCACCGCGCAGCACCACGACCCGCACGCTGCCCGGCAGCGACCGTCCGGCCTCCGTCAACGCCCGCCACAGAGCGGGGGACTGGGCGTTGCGCTTGGCCGGGTTGGTCAGGGTCACCGTGGCAACGGCGTCGTCGACGGTGAGCCGTACGCCGTCCTTGTCGAGGACTGGGTCGAGCGAGGTCATGGGGCGCCTCCGGGTCCGGTGCGGCTGTGCAGCCATGTAAGTGACTGCACAGTAACCACCCGGCCGACACTGCGATCGACCGGGTGGCCCTGCCGTAACCGGTGGGGCCGGACGAGCCGCGCTCGGGTTGTCAGGTCACTGGGGCCGTCAGGCCGAAGCGGCCTTCTTGCCCCGCGTCGCTCCGCCACGTCCACGCAGCGTGACTCCGGATTCGCTCAGCATCCGATGGACGAATCCGTAGGATCGGCCCGTCTCCTCGGCCAATGCCCGGATGCTCGCACCGGAATCGTACTTCTTCTTCAGGTCTGCCGCGAGCTTGTCGCGCGCGGCGCCGGTCACCCGGCTGCCCTTCTTCAGAGTCTCGGCCACCCGTGCCTCCTCATGGGAAGTGCGCTCTGGTCTTCTCATGATCACCCCTCGGGCGCCTCCTGGCCAGCCATTCGACAAGGTCCGTGCCGCAAGGTTTCGCCTTCACCGGCGCGCCGCCCGGGCCGTGCGCCGGTACCGGAACCATGCCCACCGGAAAAGCAGCAGGTCACAGGGGTGGGCGGAGAGGGCGGCCGGTGCGCGGCCGGGGCGGGGGATCCGCCCGGCGCCACGCCGGAGTACGAGACGTCCTCACTCAGATGACGGATCACGCGTAAGCCGAATGATCCATGCCGGGACGATCCGGGTGGTGCCGGGCCGGTGGTCCGGCCCGTCAGGCGGTGATCACGCCAGGGCCACGAGGTCCGCGTAGTCCGCGCCCCACAGGTCCTCGACGCCGTCCGGCAGCAGGATGATCCGCTCCGGCTGGAGGGCGTCGACCGCGCCCTCGTCGTGCGTGACGAGGACGACCGCGCCCTTGTACGTACGCAGGGCGCCCAGGATCTCCTCACGGCTGGCCGGGTCGAGGTTGTTCGTCGGCTCGTCCAGGAGCAGCACGTTCGCCGAGGAGACCACGAGGGTGGCCAGCGCCAGCCGGGTCTTCTCACCACCGGAGAGGACGCCCGCCGGCTTGTCGACGTCGTCACCGGAGAAGAGGAACGAGCCCAGCGTCTTGCGCACCTCGACGAGGTCGAGGTCCGGGGCGGCCGACCGCATGTTCTCCAGGACCGTGCGGTCGGGGTCGAGGGTCTCGTGCTCCTGGGCGTAGTAGCCGAGCTTGAGACCGTGACCGGGCGTGACCTGGCCGGTGTCCGGCGTCTCCACCCCCGCGAGCAGCCGCAGCAGGGTCGTCTTGCCGGCGCCGTTCAGTCCGAGGATCACGACCCGTGACCCCTTGTCGATGGCGAGGTCCACGTCGGTGAAGATCTCCAGCGATCCGTACGACTTGGACAGCCCCTCCGCGGTGAGCGGGGTCTTGCCGCAGGGCGCCGGCTCCGGGAAGCGGAGCTTGGCGACCTTGTCGGAGGCGCGGACCTCCTCCAGGCCCGACAGCAGCCGCTCGGCACGGCGGGCCATGTTCTGCGCGGCGACGGTCTTGGTGGCCTTGGCGCGCATCTTGTCGGCCTGCGAGTTGAGGGCGGCGGCCTTCTTCTCGGCGTTGGCGCGCTCGCGCTTGCGACGCTTCTCGTCGGCCTCGCGCTGCTGCTGGTAGAGCTTCCAGCCCATGTTGTAGACGTCGATGGTCGACCGGTTGGCGTCCAGGTAGAACACCTTGTTGACGACGGTCTCGACCAGGTCGACGTCGTGGGAGATGACGATGAAGCCGCCGCGATACGTCTTGAGGTAGTCGCGCAGCCAGACGATGGAGTCGGCGTCCAGGTGGTTGGTCGGCTCGTCGAGCAGCAGGGTGTCGGCGTCCGAGAAGAGGATCCGGGCGAGCTCGACGCGGCGGCGCTGGCCGCCGGAGAGGGTGTGCAGCGGCTGGCCGAGGACCCGGTCGGGCAGGCCGAGGGCGGCGGCGATCGTGGCGGCCTCGGCCTCGGCCGCGTACCCGCCCTTGGTCAGGAACTCGGTCTCCTGGCGCTCGTACTGGCGCAGCGCCTTCTCGCGGGTGGCGCCGGTGCCGCCCGCGATGCGCTCCTCGTTCTGCCGCATCTTGCGGAGCAGGAGGTCGAGGCCGCGGGCGGAGAGGACGCGGTCGCGGGCCAAGACGTCGAGGTCGCCGGTGCGGGGGTCCTGCGGGAGGTAGCCGACCTCGCCGGAGCGGGTGATCGTGCCGCCGGCCGGGACGCCCTCGCCGGCGAGGCACTTGGTGAGCGTGGTCTTGCCGGCGCCGTTGCGGCCGACCAGACCGATGCGGTCGCCCTTGGCGATGCGGAAGGAAGCGGACTCGATGAGGACGCGGGCGCCGGCGCGCAGCTCGATGCCGGAAGCGGTGATCACGGACAGACTCCAGGGCGGTGTGGAAGACGGCGGAAGGACGGCGGGTGCGGTGGCTTCGACGCCGGTCTAATGCACGGGGAGAATGGCCATGGGGGCCAGTCTAACGGGCGTGTGCAACTGCTTTTCGGCCCCGCGAGGCCGCCCGTTCAGGCCGGACACCTCCGTCCGTGCCGCACCGGGTGGCGGGTGTGGGGCATGGGCGCAACACCTTCCGGTGAGGCGGGGGCGCTCGGCGGGGCGTTGTCGGCGCCGGGTGCCAGACTGGGTGGGCTGAGATCCGGATCACAGTCGCAAGGTCGGAGAGTGATCAGCATGGCCCACGTACCGAGCATCTATCCGACGATCCTGTACGAGGACGCGAAGGCAGCGATCAGAACGCTGAAGGAGGCCTTCGGGTTCACCGAGGTGAGTGTGTACGAGGGCGAGGACGGCCGCGTCGTCCACTCCGAGCTGGCCCAGGGGAACGGCATGGTGATGCTGGGCAGCAAGGGTGGGGACGGCGTCTTCGCCAAGGCGATGGAGGGCGGTGGGCCGGTGGGGGTGTACGTGGTGGTGGAGGACGTGGACGCGCACCACGCCCGCGCGGTGGAGCACGGGGTGGAGATCCTGATGCCGCCCACGGACCAGGAGTACGGCTCGCGGGACTACATGGCGCGGGACGCCGAGGGCAACGTCTGGAGTTTCGGGACGTACGCCCCCGGCGCGGCGGAGTAGCCCCCGGGTCAGGCTCCGCCGGTGTGGACCTGGAAGGCCGCGCGGCGCATCGCCTTGGCGAGGGCGGGGTCGGGGTGTGCCGCGGCCAGGGCGACCAGGACCTGGACGGTGCGGGGGTGGCCCACCGCCCGGACCTCGTCGAGCAGGGCGGGCACCGTGCCCTGGACGGCGGATTCGAGGTGGCGGACGAGGAGGGCGCTCTCGCCGTGGTCGGCGACGGCCGCCGCGGTGTCCACCCAGAGCCAGGTGGCCTCCTCGCGGGTGAGGACGTCGGGGGCGTCGTCGGGGTCGGCGCCCTCGTACTCGGCGAGCCACAGCAGCGCGTAGGGGCGCAGGCAGACCTCGTCGGCGGCGGCCCTGACCTCCGCCTCGGCGGGGGCGCCGACGACCCGGAGGGCTTCGAAGGCGAGGCCGCGCAGCAGGGAGTCCTCGCCGCGGGCGGCGTCGAGCAGCTCGGTGACGGCGCTGCCGACCGGGCGGGCGGCGAGCCAGGCGCGGTACTCCGCGCGGGCCGGGCCCGGGGTGAGGCGGGCGCAGCCGCGCAGCATGTCCTCGGCGGACTGCTCGATGTGGCCGGCGGGGCTCTGCGCGGCGACGCAGATCTGCTCCAGCTTCACCCACACCGCCCAGTTGCCGAGGGGGGTGAGGGTGGCCTGGCCGTCGCCGAGGGTCAGGGCGCCGACGGCGGCGAGGCCCTCCAGGGCCCAGTCGAGAAGACGGGCGAGGGAGTCCGGCCCGGGCAGGGGCTGGGGCAGGGGGCCGCCCTGGACCTCGCAGCGCTCCTCGCGGAGTTCGGCGACGCGCTGCCCCAGCAGGTCGAGCAGGGCCGGGACGAGCACGGGGCCGGCGGAGAGCTGGAGGAGGGAGAGAACCTGGGGGACGGCCTCCACGACCTCGGCGACGGCGGCGGGGGCGACGTCCCCGGGCGCGGGGTGGACGAGCGACCAGGCGTCGAACAGCGCGACCCAGCCGCGCAGGACGGCGGAGTCGTCCCGGTCCCAGGCGCGCAGCCGCCAGCCGGGGCGGGCGGTGTCGCCATGGAGCTCGACGAGTCCGGCGAGCCGGGCGCGGTCCCAGCCGGCGCGTACCTGAGCGGCGGTCAGTCCGAGGGCGGCGGCCGCCCGTTGCGTGGCGGTGGTGGCGTCGCGGTCGTGGTCGCGGTCCCGCTCGACGGCGGCCCAGCGGGCGATGCGCACGGCGTCGGCGAGCACCGTTCTCGCCTGTCGGGCCAGCTCGGCCGGCGGCGGTGTCCCCTCCGGCGGCCTCGGCACCGGCCGGGTACGCCGGGTCGTCACGGCCCGTCGGGCCGTGGTCAGGGGCCGCGGACGGACGAGTCGGAGTCTGGAATTGCGCGCCAGTTGCTCATCAGGCTTTCGAGACGTCACGGGAGCAGTCTTCCCGCTGACGCCCCGAAAGCCCAAACGGAATCCGATTCGCCGGGTTCGTGGCCCCTGCGCGGGGCCGGGAGGGACGTCAGACGAGGGAGGTCAGGAAGCGGCGCATGGCTTCCTCGTAACGGTCGGGGTCGGCGTTCCACATGGCGGCGTGGGGGGCGTCGCGGACGGTGTGGAGGGTGACCAGGTCGGCGCGGCGGGAGGCGAGCTCGCGGGAGGCCTGCCAGGGGGCGAGGTGGTCGTCGGGGCCGTGGAAGACGAGGGTGGGGACGCGGAGCCCGTCCGGGTCGGCCGCTTCGGCGAGCCGGTCGCCGTGCACGCCGGTGCTGCCCTGGGCGGCGCGGACGGCGAGCGGGAGCAGCGGGGCGGGGACGCGGCGGGCGGTGGCGAGCGCGCGCAGGGTGGCTTCCCAGTCGAGGACCGGGGAGTCGAGGACGAGGCCGCTGACGCGGTCGCGCAGGCCGCAGTTGGCGGCGGCGTGCAGGGCCATGGCGGCGCCGGTGGACCAGCCGTGGAGGACCACGCGCTCGGCCCCGTACCGCACGGCGTGGCGGATCGCGGCGTCGAGATCGCGCCACTCGGAGTCGCCGAGGTGGCCGAGGCCGCCGGCGGGGCGGGGCGCTCCGGGGTCGCCCCGGTAGGCGAGGTCGAGCACCGGGAGGCGCATGCGGTGGAAGAAGCCCATGAGGTTCATGGGGTGCTCGCGGGTGGTGCCGATGCCGTGGACGGTGATGACCCAGGTGGAGCGGGCGGCGGGGACGAACCAGGCGGGCAGGGCGCCCAGTTCGCCGGGGACCTCCACGTCCTGGTACTCCAGGCCGAGCGCGGCGGCGGGGTCGCCGGTGTGGAGCTGGGGGGTGAGGCGGACGCGGCCGCCGGCCTCCAGCCGGCCGCCGGTGACCCGTTCGAGGCGGCGGACGACGGTGTCGGCGGAGTGCGGCACGTCGTCCAGGACGGGGCCGACGACCGCGTGGACGCCGGGAGCGGCGAGGCCGTAGAAGCCGGGGCGCCGGGAGGCGAGGCAGCGGGTCAGGGTGACCTGCCCGGCGGCGGTGGCGTGCACCGTGAGGCGGGGCTCGCCGGGCAGGGGCAGGCCGGGCGGCACGCTGAGCGCGGCACTGCTGGCGTACCGGCCGGCCGCGACCGCGGCCGCGCCGGCACCGATCAGGGTGGTGACGGCCGCTGCCGTCGCTGTAGCCGGGCGCACCGTTCCAGTGTCCGCACGGGCGGGGGCGGATGCCAGTGGGCGGGGTCCGCCGGAGTGTCGGGCGGCCGGCCTGGTCAGCGGGGCCGGCCGTAGCCCCGGAACTTCTCCGCGACCTCGTGCAGTTCGGCGGCCGACAGGAGGCTGGGGGCGTGTCCGGGGACGGAGCTCGCGGTGAGCCAGACGCGGCACATCCACTCCAGTTGGGCGGTGCGGTCGTAGGCCTGGTCCAGGGAGTCGCCGTAGGTGACGGTGCCGTGGTTGCGCAGCAGGCAGCCGGTGCGGCCGTCGAGGGCGCGCAGCATGGCGTCGGCCAGCTCCTCCGTTCCGTACAGGGCGTAGGGGGCGACCCGGACGGGGCCGCCGAGGGCCGCGGCCATGTAGTGGATCAGCGGGAGCTCGGTGACGAGGGTGGAGACGGCGGTGGCGTGGACGGCGTGGGTGTGGACGACGGCGCGGGCGGTGGTGCGGCGGTAGATCTCCAGGTGCATGGGCAGCTCGCTGGTGGGGGCGAGCCGACCGCGTATCCGGGTGCCGTCGAGGTCGACGGCGACGGCGTCGTCCGGGGTGAGCCGGTCGTAGGGGACGCCGCTGGGGGTGACGAGGACGAGGTCGTCGCCCACCCGTGCGGAAACGTTTCCGGAGGTGCCGACGACCAGCCCTTCCGCCACCGTGCGGCGGGCGGTGGCGACCAGTGTGTCCCAGGTCCGCGCGATCGTGTCCTGTGTCATGTCCCGATCCTGCCAGCCGCCCCCTCTCCTCGGGCGGGGCGCCCCTGGGAGGCGGCCCTCGGGGCGGTACGGCGGGGGGCGCGGGCGGGGCGCGTGAGGAGGATCTCCTCCGGGGGCCCGGGGAGGGGGCGGGGACCCCTGGGACCGGTGGGGCGGAAGGGAAGCGGAACGGGGTCCGTCCGCATGGGGTCACCATGACGCCCGGCCCAGTTCACCTTCCGTTCACTCAGGTTGCTTACGTTCGCCTGACCACTGACGTCGAACGATTGCCTGGGTAAATGGAACACATCACGCTGCTGCTCGCCATTGTGGTCGTGACAGCTCTAGTGTTCGATTTCACGAACGGTTTCCACGACACCGCCAACGCGATGGCCACCACCATCTCGACCGGTGCCATGAAGCCCAAGACGGCGGTGGCCATGTCCGCCGTGCTGAACCTGGTCGGTGCCTTCCTCTCGGTCGAGGTCGCCAAGACGATCTCCAGCGGGCTCGTCAACGAAGAAGGCATCAAACCCGAAGTGATCTTCGCGGCGCTCGTCGGCGCGATCCTGTGGAACCTCCTGACCTGGCTGGTCGGCCTGCCCTCCAGCTCCTCCCACGCCCTCATGGGCGGTCTGATCGGCGCCACCATCGCCTCGGTCGGCGTCAGCGGCGTCAACGGCGGCGTCGTCGTCACCAAGGTCCTGATCCCGGCCGTCGCCGCACCCCTCGTCGCCGGCATCGCCGCGATGCTCGCCGCCCGCCTGACCTACAAGGCCGGCCGCGGCATCGACGAGAAGACCGGCCGCAAGGGCTACCGCGCCGGCCAGATCGCCTCCGCCGGACTGGTCTCCCTCGCCCACGGCACCAACGACGCCCAGAAGACGATGGGCATCATCACCCTGGCCCTGGTCGCCGGAGGCGTCCTCGTGCCCGGCTCGAACCCGCCGGTCTGGGTCATCGTCTCCGCCGGTACGGCCATCGCGCTCGGCACCTACCTGGGCGGCTGGCGCATCATCCGCACCATGGGCAAGGGCCTGACCGACCTCCAGCCGCAGCAGGGCTTCGCCGCCCAGACCAGCGCGGCGGCCGTCATCCTCGCCTCCTCCAACCTGGGCTTCTCGCTCTCCACCACGCACTCCTGCTCCGGCGCCGTCATGGGCGCGGGCCTCGGCCGCAAGGGCGGCGTGGTCCGCTGGTCCACGGCCACCCGGATGTTCGTCGCCTGGGGCCTGACCCTGCCGGCCGCCGGCCTCGTCGCCGCCGGCTCGGAGTTCGTTACCCAGCAGGGCGACTGGGGAGTCGCCGCCGTGGCGGCCTTCCTGATCGCCTCGTGCACCGCGATCTGGTTCGTCTCCCGCCGCCAGGTCGTCGACCACACCAACGTCAACGAGGTGGACGCCGAGGGCGAGGACGAGCCCGCGGGCGTCGTCACCACCGCCATCGCGGCCGTCACCCCGCCGCCGGCCGGCACCCTCGCGGCCGGCTCCGACGACCTCAAGGCCACCATCCCGGCCCCGGCCGGCGAGGCCGCCACCCCGGCTCCCGCCGCCACGGTGTAAGGAAAGAACAGCATGAAGATCGACTGGGCAGCTCTCGGCTCCGTCTTCGGGGTCAGCCTCCTGGCCACCGTCGCACTGGTGGGCCTGTTCACCCTCGGCATCGTCGGCCTCTCCAAGCAGGAGCGGGCGGCGGCGGGCGGCGGCTCCGCCACCCTGGCCCGTACGGGCGCCTACGCCGCCTTCGCGCTCTGCGCGGCGGCCGTGGCCTACGGGATCTTCCTGATCGTCACCTGATCGGGAACGGCCCTCGGCGCCCCCGGAACGACGAACCGTTCCGGGGGCGCCGTCGTTCTGCCGCGCGCCGGTGTGTGCCTCGGCACAACCTCCCGTCGCAGGTCAACGGCGAGTTGACGGGCGTTCGCGGGGCGTGGTGGACTGCCGGGGCCATTACGGCGGCAGGAGAGGAAGCCGGTGCGAATCCGGCGCGGTCCCGCCACTGTGAGTCCGCCCCCGACGGGCGGATGAGTCAGGAACTCTCGTCGCCGGTCACGTCGAGCCAGGGCGCGGACCCTGAGTGAGGACATCGCCATGCCCGGCTGCCTTCGCGCTGCCCCGGAAGCGTCCAGCACATCGAGAACCCATGCGCGGTGATCGCGTCTTCGCGTACGGCGCCGCCGCCGGGTTCGCCGCCGACCTGATCCTCGCCGATCCCCGCCGCGGGCACCCCGTGGCCGCCTTCGGGCGCGCCGCGCACGCCGTGGAGGGCGCGCTGTGGCGCGACCACCGCGGGTGGGGCGCGCTGCACACGGCGGTGTGCGCCGGTGGCGCCGCGGCGGCGGCCGCGCTCGCGGCCCGTGCGGTACGGGACCGGCGCGCCCTGTCCGTGGGCCTGACCGCCGCCTCCGTGTGGTCCGTCGTCGGCGGTACGTCGCTGGGCCGGGAGGCCCGGGCCATCGGCGGCGCCCTGGCCGCCGGCGACCTGGACGTCGCCCGGGAGCGGCTGCCGCACCTGTGCGGGCGCGACCCGCAGGCCCTGGACGGCCCCGGCATCGCCCGCGCGGTCGTCGAGTCGGTCGCCGAGAACACCTCGGACGCCGTGGTCGGCGCCCTGGTGTGGGGCGCGATCGGCGGCGTACCCGGCCTGGTCGCGTTCCGGGCGGCGAACACCCTGGACGCGATGGTCGGCCACAAGTCCCCCAGGTACCGCCGCTTCGGCTGGGCGTCCGCCCGGCTGGACGACGTGGCCGGCTGGCCCGGCGCCCGCCTCACGGCCGCCCTGGCCGTGGCCGCCGGCGGGGATCCGCGCGGTGCGGTACGGGCGT
This sequence comes from Streptomyces sp. NPDC016309, assembly GCF_043077235.1. NCBI lineage: Bacteria > Bacillati > Actinomycetota > Actinomycetes > Kitasatosporales > Streptomycetaceae > Streptomyces > Streptomyces sp. NPDC016309. The sequence continues at coordinate 361,487 of NZ_JBIBSG010000009.1, read as the reverse complement.
GGCGGGCGGACGCGGCGAAGCACCCGAGCCCGAACGCGGGCCCCGTCGAGGCGTCGTTCGCGGGCGCGCTGGGCGTACGGCTCGGCGGGACGCTCTCGTACGGGGGCCGCGTCGAGCACCGGCCGGTGCTGAACGGGGCGGGCCGGGCCGTGGAGGTGGCGGACATCGAGCGGGCGGTGCGGTTGTCGCGCCGGGTGAGCGCCCTGACCCTCGCGGTGTGCGCGGGCGGGCGACTGGCGTACGGGGCGATCAAGCGGAGGCGTACATGAGCAAGGGTGGGGGGCTGCTCGTCGCGGGCACCACGTCCGACGCGGGCAAGAGCGTCGTCACGGCCGGCATCTGCCGCTGGCTGGTACGGCAGGGCGTGAAGGTCGCGCCGTTCAAGGGGCAGAACATGTCCCTCAACTCGTTCGTCACGCGCGAGGGCGCGGAGATCGGGCGCGCCCAGGCCATGCAGGCCCAGGCCGCACGGGTCGAGCCGACCGCGCTGATGAACCCGGTGCTGCTCAAGCCGGGCAGCGACCGCTCCAGCCAGGTCGTGCTGATGGGCAGGCCGGTCGGCGAGCTGAGCGCCCGCGGCTACCACGGCGGCCGGCAGCAGGCGCTGCTCGGCACGGTCGTGGAGTGCCTCCAGGAGCTGCGGAGCGCCTACGACGCCGTGATCTGCGAGGGCGCGGGCAGCCCCGCCGAGATCAACCTGCGGCGCAACGACATCGTCAACATGGGCATCGCGCGGGCGGCCCGCTTCCCCGTCGTCGTGGTCGGCGACATCGACCGGGGCGGGGTCTTCGCGCAGTTCTTCGGCACGACGGCGCTGCTGGCGCCCGAGGACCAGGAGCTGGTCGCGGGCTACCTGGTCAACAAGTTCCGGGGGGACGTGACGCTGCTGGAGCCCGGCCTGGACATGCTGCTGGGCCTGACGGGGCGCCGGACCTTCGGTGTCCTGCCGTACGCGCACGGGCTCGGCATCGACGAGGAGGACGGGCTGCGGGTGTCCCTCCGGGGCGCGGTGCGCGAGTCGGTGGTGGCGCCGCCGGTCGGCGAGGACGTGCTGCGGGTCGCCGTCTGCGCCGTACCGCTGATGTCGAACTTCACCGACGTGGACGCGCTGGCCGCCGAGCCGGGTGTGGTGGTGCGGTTCGTGGACCGGCCGGAGGAGCTCGCCGACGCCGACCTCGTCGTGGTGCCCGGTACGCGCGGGACGGTGAAGGCGCTGGCGTGGCTGCGCGAGCGGGGCCTCGCGGACGCCATCGCGCGCCGCGCCGCCGAGGGCCGTCCGGTGCTCGGCGTCTGCGGCGGCTTCCAGGCGCTGGGCGAGCGCATCGAGGACGACGTCGAGTCCCGGGCCGGTGAGGTCGAGGGACTGGGCCTGCTGCCGGTGAGCGTGCGGTTCGCGGTGGACAAGACCCTCGCCCGGCCGGTCGGGGAGGCCCTCGGCGAGCGGGTCGAGGGGTACGAGATCCACCACGGCGTCGCGGACGTGCGCGGCGGCGAGCCGTTCCTGGACGGCTGCCGGGTCGGGGCCGTGTGGGGCACCCACTGGCACGGCTCGCTGGAGAGCGACGGCTTCCGCCGGGCGTTCCTCACGGAGGTGGCCCGCGCGGCCGGCAGACGCTTCGTACCGGCCCCCGACACGTCGTTCGGGGCGCTGCGCGAGGAGCAGCTCGACCGGCTCGGCGACCTGATCGAGGAACACGCGGACACGGACGCGCTCTGGAAACTGATCGAGCAGGGCCCGCCCACAGGACTTCCCTTCATCGCACCCGGAGCACCTTCATGAGCGCTGCACCCCACTACCCCTTCACCGCGATCGTCGGCCAGGACGACCTGCGGCTCGGGCTGCTGCTGAACGCGGTGTCCCCGGCCGTCGGCGGCGTCCTCGTGCGCGGGGAGAAGGGCACCGCCAAGTCGACGGCCGTCCGCGCCCTCGCCGCCCTGATGCCGGACGTGGACGTGATCGCCGGCTGCCGCTTCTCGTGCGCGCCCGGCTCCCCCGACCCGGGCTGCCCGGACGGGCCGCACACCGGGGCGGAGGCGGTGAGCCGCCCGGCGCGGACGGTCGAGCTGCCGGTCGGCGCCTCCGAGGACCGGCTGGTGGGCGCGCTGGACATCGAGCGGGCGCTGGCCGACGGCGTGAAGGCGTTCGAGCCGGGCCTGCTGGCGGACGCGCACCGGGGCGTGCTGTACGTGGACGAGGTGAACCTCCTCCACGACCACCTGGTCGACCTGCTCCTCGACGCGGCCGCCATGGGCGCCTCGTACGTGGAGCGCGAAGGCGTCTCGGTACGGCACGCGGCGCGCTTCCTGCTGGTCGGGACGATGAACCCGGAGGAGGGCGAGCTGCGGCCGCAGCTCCTGGACCGGTTCGGGCTGACCGTGGAGGTGGCCGCCTCGCGGGAGCCGGACCAGCGGGTCGAGGTGGTGCGCCGGCGACTGGCGTACGAGGACGACCCGGCGGCCTTTGCGTCGCGCTGGGCCGAGGAGGAGGCCGCGCTGCGGGACCGGATCGTGGCCGCGCGGACGCTGCTGCCCGGGGTGACGCTCGGGGACGCGGCGCTGCGCCAGATCGCCGCCACGTGCGCGGCGTTCGAGGTGGACGGCATGCGCGCGGACATCGTGATGGCCCGGACGGCGACCGCGCTGGCCGCGTGGGCGGGGCGTACCGACGTCACGTCCGACGACGTGCGGCAGGCGGCGCTGCTGGCTCTGCCCCACCGGCGCAGGCGCAATCCGTTCGACGCGCCGGGGCTGGACGAGGACAAGCTGGACGAGACGCTGGAGGAGTTCGGCGGGGACGACGACCCCGACCCGGACCCCGGCCCGGAGGGCCCCGGTGGCGGCCCCGGCGGAGGTGGCGGAGGTGGCGGGGTGCCCCCGCAGGCCGGGGAGCCCGAGGGCTCGGCCCCCGAGGCCCCCGCCGAAGCGCCCGCCGAGACCCCCGAGCCCGCGCCCGCGCCGGGCGCCGGCGGCGGCGAGCAGGCTCCGGTCCGGGCCGCCGAGCCGTTCCGTACGAAGATGCTGAGCGTGCCGGGCCTGGGCGAAGGTGCCGCGGGACGGCGGTCCCGGGCGCGTACCGAGCACGGCAGGACGACCGGGGCGCGCCGCCCGCGGGGGACGCTGACGAAGCTGCACCTGGCGGCGACCGTGCAGGCGGCCGCCCCGCACCAGCGGGCGCGCGGCCGCTCGGGCCCCGGGCTGGTGGTACGCCGCGACGACCTGCGGCAGGCGACGCGCGAGGGGCGCGAGGGGAACCTGGTGCTGTTCGCGGTGGACGCCTCCGGTTCGATGGCGGCCCGGCAGCGGATGGGCGCGGTCAAGGGCGCCGTGCTGTCGCTGCTGCTGGACGCCTACCAGCGGCGCGACAAGGTGGGGCTGGTGACCTTCCGCGGCTCGTCCGCCGAGCTGGCGCTGCCGCCCACGTCGTCGGTCGACGCGGCGGCCGCCCGCCTGGAACTGCTGCCGACCGGGGGGCGCACCCCGCTCGCGGCCGGGCTGCTGAAGGCGCACGACGTGCTGCGGGTGGAGCGGCTGCGCGATCCGGCGCGCCGCCCGCTGCTGGTGGTCGTCACGGACGGCCGGGCGACCGGCGGGCCCGAGCCGGTGGCGCTGGCCGCCCGGGCGGCGGGCCTGCACGCTGCGGAGGGCACCGCGTCCGTGGTCGTGGACTGCGAGACCGGGCCGGTACGGCTGGGCATGGCCGCCGAACTGGCCGGTCACCTCGGCGGCACCGCCGTCACACTCGACGAGCTGCGGGCGGACGCCATCGCGGGTCTCGTCAGGGATGTCAGAGCAACTACCGGGAGGGCCGCTTAATGCCGCAGGGACAGCCGACCGTCGTACCGGACGACGGACTCACCACCCGCCAGCGCCGCAACCGCGCGCTGGTGATGGTGCACACGGGCGTCGGCAAGGGGAAGTCGACCGCCGCCTTCGGCATGGCGCTGCGCGCCTGGAACCAGGGCTGGCCGATCGGGGTCTTCCAGTTCGTCAAGTCCGCCAAGTGGAAGGTCGGCGAGGAGAACGCCCTCAAGGCGCTCGGCGAGACCGGCAAGGGCGGGACCGTCGCCTGGCACAAGATGGGCGAGGGCTGGTCCTGGATCCAGCGCGAGCCGGCCGAGGGCGAGCAGTCGCACGAGGACAAGGCGCGCGAGGGCTGGGAGCAGGTCAAGCGGGACCTGGCCGAGGAGAAGTACACCTTCTACGTCCTCGACGAGTTCGCGTACCTGCTGCACTGGGGCTGGATCGACACCGCCGAGGTCGTCGAGGTGCTGCGGAACCGGCCCGGCCGGCAGCATGTGGTGATCACCGGCCGCAACGCGCCCGCCGAGCTGTGCGAGTTCGCCGACCTGGTCACCGACATGTCGAAGGTCAAGCACCCGATGGACGCGGGTCAGAAGGGCCAGCGGGGCATCGAGTGGTAGCACGTCTCGTCATCGCCGCGCCCTCGTCGGGCGCGGGCAAGACCACGGTCGCGACCGGCCTGATGGCCGCGTTCGCGGGCCGTGGTCTCGCGGTGTCCCCGCACAAGGTGGGACCCGACTACATCGACCCGGGCTACCACGCGCTCGCCACCGGCCGCCCGGGCCGCAACCTCGACGCCTACATGTGCGGCACGGGCCTGGTCGCGCCGCTGTTCGCGCACGGCTCGCGCGGCTGCGACCTGGCGGTCGTCGAGGGCGTGATGGGTCTGTACGACGGTGCCGCCGACCAGGGCGAGCTGGCGTCCACCGCGCAGGTGGCCAAGCTGCTGAAGGCACCGGTGGTGCTGGTGGTGGACGCCTCCTCGCAGTCCCGGTCGGTGGCGGCACTGGTGCACGGGTTCGCGTCATGGGACCCGGAGGTGCGGATCGGCGGGGTGATCCTCAACAAGGTGGCCACCGACCGGCACGAGCACCTGCTGCGCGAGGCACTGGGCGAGTCGGGCGTGCCGGTGCTGGGCGTGCTGCGCCGGGCGCCGGCCGTGTCGACGCCGTCTCGGCACCTGGGCCTGGTGCCGGTCGCCGAGCGGCAGGCGGCGGCCGTGGAGGCGGTCGCGGCGCAGGCGGAGCAGGTGCGGGCGGGATGCGACCTGGACGCCCTGCTGGCGCTGGCGCGGTCGGCGCCGCCGCTGCCGGACGCGCCCTGGGAGCCGGCCCTGGAGCCGGTCGCCGGGCGGCCGGTCGTGGCGGTCGCCGGCGGGGCCGCGTTCACCTTCTCGTACGCCGAGCACGCGGAGCTGCTGACGGCGGCGGGCGCGGAGGTCGTGCCCTTCGACCCGCTGCGGGACGAGGAGCTGCCCGAGGGCACCCGCGGGCTGGTGATCGGCGGCGGGTTCCCGGAGGTGTACGGGGCCGAGCTGTCGGCCAACGCCCGGCTGCGGAAGGCCGTCGCGGAACTGGCGGCCTCAGGGGCGCCGGTGGCCGCGGAGTGCGCCGGGCTGCTGTACCTGGCGCGGTCGCTGGACGGGCAGCCGATGTGCGGCGTCCTGGACGCGGACGCCCGGATGTCGCAGCGGCTGACCCTCGGCTACCGGGACGCGGTGGCCGTGGGCGACAGCCCGCTGGCGGCGGCCGGGACGCGGATGCGGGGGCACGAGTTCCACCGCACGGTGATCGAGCCGGGCGCGGGCGAGGCGCCCGCGTGGGGGCTGCGGCAGCCGGCGCGCCGCATGGAGGGCTTCGTCCGGGGCGGTGTGCACGCCAGTTACGTGCACACGCACTGGGCGGGCGCGCCCGGGACGGCGCGGCGGTTCGTGGAGCACTGCGCGCGATGACGGTGGTGGTCGGCGTGGGGTCCGGGCGGGGGGTGTCCGCCGACGCGGTGCTCGCGCTGGTCACGGAGGCGCTGCGGGAGGCCGCGCTGGACGTCTCGGTCGTCGGGGAGCTGGCGACCGTCGGCTCCAAGGCGGACGAGGCGGGGATCGTCGAGGCCGCGGCCCGGCTGGGCGTGCCCCTGCGGACCTATCCGGCGGCCGAGTTGGCGCTGGTCGCCGTACCCCATCCGTCGGACGCGGTACGGGCGGCGGCGGGCACACCGTCGGTGGCGGAGGCGGCGGCGCTCGCGGGCGGGGGCGAACTGCTCGTGCCGAAACGGAAGTCGGGGAAGGGGCGGGTGACGTGTGCGGTGGCACGCAGGCGGTTGTTGAATGTGGGTCACGGGTACATCGCCGGGGAGACACCGGAGTGTTAGACCCTGGTCATGGAGCGCTACGGGGAGGCCGTCGGCCTCTCCTCCCCCACCCCCCACTTCACCCACACCATGGCGGCCATGTATACGCACACCGACACTCACGACCTGCGGCACCACGGTGACGCGGAGGTCCGGGACGAGAAGCTGATCGACCTCGCGGTCAACGTCCGGACGAACACCCCGCCCGACTGGCTGCGGGAGCGGATCGCCGCCTCGCTGACCGGGCTCGCCGCCTACCCGGACGGGCGGGCGGCCCGGGCCGCCGTCGCCGCGCGGCACGACCTGCCGGCCGAGCGGGTGCTGCTGACGGCCGGGGCGGCGGAGGCGTTCGTGCTGCTGGCCCGGGCACTGCCGGCGCGGCGGCCGGTGGTGGTGCACCCGCAGTTCACGGAGCCGGAGGCGGCGCTGCGGGACGCGGGGCACGAGGTGCGGCGGGTGCTGCTGCGGGAGGAGGACGGGTTCCGGCTGGATCCGGGGGCGGTCCCGGAGGACGCCGACCTGGTGGTGGTCGGCAATCCGACGAACCCGACGTCGGTGCTGCACCCCGCGGAGCTGCTCGCCCGGCTGGCCCGGCCGGGGCGGACGCTGGTGGTGGACGAGGCCTTCATGGACGCGGTGCCCGGTGAGCGGGAGGCGCTGGCGGGCCGGACGGACGTGCCGGGGCTGGTGGTGCTGCGCAGCCTCACCAAGACCTGGGGCCTGGCCGGGCTGCGGATCGGCTACGTGCTGGCCGCGCCGGAGACGGTGGCGGCGCTGGAGCGGGCCCAGCCGCTGTGGCCGGTGTCCACCCCGGCGCTCGCGGCGGCGGAGGCGTGCATGTCGCGGGCGGCGCTCGCGGAGGCGGAGCACGCGGCGCGCCGGATCGCCGTGGAGCGGGCCCATCTGCTGGCAGGGCTGGCCGAGTTCGAGGAGGTGCGGGCGGTGACGGCGGCGGAGGGGCCGTTCGTGCTGGTCCGCATGGAGGGCGCGGACGTGGTGCGGGAGCGGCTGCGGTCGCTGGGCTTCGCGGCCCGGCGGGGCGACACGTTCCCGGGGCTGGGCCCGCGGTGGCTGCGGCTGGCGGTCCGGGACCGGGCGACGACGAATCGATTCCTCCAGGCGCTGGACCAGGCGCTGGTGATGGCGGGGCACGCGCACGGGCGGTGAGGCGTGCGTACGACGGGGGCGGGCGGGGGCCGGGCGCGGACGTGGTCGGCGCCCGGGTTCCTCACCCCACGTTGGCGGCGATCATGATGCCGATGACGCCGAGGACCGACAGGACGAACAGCGGGAGGGCGAGGACCTTCGCGGACCAGTCGAGCAGGCTCGTGACGGCCGTGGACTGCTTGCCGTACAGCGAGGGCGAGGCGCGGAGGTCGTAGCGGGCCAGCCCGACGAGGATGAGCGAGACGAGCGCCATGACCAGGCAGATCACCAGGTCGCGGAGCGACTCCTGGGCGAGGTGGTCGCGGATGTCGACCCAGGTCTCCCCCGTCTGGGCCAGGCGCGCCGCCTCCACGGCCGCCTTGATGCCGATGGCCAGGGCGGCGATCGCCAGGCCCAGCGCGGCGACGGCGAGCGCCGGTGCGCGGAACGCCTTGAGCCCCTGCGGGCGGGGCTGGGGGTGACGCTCCTCGTCGCGGCGGTGGCCGGTGTGGCCCGTGTTCCTGGAAGGGTCGGTGTGGCCGGTGTTTCTGGTCGGGTCGGTGGGGCCGGTGTTCCTGGTGGGGTCCGTGTCCCTGGTCGGGTCGGTGCGGTCCGTGTGGCCGCTGTGGTCCGGGTCGCGGGTCGGGTCGGGACCGCTGGTGGGATCGGGGGTGCCGGTGCGGCCCGGGCGACCGGGGTCGCGCGTGGGGTCCGCGTCGGCGGTGGGATCCGTGGCGCCAGAGGGGCCGGTGGTGCCGGCGGGCCCGCCGGGTGTCCCGGGGGGCCGGTTCGGCTTCCTCGGGACCTCGCCGGTCACCGTGGTGGCTCCGGCGGGTCCGGGCGCTGCTTCCCGTACCTCCGCCTCGACGTGGACGACCGCCTCTCCCACCGGCCCCTTGAGCACGATGTCGGCCCGCAGCGGTCCGGGGGTGGAGGTGTCGACGGTGACGGCCAGGCCGTCCGCGACCGGCGTCACGTGCAGCCGGTCGTCCTGGGCGCGCGGTGTGCAACTCCGGGCGAGCGGCGGGCCGAGCAGGCGGACGTGCCCCGTGGACGGGACCGCGTGCCGGTACACCGGGCTGAGGCGCAGCACCGTGGGCTCGGGAGAGATCCGCACCTCCCCCAGTGCCCGGGCCGCCTCCTCGGCGACGGACTGGAGGTCGTTGCGGGCGACCTCCTTGAGGGCCTCGTGGGCCGCCATGGCGATGGCCACGTCGGTGTGGTCCATCCGGGAGCGCAGCTCGGTGACGGCGCCGAGCCGGGAGAAGTCGTCCTCACTGGCCAGTGCGGCCCGCAGCCGCGGCGGGAGGGGGGCCGGGACGATCTTGCGCCGTTCGCTGTGCGCGAGATACAGGTCGCCCTGGAGGTCGGACTTGCAGCTCGGCGTCTGGTTCCTGTTCTCGCGGCGGACGCGCTCGTACACGTAGTCGTACAGCTCGTTGAGGGAGACCTTCCCGTCCTCGTTGCGGTCCGCCTCCCCGGTGGCGAGCCCCGACACCAGCGCGCCGGTGAAGACGGAGGGCTTGGGGGCGCCCCCGTCGGCCAGGCGGGCGCCCTCGAAGGCGTACTCCATGGAGTTGGAGGCGGTGACCACCGCCCATCCGCGTCCGCCGCCGCCGAGCCGCTCGCCGGTGAAGTTCTCCAGCACGTGCGCGTCACCGGCCGCCCGCGCGACCGAGCCGGGTGAGAAGGCCCCGCCGTAGCAGCAGTCGAGGAAGAGGACGGTGCCGCGGGCCCGCGTGTCCGCCATGCAGGTCTCCACGAAGTCCGCCGGGATCCCGGTGGCTTTGAGGCGTTTGGGCCGGGTGTCGGTGGCGGCGAAGTACAACTGCCCGGATTCGCTCTTGAGCCCGTGGCAGGACAGATGGAGCAACAGCGTGTCACCGGGCGCGCGTTCGGCGAAGAAGTCCTCGATGCGCATGCGGATGATGTGTGACGGCTCGTTGCGCACCACCTGGACGTCGAAGCCGCCGATGCGGGGATCTCCCAGGACCTCCGCGAGCGCTTCGGCATCGGCGGCGGGGGACGTCAATTTCTGGAGACCGCCCTCCTGGTAGTCGTCATTGGCGATGATCAGGGCGTGGCGGGAATCGTCGTCCATGGTGTGCCCCGGCGTCAGGCGTCGACGGTGGAATGCCGGCGGATGAATGCCTCCAGAGCCTGCGCGGCCTGTTCCGGTGTGGCTTCGGAGATTTCGAGTACGTCGCCGTCCATGGTCAGGCTGAGTGACGGGCGGGCCTCCTGGAACCGGGCCCACCAGCCGTGGAGTACGGAGGCGACCTGCTTGATGGCGGTGACGGACTGTCCGAGGGTGACCAGGAGGGCTCCGATCTCCATGACGCCGACGGCCCGCGCTCCGGGCGGGACTTCACCGGCGGGGAGGGTCTCTACATTCTTGACGTCAAGCTGGAGGAGTTCCTGGCGCAGATAGCCGGTCAGCCTTTCCACCCGTTCGGGATCGGCCCCTGCCTCGGAAAGGTGAATCTGCAACTGCTTATCCATGGAAGCCCCTTTCTCTTTTTCAGGGGCGGGCGTCCCATGAATCCAGTCTGTGCTTTTCCCGGCACTGTCGCAAGAATGCCGGGAACGGTGCGCGGTGCCTGCCGGGAGGCACCGCGCACGCCGGGTCAGGCGCGTTCGCGGGCGGCGCGGGCGCGGCGCGTGAGGGCCGTGACGCCGGCGCCGGCGGCGAGGAGGACCAGGGAGCCGCCCGCCAGATAGGGGGTCAGGGAACCGCCCCCGGTCTCGGCGAGGCCGGACTCGACCGGGTCCGTGGCCGACTGGGCCCGTACGCCGGCGGGCTCGCCGGGCCGGGCGGGTCCGGGCGCGGCTCCGGGCGGTGCCGCCGGTGCCGCCGGTTTCGCCGGTGCCGTCGGTGCTTCACAGGTGGCCTCGGCGAGCGTCAGCTCGCCGGTGACGTCGGCGACGTTGGCCTTCAGCGGGTTGACCGACACCGTGAGGGTGAGGGCGGTGGCGGCGGCGGTGCGGGAGGTGGTCCGGGTCTCGGACAGGCGGACGGTCACCTCGCCGACGCCCTGGACGCCGACCTTGGCCGGGCTTCCGGTGGTGAGCGTGACGCGCTTGCCCAGGACGGTGACGCGGCCGAGGACGTTCGCCTCGGCGACGGGCCGCTTCCCGGCCGCGCAGAGCGCGCGGGAGGTCACTTCCTCGACCTCGATCAGCGACAGCAGCGGCAGCCCGGGGACGTGCAGCTTCGCGTGGGCGAGCCGGGTGCTCCCCTCCGCGCGGCGGTCGTCGGCCGTGGCGCGGGCGGTGGCGGCGTCGGCCGTGAGGACCCGGACCGGCCTGCCCTGCTCGACGCCGTCGAGGGTGACGGTGAGCACGGTCCTCCCCGCGCTCGCGGGCGCCCGGACGTCGTTGAGCGAGGCCGTGAGCGGGACGTCGACCGCCCCGTTCAGCAGCGACACGTCCAGGTCGGTGCGCAGGACGACCGCGCTCGCCCGGCCGGCCGCACCCCCGGTGGCGTGCGCCGGGGGCGCGGCGAGCAGGACGGGGCCGGCGGTGAGCGTCAGGGCGGCCGCCGTCGCGGCGGCGCGGCGGGCGGGCAGGCGCAAGGTGGTGCCGTTCACGGTGGTGGAACCCCCAGAGGAGACATGGCGTCGCGACGTCCACCCATGGGGAACACACGAGCGGCGCCGACGTGGGACACCGGAATCCTTACGCACGGAGAGTGAACGGGCGGAAGCCTGCCGTGAGTTCACCCCAAAGGGGGGTTTCCGTTCCCATATTCGAATCTTTCGCCACACCAGTTCGCCGGTCTCCCCACCGGCACACGATGAGGGGAAAAGCGTTCAACGACAGGCGCGGCCCGATCGTCACGGGACGTCAACATGACTCCGGATTGCTTCTGGCCGGACCGTGGCTTAAGTTAGGCCAGCCTAACCTAAAGAGATCGGGACAGAAGTGAGCATCGAGGTCTACCGGGACACCTGGGGCATCCCGCATCTCCGCGCCGCCGACGCGCACGAACTCAGCCACGCCCAGGGCCGTACCACCGCCCTGGACCGGGCCTGGCAGCTCGAGGTCGAGCGCCACCGCACGCAGGGCACGACCGCCGCCTTCCTCGGCCCCGAGGCCGTCGAATGGGACGTGTTCGTCCGCCGCGCCCGGCTGGCCGACACCGCCCGTCGCTGCTTCGAGGCGCTCGACGACCCGACCCGTACCTGGGTGTGCGCCTATGTGGACGGGGTCAACGCCGGACTCGCGGCGGGCGCCCGCCGCTCCCCCGAGTTCGCCGCCACCGGCCTGGCGCCCGGGCGGTGGGAACCGTGGACCCCGCTCGCCGTGTGGCTGTCGACGCACATCCTGTTCGCCGGGTTCCCCACCAAGCTGTGGCGCGAGCACGTCGCCCGGCGGCTCGGCGAGGAGTACGCCGATCTCTTCGCCACCGACGCCCCCGGCACCTCCGGCAGCAACGGCTGGCTGGTGACCGGCGACCGCACCGCCACCGGGGCGGCGCTCATCGCGGGCGACCCCCACCGGTTCATCGAGGCACCCGGCGTCTACCAGCAGATCCGGCTGGCCTGCCCGGAGTTCGACGTCGTCGGGCTCGCCGTCCCCGGCGTGCCGGGCCTGGCCCACTTCGGCCACACCGGCACGGTCGCCTGGGCGATCACCAACGCCATGGCCGACTACCAGGACCTCTACCGGGAACGGCTGCGGCGCACCGACGGCGGCGGGGTGGAGGCCCTGGGGCCGGACGGCTGGGCGCCCGCCCACGTCCACACCGAGACCGTCGAGGTGAAGGGCGCCGACGCGGTCGTGGTGGAGGTCGTCGAGACCGAGCGCGGCCCCGTGGTCATCGACGGCCCCGAGGGCGTCGTCAGCCTGCGCCACCCGCCGCGCGTCACCGGCCGGCTGGGCTTCGACGCCCTGCCCGCGCTGCTCGGCGCCCGCACCGTCGCCGACGTGGACCGGGCGTTCGACCCCTGGGTGGAGCCCGTCAACGTCGTCCAGGCCGCCGACACGCGCGGCGGCACCCTCCACCGGGTCGCCGGGCACGTGCCGCTGCGCCACCAGGCCAACCGGCTGCGCGTCGTCCCGGCCTGGGAACCCGGCCACGAGTGGCGCGGCGCCCACGACCCGATGCCCCGCGAACCGGTCGACGGCGTGGCGGTGATGGCGAACGCCCGCGGCATCGCCGCCCCGCTGGGCGTCGAGTTCGCCCCGCCGCACCGCGCGGACCGCATCGCCCGGCTGCTGGACGCCTCGCGGGACTGGACCGCCCCGGACATGGCGGCGGTCCACACCGACACCCACCTCGCGTCGGCCCGTCCGCTGCTCACGCTCATCGCGGCCCTGCCCGACCTGGCCCCCGCCGAGCGGGAGGTGCGCGACCGGCTGCTGTGCTGGAACCGGCGCATGACGGCCGACAGCCTGGACGCGGCGCTGTTCGCGGCCGTGCGCGGGGCGGTCGTACGCCGCCTCGCCCGGCACCCGCGCCTGGCCGTGCTGGCCGAACCGCCCGCGTACCCGGCGCTCTTCCAGCCCTGGCTGGCCCTGGTGCCGCGCGTCGCGTACGCCCTGGAGACGCTGCTGACCGGCGGGCCGGTACCGGAGGCCGACCGGCTGGCGGCGGTCCGCGGCGCCCTGGAGGAGGTCGCCGCGGCGCCCCCGGCGGAGCCCTGGGGCGCCACGCACCGCCTCGCGCCCTGGGCGGCACTGCCCGACGGCACCGACACATGGCCGGGACTGGACGGCGACCACGACTGCGTCCTGTCCACCTCCAGCGTCCCGGGCGTCACCGACCTCAGCGCCCGTGGCCCGGCCGCCCGCTACGTGTGGGACCTGGCCCGGCGCGAGGACAGCCTCTGGGTGGTGCCCCTCGGCGCCTCCGGGATCCCCGGCGACCCGCACCGGCACGACCAACTGCCCCTGTGGCTGCGGGGCGAACTCGCACCCGTCATCACCGACTGGAACCAGCTCACCGAGGAGCGGCATGACGACCACTGAGCCCCTGCCCGTGTACGAACAGGAGGTCGAGGGCTTCGGCACCGTCCGTCTCGTCCGCGTCGACCCGGAGCGCGACGCCGGGCTGATCCACGGCTGGGTCGCCGAGGAGCGGGCCCGGTTCTGGGGCATGCGGGAGACGACCGTCGAGGACGTACGGGAGATCTACGCGCACCTGGACTCGCTCACCACGCACCACGCGTTCCTGGTGTACCGCGACACCACACCCGTCGCGCTCTTCCAGACGTACGAGCCGGAGGCCGACCGGGTCGGCGAGTGCTACGAGGTGCGGCCCGGCGACATCGGCGTCCACCTCCTGCTGGCACCGGCGCGGACCCCCGAACGGGGCTTCTCCGCGCACCTCCTGACCGCGCTGACGGCGTTCGCGCTGACCGGGAAGGAGCGGATCGTGGCGGAGCCCGACGCGGCCAACGACAAGGCCGTCGCGCTGCTCGCCCGCGGCGGTTTCGTCCTGGGGCCGGAGGTGGTGCTGCCGGAGATCGTGCTGCCGGAGGTGCATCTCGCGGAGAAGCGCGCCCGGCTCGCCTTCCTCACCCGCCGGCACCCCACGGACTGACCCGCCGGGCGCGGCACGGTGGTGCGGCCGCCGGTCCCGGTGCGCCGCCCCGGGGCGGTACGGCCGTGGGCAGCGCCCCGGGGCGGCGCGGCCGCCCGTGGGTCATCCCACGACGCGGCCGTTGAGGACCACCCGGCGCGGCGCCGCCAGGACGCGGACGTCGGCGCGCGGGTCCTCGTCGTAGACGACCAGGTCGGCCGGCGCGCCCTCGTCCAGGCCGGGCCGGCCCAGCCAGGCCCTGGCCCCCCAGGAGGTGGCCGACAGGGCCTGGAGGGGCGGGATGCCGGCCGTGACGAGCTCGGCGACCTCCGCGGCGACCAGGCCGTGCGCCAGGGAGCCGCCCGCGTCGGTGCCGACGAAGACGGGGATGCCCGCGTCGAAGGCGGAGCGCACGGTGTCGTACCGGCGCTCGTGCAGCCGCCGCATGTGGTCCGCCCAGCGCGGGAACTTGGTCTCCCCGCCGGCCGCGAGCCGCGGGAACGTGGCGATGTTGACCAGCGTCGGCACGATCGCGACCCCGCGCTCGGCGAACAGCGGGATGGTGTCCTCGGTCAGGCCCGTGGCGTGTTCCACGCAGTCGATCCCGGCCTCCACGAGGTCCCGCAGCGACTCCTCGGCGAAGCAGTGGGCGGTGACACGCGCGCCCAGCCGGTGCGCCTCGGCGATGGCCGCCTCGACCTCGGCGCGCGGCCAGCACGCGCCGAGGTCGCCGGTGCCCCGGTCGAGCCAGTCGCCGACGAGCTTGACCCAGCCGTCACCGCGCCGGGCCTCCCGGCCGACGTACGCGACGAGGTCGGCGGGCTCGATCTCGTGGGCGTAGTTGCGGATGTAGCGGCGGGTCCGGGCGATGTGCCGCCCGGCACGGATGATCTTCGGCAGGTCGTCGCGGTCGTCGATCCAGCGCGTGTCGGCCGGTGACCCGGCGTCCCGGATCAGCAGTGTGCCCGCGTCCCGGTCGGTGAGCGCCTGCTTCTCGCTGGTGGCCGCGTCCACCGCGCCGTGGGCGTCGAGCCCCACGTGGCAGTGCGCGTCCACCAGACCGGGCAGCGCCCACCCCCGTACCGTCCTGACGTCACCGGCGCCGGACGGGCGGTCGTAGGTGATCCGCCCGTCGACCACCCACAGTTCGTCCCGTACGTCCTCCGGGCCGGCCAGCACCCGCCCCGTCACATGCAGCACCACGCTCATGTCCCGCACTCTACGAGGGCGCAAGTACCCTCGGCGAAGCAGTCCGTACGTGAAGAGAAGAGACCCCCGTGAGCGCCCCCGTGAGGACCCCCGTGACGCACCCCCTCCTCGATCCGGCCCCGCTGACCGCCGACCGCTTCGCGGCCATCGAACGGCGGGTGGCCGCGCTGCTGGACACCGAGCAGGACGTGGTGATCACCCAGGGCGAGGCGCTGCTGCCGCTGGAGGGCTGCATCCGCAGCGGCGCGCGGCCCGGTTCGACCGCGCTGAACGTGGTGACCGGGCCGTACGGACAGACCTTCGGCGACTGGCTGCGCGACTGCGGCGCGACGGTGGTGGACCTGGAGGTGCCGTTCCACACGGCGGTGACCGCCGAGCGGATCGCCGGGGCGCTGGAGCGGAACCCGGAGATCGACTTCGTGTCCCTGGTGCACGCCGAGGCGGCGACCGGCAACACCAACCCGGTGGCGGAGATCGGTGAGGTCGTGCGGGCGCACGGCGCGCTGTTCTACCTGGACGCGGTGGCCTCGATCGGTGCCGAGCCGGTGCTGCCGGACGCCTGGGGCGTGGACATGTGCATCATCGGCGCGCAGAAGGCGCTGGGCGGCCCGGCCGGTGTGTCGGCGGTGTCGGTCAGCCCGCGCGCCTGGGAGCGGTTCGCGGCCAACCCGGCGGCTCCGCGCCGCTCGTACCTGTCCCTGCTGGACTGGAAGGAGCGCTGGATCGACGGCGGCCGCAGGACGCTGCTGCACGCTCCCGCGAAGCTGGAGATGCTGGCGCTGGAGGCCTGCCTGGAGCGCGTCGAGGCGGAGGGCCTGGACCGGGTGATGTCCCGCCACGCGTCGGCCGCCGCGGCCACCCGCGCGGGTGTGCTCGCGCTCGGCACCGGCCTGGAGCCGTACGTGCACGAGGCGAGGGAGGCCGCCCCGGTCGCCACGACGCTGCGCACCCCGCCCGGGGTGGACGCCGCGGAGCTGGTGGCCGCCGCCCTGGCCGCCGACCCGTCCCTGCCCCTGGCGGCGGGCGGCGGGGCGCTCGCCAAGGAGATGGTCCGGGTCAACCACTACGGGGCCGACGCCGACCGGGGCGTGGTGGAGTCCTCGGTGGTGGCGCTGGGGGCCGCCCTGGCCCGGACGGCCGGCGGCCCGGTGGACCTGGACGGCGCCCGCCGGGCGGTCACCGAAGCCTGGGCGTGACCCGGTCATGACCCGGGTCGTGCCCCCGGGCGGCCCCGCCGCCGGCCCGCCCCGGCAGGCGCGGCTCACGCGGGCGTGACCGCCTCCGCCGGGGCGACCGCGCCGGACGGGGTGCCCGGCAGGCCGGTGGCCCCGGCGGCAGACGGTGCGGCGGCCACGCGCACCGGCGAGGGGCCGGGCCGGGACGGGGCCGCGACCGGGCGTACGGGCGTCGTCCGGGGCGCCGGGGCCGGGGCCGTGGCGGCGAGCGCGTCGAGCAGGGCCCGCACCGGCGGGGCGAGCGGCTGCCCGGCCGGTACGGCCAGCGAGACCGGGACCGTGAGGCCGGGCAGGGCGCGGAAGGCGATCCGGCCGGTCGGCGGCAGCGGCCCGACCGGGTAGAACACGGTCCAGGACGGCTCGGGGTGGGCGGCCAGCTCCGTGAGCGTGTCCTGGAGGGTGGTGAACGGAGGGCCCGGCGTCCAGTCCGGGAGCGCGGCCGTCACCAGGTCGTGGAAGGCCGGGTTGGCGGCGCGCGGGGCGAGCCGCAGCGGCAGCCGCGCCAGCCGGTCCAGACTCGGCGGCTCGTCGTCGGCGAGGCCGAGCGCCGCCGCGTGGGAGGCGGGCAGGGCGGCGATCAGCGGGTCGGCCCACAGCGGGTGCAGGACCACGCCGTCGGCGCGCCGCACGGTGCGTACGAGGGCGGCGTCGAACGTACCGGAGCGTACGGCCGCGAGGCGGGCCTCCTGGGGCGCCCGCTCCAGCCGGACGCGCAGCCCCGGGCGGCGGGCCGCCAGGGTGTCGAGGGCGCGGTAGACGCGGTCGGCGAACGCCCGGGTGGTGCCGAGCCGCACCAGGCCCTCGGTGCCGGCGGTGATCCCCGTGGCGGTGTCGCGGACCCGGGCGGCCGCGGCCAGCGCGGCGCGGGCCTCGGGCAGCAGCCGCTCGCCGGCTGCGGTGAGCCGTAGGTGCCGGGTGGAGCGGTCGAACAGCCGCAGCCCCAGTTCCCGTTCCAGCCGGGCGATCTCCCGGCTCACCTCGGCCTGGACGATGTGCAGCCGCTCCGCCGCCCGGCCGAAGCCCAGCTCCTCGGCGACCGCGACGAAGTACTCCAGCTGACGCAGCTCCACTCCTGCCCCCACTCATCACCGTTGATGATCACTGTCCCCGTCAACCGCTTCCTGGTCGCCCGTTCTTCCCGGCATGTACGTGTTTCCGGCGCGGACCCGGCGTCGAAACACAGGTACGGGCGAGGAGGCCGGAATGACTCACACGGTGGTGCGGGAGAGCGTGGCGGAGACGGTGGAGCCGCCGTCGGGGGCGGACCTGCCGGCGGTGATCACGCCCGGGGGTGGAGCGGTTCGGGTACTTGCGGGCGCCCGGGCGGATCGCGCGCGGCGAGGCCGCCCCGGAGAGGCTCCCGGCCGTGCGGGAACGATATGACGTCCACGTGACAGAAATACAGAACCGGCGTTGAATACTCGAATACGGCGAGGGTTTTATGGAGGGTGTCTTCCCGGACTCTCCTGCCCCGTATCCCCGAGGCTAAACACAAGGATTTCATAAGGACCCCACGGGCCATTCGGGCACCCGTCAAGCCACCTGTCCTGGTGTGATCGACTCCACATGGAGCCCGTTTTGACCGTGTATATCCGGGCAAAACGCGGCGATCGGCGGGCAGCTCACCCATGGACTCGCGCCCGCGCGATAACACAGGCCGGACGCTCACCCAACCCCTCACCCCGATGCAATTTCAGGAATTGCTGGGTAAGTTCAATCCGCATGACCGCCGCACAAGCAGACCTTGCAGGTGCCCGAAACGAATTCCACCGACCGGCCGCACCGGCCATCGGTATAGACACTCCCGGAGTGGAGGACGGAGCCGCGATATGGCGCATCGCCCGCGACTCCGAGGTCCTGGACCTCAACTCCTCGTACAGCTATCTGCTGTGGTGCCGTGACTTCGCCGCCACGTCCCTCGTGGCGCGCGACGCCGACGGGGAGCCGATCGCCTTCGTCACGGGGTACATCAGGCCGCAGCGGCCGCGGACGCTCGTCGTCTGGCAGGTCGCGGTCGACCGGGCGCACCGGGGCCGCGGGCTGGCCGGTGTGCTGCTGGACGCGCTGACCGCGCGCGTGGCCGGGCAGGGCGTCGACACCGTGGAGACCACCATCACCCCGGACAACACCGCCTCCGACCGGCTCTTCACCTCGTACGCGGAGCGCCGGGGCGCGTCCGTGACGCGCGAGGTCCTCTTCGACGGGGCGCTGTTCCCCGAGGGGACGCACGAGCCCGAGGTGCTGTACCGCATCGGCCCGATCGCCTGACGCCCCGGGGCCCGGGGCGGCCGGGAACCCGGCCGCCCGCCCGCGGCCCCCGCCCGACCACCCGCCCGGACCACCCGCCCGGACCCGTCGCCGGAACACCGCCGCACCGCCGCACCGCGGCCGTACGCCGCCGGAAAAGCCGCCATAAACGTCTGAGACACCCCCACCGAGGAGACGAACCGCCGTGACCATCACCCCGCCCGCCCTGAGTGTCTTCGAGACCCTCGAGTCGGAGGTGCGCAGCTACTGCCGCGGCTGGCCCGCCGTGTTCGACCGCGCGCAGGGCGCACGCCTCACCGACGAGGACGGCCACACCTACCTCGACTTCTTCGCCGGCGCCGGCTCGCTCAACTACGGCCACAACAACCCGGTGCTGAAACGCGCGCTGCTCGACTACCTCGAGCGGGACGGCATCACCCACGGCCTGGACATGGCGACGACCGCGAAGCGCGCGTTCCTGGAGTCGTTCCAGAACGTGATCCTGCGTCCGCGCGACCTGCCGTACAAGGTGATGTTCCCCGGCCCGACCGGCACCAACGCCGTCGAGGCCGCGCTGAAGCTGGCCCGGAAGGTGAAGGGGCGCGAGTCGATCGTGTCGTTCACCAACGCCTTCCACGGCATGTCCCTCGGCTCGCTCGCCGTCACCGGCAACGCCTTCAAGCGCGCCGGGGCGGGCATCCCGCTGGTGCACGGCACGCCGATGCCGTTCGACAACTACCTCGACGGCCGGGTGCCGGACTTCCTGTGGTTCGAGCGGCTTCTGGAGGACCAGGGTTCCGGCCTCAACAAGCCGGCCGCCGTGATCGTGGAGACCGTACAGGGCGAGGGCGGCATCAACGTCGCCCGGCCCGAGTGGCTGCGCGCGCTGCGCGAGCTGTGCGACCGCCAGGACATGCTGCTGATCGTCGACGACATCCAGATGGGCTGCGGCCGCACCGGCGCCTTCTTCTCGTTCGAGGAGGCGGGCATCACCCCGGACATCGTGACCCTGTCGAAGTCCATCAGCGGGTACGGGCTGCCGATGTCGCTGTGCCTGTTCATGCCGGAGCTCGACGTGTGGGGCCCGGGTGAGCACAACGGCACCTTCCGCGGCAACAACCCGGCGTTCGTCACCGCCACCGCCGCGCTGGACACCTACTGGGCCGACGGCCAGATGGAGAAGCAGACCATCGCACGCGGCGAGCAGGTCGAGCAGGCGCTGCTGGCCATCTGCGACGAGAACTCCGCCTACGGCGCCCACTTCCGGGGCCGTGGCCTGGTGTGGGGCATGGAGTTCACCGACAAGTCCCGCGCCGCCGCCGTCTGCGCCCGCGCCTTCGAGCTCGGGCTGCTGGTGGAGACCTCCGGCCCGCGGAGCGAGGTCGTCAAGCTGCTCCCGCCGCTGACGATCACGCCCGACGAGCTGGACGAGGGGCTGCGGACGCTGGCCCGCGCGGTCCGCGAGACCGCCTGAACCCCACCCGTACGAAAGGAAGTTGCACCACCGTGATCGTCCGATCGTTCAAGGACATCGAGAACACCGAGCGCCATGTCAAGGCGGCCTCCGGCACCTGGGAGTCCAAGCGCATCGTGCTCGCCAAGGAGAAGGTCGGCTTCTCGCTCCACGAGACCGTGCTGTACGCCGGGACCGAGACGTCCATGTGGTACGCCAACCACATCGAGGCCGTGCTGTGCGTCGAGGGCGAGGCGGAACTGACCGACGACGAGACGGGCGAGACGCACTGGATCGAGCCGGGCACCATGTACCTGCTCGACGGCCACGAGCGCCACACCCTGCGCCCCAAGACCGACTTCCGGTGCGTGTGCGTGTTCAACCCCCCTGTCACCGGGCGGGAGGACCACGACGAGAACGGTGTCTACCCGCTGCTCACCGAGGAGGGCTGAACCATGACGATGACCACGACCCTGAAGGACCTGTACCCGACCCGAGGCGCGTCCGAGGTCGTCACGCCCCGGCAGGACCCGGTCGTCTGGGGTCCGCTCACCCCGGAGCTGGAGTCGTTCGAGCGGGACGGCTTCCTCGCCGTCGACCAGCTCATCACGGACGACGAGGTCGCCGTGTACCGCGCCGAGCTGGACCGGCTGGTCGGCGACCCGGCCGTCCGGGCGGACGAGCGCTCGATCATCGAGCCGAAGTCGCAGGACGTGCGGTCGGTCTTCGAGGTCCACCGCATCAGCGACGTCTTCGCCGAGCTGGTGCGCGACGAGCGCGTGGTGGGCCGGGCCCGCGAGATCCTCGGCTCGGACGTGTACGTCCACCAGTCGCGGATCAACGTGAAGCCGGGCTTCGGCGCGTCGGGCTTCTACTGGCACTCGGACTTCGAGACCTGGCACGCGGAGGACGGGCTGCCGCGGATGCGCACGGTGTCCGTGTCGATCGCGCTGACCGAGAACCTCGACACCAACGGCGGCCTGATGATCATGCCGGGGTCGCACCGGACGTTCCTCGGCTGCGCCGGTGAGACGCCGAAGGACAACTACAAGAAGTCGCTCCAGATGCAGGACGCGGGCACGCCCTCGGACAAGGCGCTGACCGAGCTCGCGGACGCCCACGGCATCCGGCTCTTCACCGGCCGGGCGGGCTCGGCGACCTGGTTCGACTGCAACGCCATGCACGGCTCGGGCGACAACATCACGCCCTACCCGCGCAGCAACGTCTTCATCGTGTTCAACAGCGTGGAGAACACGGCGGTGGAGCCGTTCGCGGCCCCGATCCGGCGCCCGGAGTTCATCGGCGCGAGGGACTTCACCCCGGTGCGGTGACACATCCGGGCGGTGACGCCGGTCGCGGGCACCTGCCCGGGCGGTGACGCGCCGGGCGTACGGGCGGAGGGGCGGGACCCGGGTGGGGTCCCGCCCCTCGCCGTGCCGGGCGGGGTCAGGACAGGACGTCCAGGGCCCGGTCCACGTCGGCGGCCGAGTTGTAGAGGTGGAAGGCGGCGCGGAGGTTGCCCGCCCGGGCCGAGACGACGACGCCCGCCGCCGCCAGCTCGGCGTGGCGGGTGCCCAGGCCCGGGACGGCGACGACGGCCGAGTCGCCGGGCACCGGGTGGTGGCCGAGGCGGACCAGACCGTCCCGGAAGCGCGCGGCGAGCGCCGTGGCGTGGGCGTGCGCGGCGTCGACGCCGATCTCCTCCAGCAGCGCCAGCGACTGCTCGGCGCCGTGGTAGGGCAGGAAGGCGGGCGGCTCGTCGAAACGACGTGCGGAGCCGGCGAGCCGGACGGCGGGGCCGTACGGGTCGTCGAGGTCCTCGGCCGCGAACCAGCCGGCGTGGATCGGGACCAGGGACTCCTGGGCCTCCTCGGTGACCGTGAGGAACGACACCCCGCGCGGGCACATCAGGAACTTGAACGCCCCGGTCACGGTGTAGTCGTACGCCCCCGCGTCCAGCGGCAGCCACCCGGCCGACTGGGTCGCGTCGAGCAGCGTGCGGGCCCCGTGGGCCGCCGCCGCCTCCCGTACCGCCGCCATGTCGGCGACGCGGCCGTCGGCCGACTGGACGGACGAGAAGGCGACGAGCGCCGTGCCGGGCCGTACCGCGCCGGCCAGGTCCTCCAGCGGCACGAACCGTGCCTTGAGGTCCCCCCGTACCGTGAACGGCGTGATCAGCGAACCGAAGTCGCCCTCCACGAACAGCACCTCCGCGCCGGCCGGCAGCGAGTTGGCGATCAGGCCGACGTGGACGGCGACCGAGCTGCCCACGGCGACCCGGCCCTCGCCGGTCCCCACCAGCCGCGCGAACGCGCGCCGCGCCCCGTCGACGGCGCCGAAGCTGCCGGACCCGCCGGCCGTCCCGGCGGCGAGCGCCTCCGCCAGCGCCGTCACGGCGGCCACGGTCCGGCGGGGCAGCAGCCCGCAGCGGGAGGTGTTCAGGTACGTCTGCGCGGGCGCGAACTCGCCGCCGCCGAGAGGAGTTTCCATCCCCCTACCCTCGGCCGCGCGTCGCGCCCGGTCAATCACGCGCCGCTGACGCGGACCTCACACCGCGCAGGTGCCGTCCGCGTCGCAGGCCGGCGCCGCCGCGCCGGCCGACTGGACGGCCCGGCCCTGCCAGGCCTGTTCCAGGGCCTGGGTGAAGACCTCGGCGGGCCGGCCGCCGGACACGCCGTAGCGGCGGTCCAGGACGAAGAAGGGCACACCGGTGGCGCCCAGTTCGGCCGCCTCGCGCTCGTCGGCGCGTACGTCCTCGGAGTAGGCGTCCTCGTCGGCCAGCACGGCCCGCACCTCGTCCTCCGCGAGCCCGGCCTCGACGCCCAGCGCCACCAGCACCTCGGGGTCGAAGACGGACCGCTCCTCGGCGAAGTTCGCCCGGTAGGCGAGGTCCAGGAGGGCGTCCTGCCGGCCGCGCGCCTTGGCGAGGTGCAGCAGCCGGTGGATGTCGAAGGTGCTGCCGTGGTCCCGCCCCTCGGTGCGGTACTCCAGCCCCTCGGAGCGCGCGTTGGCGGCGACGTGCTCCTCCATCGCCCGCGCCTCCTCGCGCGTCCGGCCGTACTTCCGGGCCAGCATGTCGAGGACCGGCGCGGTGTCGCCCTTGGCCCGTCCCGGGTCGAGCTCGAAGGAGCGGTGCACCACCTCGACCTCGTCCCGGTGGGCGAAGGCCGCGAGGCCCTGCTCGAAGCGCGCCTTCCCGATGTAGCACCAGGGGCAGGCGATGTCGCTCCAGATCTCGACGCGCATGTGTCCGTTCTCTCCAGGTCGTGGGGCCGGGCGGTGCGGAGGCCTCCTCCGCTCAGCCCCTCAACCGCCGGCCGGGCCGGTACATTCCCGCAGCTCGTGGGTGACCCGGCGGCTCCTTCCCAGGTGGTGCCTCGCTCTCTGAGTACGGGTACTCACGACGATCGCCGCTGTGGTGCGGGACGATGCTGCGGCCCGCCGTGCCGCATCGGAAATGGAGTACACAGTGAGACGTCCCCTGCTGCCCGCCGCCCTCGCCGCGCTGGTGCTGGTGACCGGCTGCGGCACGGAACGGGTGGTGCCGGCCGGTCCCTCCGGCTCCCCGGACCCGGACTACGCGGCTCGGCGGAAGGCCGGCCTCACCGAGCACGACCGGAGGTTCCCGGGCGTCGCCGACCGGTGTGCGGACGTCCGCCCCGGCCCGTCCGCCGCTGCCCCCACCGGTCCGCTCCCCGCGGGGGAGCCGTACGACCCGGAGCGGGCGAAGTACGCCGAGAACCACGCGTTCCAGCAGCAGCTCCCGATGAAGGCCGACGCCGAGTGCCGGGGGCGGGCCCATGCCGACCGGATCGCCGGGGCCCTGGCGGGGGTGCGCGACGAGGGCGGTCTGCGGGCGGCGCTGAGCAAGCTGGGCTACCCGGCGGACGGCACCGAGGTGTACGGCTCGGGCCCGGCCCTCGCCTTCAGCCTGATGGTGCCGGGGGCCGGCCCGTGCGTCACCGGGTTCACGGGCCCGCCCGTGAGGGTGGAGGCACACGGGCCGTACATGGAGGGCGGGTGCGTGAAGCCCCGCGGGGGGCACTAGGCGGTCGTCGCCACGTAGTAGACGTTCAGCGGGTCGCCCTCGATCGAGCGGACCTGTACGTCGGTGAAGCCCGCGGCCGCCAGCATGCGCCGGGCGGTCTGTTCGCCCCAGACCGTGCCGAGCCCGGCGCCTCCGGTGCTCAGCGAGGTGGTCATGCAGTAGAAGACCGAGAAGCCGTAGAGCGCGGGGCCGAAGGGGTGGCCGAGGTTCTCCTCCAGGTTGCTGGAGGCGGCGATGTCGCCCATCAGGAAGGTGCCGCCGTCGCGGAGGGACGCGGCGACGGCGTCGAGGGTCTCCTGCGGCCGGGCCAGGTCGTGGATGACGTCGAAGGCGGTGACGAGGTCGTACCGCCCGGTGATCTCCGTGGAGTCGCCGACCGTGTAGCGCAGGTTGTCCAGGGAGAGCCGTTCGGCCTCGCGGCGGGCGGTGGCGATGCCGTCCTCGGAGCGGTCGAGGCCGTGGAAGCGGCTGCGCGGGAAGGCGCGGGCCAGGACGAGCGGGGCGCGTCCCTGGCCGGTGCCGACGTCCAGGACGTCGATGCCGTCGTGCAGCCGCTCGGTGAGACCGGGGACCAGCGGGACGATCGCGTCGACCAGGGCGGCGTCGTACACCCTGGCCGTCTCCTGGGCCTGGAGCGCCTGGAAGCGGGGGTACGCCGTGTACGGGACGCCGCCGCCCTCCCGGAAGGACCTGACGACGCCCTGTTCGACCTCTCCCATCAGGGCGACGTAGGGCATCATCCCGGCCAGGTTGTCGGGTCCGGCGGCGGTGGTGAGCGAGGCGGCGTGCTCGGGCGGCAGCGCGTAGGTGGCACCGTCCGGCTCGTACTCCACGATGCCGCCCAGCACCATGCCGCCGAGCCATTCGCGGACGTACCGCTCGTCGAGGGCCGCCGCCCCGGCGATCTCGGCGCTCGTGGCGGGCGGCAGGGTGCTCATGGTGTCGAAGAGGCCGGTCTGGTGGCCGACGCTGGTGAGCAGGGCCAGTGCGCCCTTGTTGAAGACGTCGACCATCAGCTCGGCGAAGGCTTCCCGGCGGGCCGGGTCGGGGGGCCGTTCGCCGGCCGGGAAGGCCGTGGGGTCCGGGACTGCCATGATCCCTCCATGGGCCGGTTTGCTCCTCTTCGTCACGTTACGCCGTGATCGCGGTCCCGGTCCTTCGGAGAGGCGACGGCGAACCGCAGCACCAGGTGGTCGCCGGACCTGGGTGCGTCCGGGTCCGGGTACCAGCCGTGACGGGCGTAGAAGGCCTGGGCGCGCCGGTTGTGCTCGAAGACCTCCAGGCGGGCCGTGGTGGCGCCGGCCGCGCGCCAGGCCTCGACGCAGGCGGTGTGCAGCCGGGTGCCGATGCCCCGGCGCCAGTGCGCGGGGGCCACGTGGAACTGGGTCAGGGTCAGCACGCCGTCGACGGGCCGGAAGGCCGCGACGCCCACCACCTCCCCCGCCCGCTCGGCGCACAGCACGGCGTCGCCGCGGTCGATGGCCGCGGCCCAGCCGGCCCGGCCGCGGGCGAGTTCGGCGGGGCCCTCGAAGTCGGCGTCCGGGATGTGGCCGCGGTAGTACGTGGCGCGGGCCTCCCGGTGGAGGGCGGTGATGGTGTCGAGGTCCTGGGGGGTGGCGTATCGGATCATGCGGGGAAGGACGACCGGCCGCCGGCGCCGGTTCCGGCGGTGACCCCGGTCCGCTTCCGGTTCCGGTTCCGGTTCCGCTCGCGCCGGGCGCCGGCGCACCGTTGGGCGACCGGGCGGAGCGGGGCGGCGTCGTTCGCGCGGCGGCCGGGCGCGGGCGCTCAGGCGCGGGACGGGTGCTCCATCCGTCCGTCCACGCGGCGCGGCAGGCCGAGCGGGTTGTCGTCGCGCAGCTCGGGCGGGAGGAGCGGCTCGGGGGTCGACTGGTAGGTGACGGGGCGCAGCCAGCGTTCGACGGCGGTGCCGCCGACGGAGGTGGAGGTGGAGGTGGTGGCCGGGTAGGGGCCGCCGTGGTGCTGGGCGGGGGCGACGGCGACGCCGGTGGGCCAGCCGTTGACGAGCACCCGGCCGGCGAGCGGGGTGAGCGCGGCGAGGAGTTCGGCGCCCCGTCCCTCGCCGGCCGCCTCCCGCGACGAGAGGTGCAGAGTGGCCGTGAGGTTGCCGGGCAGGCGGGACAGCACGGCGGTGACCTCGTCGTCGCCGTCGTACCGGGCGACGACGGTGACGGGGCCGAAGCACTCCTCCAGCAGCAGGTCGTGGGTGCCCTCGGTGGCCAGCTTGGCGGCGGGCACGGTCAGGAACCCGGGGCTGACGGTGTGCTCGTCACCGGCGCCGGGGGTGACGGGGGCCTCGACGTCCGGGAGCGCGGCGCGTTCGGCGACGCCCTCGACGAAGTTGTCCCGCATGCGGTGGTCGAGGAGCACGCCCTCGCCCACGCCCTTGACCGCGCCGGCCAGGGAGGCGACCAGTTCGTCGCCGCCCGCGCCGGTGGGCGCCAGCACCAGGCCGGGCTTGACGCAGAACTGGCCCACCCCGAGCGTCATCGACCCGGCCAGCCCGGTCCCGATCTGCTCGGCGCGCTCGGCGGCGGCCTCCTCGGTGATCACGACGGGGTTGAGGGAGCCGAGTTCGCCGTGGAAGGGGATGGGTACGGGGCGGGCGGCCGCGGCGTCGAAGAGCGCCCGCCCGCCGCGCACCGAGCCGGTGAACCCGGCGGCCGCGACCAGCGGGTGGCGGACCAGCGCGACGCCCGCGTCGAAGCCGTGCACCAGGCCGACGACGGCCTGCGGGACGCCGGCCAGCGCGGCGGCCCGGCCGAGGAGGGCGGCGGCCAGCTCCGAGGTGGCCGGGTGGTCGGGGTGGGCCTTGACGACGACGGGGCAGCCGGCGGCGAGCGCGCTGGCGGTGTCGCCGCCGGGCACCGAGAAGGCGAAGGGGAAGTTGGAGGCGGAGTAGACGGCGACGACGCCGAGCGGCACCTTGTGGCGGCGGAGGTCCGGGACGGGCGGGGTGGCCGTGGCGTCCGGGTGGTCGATGATCACGTCGAGGAAGGCGCCCTCGTCGACGATGTCCGCGAAGGCCCGCAACTGGTAGCAGGTGCGGGCCAGTTCGCCGGTGAGCCGGGCGCGGCCGAGGGCGGTCTCGGCGTCGGCCACCGTGACCAGCCGGTCCTCGGCGCCGCCGAGGACGTCGGCGGCGGTGCGCAGGAACGCGGCGCGCACCGCGCGGTCGGCGAGCCCGCCGCGGGCCGCGTGCGCCGCGCGTACGGCGCGGTCGACGTCCTCGGCCGTGGCTTCGACGGCGACCGCTTCACGCCGCTTCCCGGTTCGGGGGTCGACACTCCACACTTCTGCTGCTGACACCGCTACGTCCTTCCAGTCCACCGAGGTTGTTCGGTATTCTGAACAGCGTTCCTGATGATGAATGGGACTCTATTGACGGGCGCGGTGGGTCACAAGAGGGGCGAGTCGAATGGCAGCTGAATCCGGCGGGGCGCAGGTCAAGTCCGCCGTCCGCACGGTGGAACTCCTCGAACACCTCGCCGGCAGCCCCGGCATGCACTCCCTGGCCGCCGTCCAGGAGGCCGTGGGCTACCCCAAGTCGAGCCTCTACATGCTGCTGCGCACCCTGGTGGAGCTCGGCTGGGTCGAGACGGACGCCACGGGCACCCGCTACGGCATCGGCGTGCGCGCCCTGCTGGTGGGCACGTCGTACATCGACGGTGACGAGGTCGTCGCCGCGGCCCGCCCCACCCTCGACCGGCTGTCCGACGACACCGCCGAGACGATCCACCTGGCCCGGCTCGACGGCACCGACGTCGTCCACCTCGCCATCCGCCAGTCGCAGCACCATCTCCGCCCCTTCACCCGCGTCGGACGCCGGCTGCCCGCCCACTCCACCGCGCTGGGCAAGGCGCTGCTGGCCACGTACAGCGACGAACGGGTCCGCGCGATGCTGCCGGAGACGCTGCCGGCGCTGACCGAGCACACCACCACCGACCGGGAGCGGCTCATCGAGGAGCTGCACTCCGTCCGCGAGCAGGGGTACGCCGTGGACCGCGAGGAGAACACCCTGGGCCTGCGCTGCTTCGGCATCGCCATCCCCTACCGCACCCCGGCGCGGGACGCCATCAGCTGCTCGGTCCCGGTCGCCCGGCTCACCCCGGCGCACGAGCAACTGGTCAAGCACGCCCTGTTCGACGCCCGTGACCGGCTGACGCTGGCCACCCGGCGGCTGTGACGGACGCCGTCCTCCGGGAGGTGCGCGGCTCCACCGTCGCCTGCCACGACCGGGGCTTCGCGCCCGCGCGGGGCGAGGGCACCAGCGCGGTGGTCGTCCTCCTGGGCGGCTGACCGTCCTCCGCCGCGCGGCGGAGAGGGTTCACCGCCGGGCATGAGGCGCGGGACGTGGCGCGGGCGGGAGCGTAGGGGGCATGACAACGACCTCGTCCGCCCTCACCGGCACGACCCGGCCCGGCCCGGCGCGCCGGGTGCTGCGTGCCCTCGCCATCACCTCGTGCGTCCCCTACGTCTCGCTCAAGATCGCGTGGGTGGCCGGCAGCCGTGTCGGTATTCCGGACGGCAGCGTGCTGCTGAGGGACACGGGCCTGATGGCGGCGGTCAATCTGGTGACCGTGCTGATGGACGCGGCCGTGGTCGTCCTCGCGCTGCTGTTCACCCAGCGCTGGGGTCTGCGCGTGAAGGCGTGGCTGTCGGCCTTCCCGATGTGGGCGGCGACCGGGCTGCTCGGGCCGATCATGGTGGGCTTCCCCGCCCAGTTGGCGGCCGGACAGGACACCGGCGGCCCCAAGGAGCCGTTCCTCGACGAATGGGTCTTCACCCTCGTCTACAGCGGGTTCATCGTTCAGGGACTCACGCTCGGCGCGCTGTTCGTGCTGTACGCCCGGGACCGCTGGAGCCGGGTGTGGCGGGGCAGGGTCGGTGAGTTGTCCCCGTCGCTGTTCCCGCCCGTCGTCCGGGTGACCGCCGTGGCGGCCTCGGTGCTCCTGCTGGTGCCGTCGGCGCTGCACGTCCTGTGGCTCGCCGGCTCGACCCGTGGGTTGCCGGCGAGGCGGATCGCGGAACGCGGCAGCGACTTCCAGGTCCTGGAGGGCGTACGTCTGCTTTTCGTGGCCGCCGCGGTGTCGGGTGTGCTGATGCTGGTGTTCCGCCTGGGGCATGCACTGCCCCTGAAGGCGCCGCTGGCGCTCGCCTGGACCGGCTCGGGCGGGGTGGGCTGCTGGGGTGGCTGGCTGCTGCTCACCGCCGTGATGCCGCAGAGCGATCCCGCCAAGGAGCCCACGGTGGCCATGGAGCTGGCCTACGCTGGCGAAATGATCACGGGGATGCTGCTGGGCGCCTGCGTGGCCGTCCTGCTGCGGCGGCGCACGGCGTGAGAGCACTGGGCAGGGCGCTGCTGGGGCGGCGCGCGCGACTGCGGTGGGTCCATCTGGTCGTGGGCGGCGCGCTGTTGATGCCGTACTGGCTGCTGGGCACGCTCGTCGTCGCGCCTCTCGTGGGGGCGGGCGGGCTGTTCTCCGGCTCCCTCGCGGTGCAGTTCGGAGCGTACGGGTCGGCCCTGCCGCTCGCCGCCGTGACGGCGCTGTTCCCGCTGGCCCGGCCCATGTCGGTGGCGGTGGCGCGGACGCTGTGCGGGGTTCCGGCGGAGCAGTTCGCGGACGGGCCGGCGCATTCCCGGGAGGCGCGGGTGCGCACGGCCGGCTGGTTCACGCTGCACGTGGGGCTCGGCGGGCTGGTCAGCGGGGCGTCGCTGGCGCTGCCGCCGTTCGCGGTGACGGTGATGGCGCTGCCGTTCTCTGGCGGGCTGCGGGAGTCGGCGTTCGGGCGGTTCTGGGCGCTGGACCAGCGGTGGCTGGTGTACGGCGGGGTGCCCGCGGGGCTCGCGATGCTGGTCGCCCTCGCGGCGGCGTCCGCCGGGGCCGGGGCGCTGCTGGCCCGGCAGGCGCCGCCGCTGCTGGGGCCGACGCCCTCGGACCGGCTGGCGGCGGCGGAGCGGCGCGCCGCCGAACTGGCCGTACGCAATCGCCTCGCCCGGGAGCTGCACGACTCGGTGGGGCACGCGCTGAGCGCGGTCACGCTCCAGGCGGGCGCGGCACGCACGGTGCTCGACAGCGACCCGGCGTTCGTACGGGAGGCACTGGCGGCCATCGAGGAGACGACGCGCCGCACGGTCGGTGAACTGGACGCGGTGCTGGGCCTGTTGCGGCAGGGCGAGGACGACGGGGAGCTGCCGGGGCGGCCGGGCCTGGAGGCGCTGGACACCTTGCTGTCGGCGGCCGGCCGGCATGCGTCGCTGACCGTCAGGGGCGGTGACGTGGCCGGCGTACCGGAGGCGGTGTCCCGCGAGGCGTACCGGATCGTCCAGGAGGGGCTGACCAACGCGGCCCGGCACGCGGGCGCCGAGCCGGTGTCGGTGACCATCGAGCGGTACGAGGACGAGTTGGAGATCACCGTGGAGAACCCCCTGCCCGCCCGGCCCCCGGTGGCCCGCCCCGGCGGCGGCCGCGGTCTGCGGGGCATCGGCGAACGGGCCCGCCTGCTGGGCGGCACCGCCGAGGCCCGCCCGGTGGACGGCGTATGGCGGCTGGCCGCGCGTCTGCCGCTGAGGGAGGCCGTCCGGTGATCCGGATCGTCCTGGCGGACGACGAGCGGATGGTGCGTACCGCCCTGCGGGTCATCCTGGACGCCGAGCCGGACCTGGAGGTGGCCGGCGAGGCGTCGACCGGCGCCGAGGCGGTGTCCGTGGTGCGCGAGCTGCGGCCGGACGTCGTCCTGATGGACGTGCGGATGCCCGGGACCGACGGGATCCGCGCCACCGAGCGGATCCTGGCCTCCCTGCCCGAGCCGCACCCCCGGATCGTGGTGGTGACGACGTTCGAGAACGACAGCTACGTGTACGACGCGCTGCGCGCCGGGGCCGCGGGGTTCCTGCTGAAGCGGTCGGCGGCGGAGGACCTCGTGGCCGCGGTCCGGCTGGTCGCCCGCAGCGACTCGCTGCTGTACCCGGCGGCCCTGCGGGGCCTGGCGGCCGAGTACGCGCGCCGCCGCCCGGCGTCCGCCCCGCCCTGGGTGGCGCGGCTGACCGAGCGGGAGGCGGAGGTGCTGCGGCTGATGACGACGGGCCTGACCAACGCGGAGATCGCCCGGCGGATGGGGGTCGGCCCGGCGACGGTGAAGACGCATGTGGCGGCGGTGCTGGCCAAGACGGGGGCGCGGGACCGTACGCAGGCGGTGATCGCGGCGTACGAATCGGGGTTCATCACCGCGGCCGGCTCCCGTAGATGAACGTTTCCCTGGCGGAGAAGTTCGGCTTCGACGACGCCGAGCAGGACGTGCCGGTGCGCACCTACCCGAGCGTCTACCCCTCCGGCATGGACAGGGCGCGGAGGTCGGCGGCAGGACGGGCACGGCGCAGCGCGGTGTCGACAACAGCGGGAAGCCGTACGCCTGGTTCACCTCGTACGCCAGGGACGCGGACACCGGCGAGGAGGTCGCGGTCGCGGTGCTGATCGAGGACTCCGCGGCCCGGCGGGCGGAGGTCAGCGGCAACGGGCTGGCCGCGCCGGTGGCCCGGAAGATGATGGCGGCGGCGCTGCGGTAGCCGGTGCCCGGACGGACCCGGGCGCGCGGGGGCCGGCGGCCGCACGGTATGCAGGTCCTTCCCGTACCCCTGTGCGTAGGAGGACCATCCGTGCGACCGCCGCCCCGTCTGCTCCCCCGTTCCCCGTCCGGCTGGACGATGGCGGTCTTCGGACTGCTGGCCGCCGCCCTGGGCGCGGTGGGCCTGATCGCCCCGGACGCGCTGCTGACGGTCATGGGCTTCGGGCCCGTACCGGACGCCCGGCGCGCGGACGGGGACCACACGCTGCTGTTCCTGACCGCCTCCTCGATGGCGGCGGTCAACATGGGCGTCTACTACGTGCTGGCGGCGCTGTCCGACTGGAAGGCGTTCTTCCGCTGGACGGTTCCCTTCCGCCTCCTCACCTGTGCGGTGTTCACGCTGGCGGTCGTCTCCGGCCGCGCCCCGGCCGGGTTCCTGGGCGTGGGCCTGTGGGAGGGCCTGGGGGCGGTGGTGACGGGGCTGGCGCTGCGGTACGAGCGCCCGCGCGCCGGGTGACGGCCCCGCGGGAGGGGGCCGTCAGGAGCCGGCCGGTGGTGCGCCCCAGACGAGGGCGGTGCCGGTGTACGCGGGGACGGCCGGGGCGTCGGCGTACGCGGCCGGTGCCGAACGGCTGTGGTCGTCGGTCTCGTCGAAGGCGGACCAGTCGGCCTTGCTCATCCGGAGCTGGATGTCACCGGTGTCCCGCCCGGCCGCCAGGGAGCCGCCGGTGAACGCCACCTCCAGGTAGGCGTCCGCCCCCGCGGCCGGCGGGACGAGGGGCACGACCCGCAGCCGTACCCGGTCGCAGCCCACCGCCGCGTAGTCGCACCAGGCGTTGACCGAGGGCGACCCGCCGTCACGGGTGAAGTAGTACCGCGCGGACACGGTGCCCAGGTCGAGCGCGGAGGCACCGGTGTTGACCACCTGGAGCCCGGGCCGGACGGCGTTGTCCGTCGCCGACCCGTCGTTGTTCCGGTAGCGGACCTTCACCGCGCCCGGCGGGCCGTCGCCCGGTCCGGTCGTCGTCACGTCCAGCACGGGCGAGGGCGCCGACACATTGCCCGCCGCGTCCCGGGCGCGCACCGACCAGCGGTAGGGGGTCGCGGGGGCGAGCCCGGTGTCGGTGTACGTGGTGGCGGTCACCGGCGCCGTGTTCACCCGGACCGCGCCCCGGTACACGTCGTAGCCGGTCACCGCCACGTCGTCGGTCGCCGCCGTCCAGGACAGCGAGACGCTGGTGGCGGTCCTCGCCGTGCTGGTCAGGCCGGTCGGGGCGGTGGGCGCGGTGGTGTCCGCCGGGCCGCCGGGACCTCCGTACACCTGGCGCACGCTGATGCCCGTGGTGCTTCCGGCGCCGCCCAGCGGGACCTCGTGGTCGAGGCCGACGAACCGGCCGCCGTGCTGCCACAGGGCGGGTTTCAGCAGGGCGTACTTCCGCTCGTCCCAGGTCGCCCAGTCGTCGAGCAGCAGGCCGCCGGTGTCACCGGAGTTGGGGTTGAGGCACCAGAAGGTGTGGTGGAGGCGGTGCTCGGTGATGAGGTCGCGCAGCGCGGTCATCCACTTCTCGTTGGGGCCGCCGTCGAGGAAGCCGCCCCATTCACCGATGAGGAGCGGGGCCTTGTTCTCCTTGTGCAGGTAGAGCCAGTTGGGGTCCCAGACGTCCCGTTCGAGGGTCGTGCGGTTCCAGTCCCCGGTGAACCAGGGCTGGGCGAAGACCAGCGGCCCGTAGTCGTGCGGCGAGTAGACGAGCTGGGCGCCGAGGTCGACGGGGTGGTCGCGGACGCCGCGCAGATTGCCGCCCCACCAGGTGGAGTGGTAGTCGGCGGGGTCGGTGGACGTCCAGCCCGCGCCCGCCCTGGGGTACACCTCGGTGCCCTCGCACAGCACCAGCACCCGTGGGTTGACGGCGAGGATGCGGCGGCCGGCGGTCTCACAGGCGTGCCGGAAGTCGTCCTGGTCGCCGGAGCCGTCCCACTTGGCGCGCGGTGTCTCGTTGGCCCTGCCGTGCGGCTCGTTCTTGACGTCCATCGCGACGATGGTGTCGTCGTTCCGGTAGCGGGCGGTCACCCATTCCCAGGCGGTGTAGAAGTGCTCGGGCGTGAGGGCGCCCTTCCACCAGACCGGGTGCACGTGGCCGGAGTTGTCGGCCTCGGCGCTGTGCACGTCGAGCATGACCTTGATGCCGTACCGCTTGCACAGGGCGAGCCAGAAGTCGAAGACCTCCAGTGAGGTCTTCCCGGCGATCTCCGGGTTGGCCTGCGCGTTGACGTTCGGGACGGTCGCCCGGCCGTCCCTCCACTCCAGCAGCAGTTGCGTCGAGATCGGTACGCGGACGATGTTGATGCCCCGGGCGGCCATGGACGCGGTGATCCGGGTGATGTTGCCGGACCACAGGCCGTGGAAGACCCGCTCGGAGGCGTTGAAGCCGAACCAGTTGGTGCCGGTGAGCCGCACCTCGTCGCCGTTGGCGTCGACGATCCGGTTGCCCCGGGTGTGCAGCCAGTCGTCGCCCGGGGCGGCCGCCCCAAAGGTGGTGGCCGGGGCGGAGGTGGCGGCCGGGGTGCCGGCTGCCAGTAAGACGGCGGTCAGCACCGCGGCGACCAGCGCCCGGACGCGGCGGAGCCTGCTCGCTGTTCGTGACGGTCCCACTGTGTGCCCTTCTGACGAGGGAAGTGTGGGAGCGCTCCCAAGTCGTGTCGTGTTCATCAAGCCAGGCCCCACCGGAGCTGTCAACCTCCCCGGCGGACGCGGGACGGTCCCCACCGGCCCGGGCCCGGCGGCGACGGACGGAAAACCGCAACTCAGGGGCGAGGCCGCGTCGTTGCCGCCACACTTGACGGTGTTCGGTCCCCGCGTGCGCGTGGCGCACACGGACAGGAGCCGGACCGGAACCCCTCGGCCCGTTCGCACGGCCGCCCCCCAGGAGGCCCGCCCATGCCCGCTCCCCGCACGCTCCTGCTCACCGGAGGCGCCGGCGGCCTCGGCACCCTGATGCGGGGGCTGCTGCCGGCGTACGGCTACGAGCTGCGCCTCTTCGACGCCACCCCCATCGAGGGCGAACCCGGCGCGGTCGCCGCCGACCTCGCCGACAAGGAGGCCCTGCGCGAGGCCGTACGGGGCGTCGACGCGATCGTGCACCTGGCGGGCATCTCCCTGGAGGCGTCCTTCGACAAGCTGCTGCGCGCCAACATCGAGGGCACGTACAACCTCTACGAGGCCGCCCGCGCCGAGGGCGTGGGCCGCATCCTGTTCGCGTCCAGCAACCACGCCGTCGGGTTCACCCCGCGCCCCCGCGAGGGCGACCCGCTGATCCCGGTCGACACCCCCCGCCGCCCCGACACGTACTACGGGCTGTCCAAATGCTTCGGCGAGGACCTGGCCCAGCTCTACTGGGACCTCCACGGCGTCGAGACCGTCTCCGTACGGATCGGTGCCTGTTGCATGGAACCCACCTCGGTGCGGATGCTGTCGGTCTGGCTGAGCCCCGGCGACTGCGCCCGCCTCTTCCACGCCGCCCTCACCGCCGAGGACGTCCGGCACACCGTGGTCCACGGCTCGTCCGCCAACACCCGTCTGTGGTGGGACCTCTCCTCCGCCCGCGCCCTGGGCTACGAACCGCAGGACGACTCCGAGCAGTACGCCCCCGGGCTGATCGCGGAGCAGGGCGAGCTGGACGACGCCAACCCCGACCACGCCCACCTCGGCGGCCACTTCTGTACGCGGCCGCCCCGCTGGCCCTACTGATGTCCGGGCGCCCGCGCGGGTGATGTCCGGGCGCCCGCTCGGCCCCGCGCGGACAGGGCCGTAACCGGAGTGGCCCAAGGTAAGGGAACGGCAAAGCCGCCCCGCTCGTTACCCCGGCATGACAGCTATGACCCCCGGCTCGAACATCCCGCTTCCCGTCACCCGCGTGGTGGTGGACGTCGCCGCGCCCGTGCGGCTCGACGTATCGGGCCTGCTGCTCACCGCCGACGGCAAGGTGCGCTCCGACGACGACTTCATCTTCTACAACCAGCCGTCCGGCCCCGGTGTGACGTACCGGTCCGGCGGCGGCACGGCGCCCGATGCGATCATCGTGGACACCGCCGCCGTCCCGCCCGGCATCGAGAAGATCGTCGTCACCGCCAGCCCGGACGCCGCCGGGCAGACGTTCCAGGGCGTCGAACCCACCGCCACGATCCGCGGC
The DNA here is from genome assembly GCF_043077235.1 of Streptomyces sp. NPDC016309. Taxonomy (NCBI): domain Bacteria; kingdom Bacillati; phylum Actinomycetota; class Actinomycetes; order Kitasatosporales; family Streptomycetaceae; genus Streptomyces; species Streptomyces sp. NPDC016309. The sequence continues at coordinate 325,702 of NZ_JBIBSG010000009.1, read as the reverse complement.
GCGGACGACGGCACCGTCCTCGCCACCTTCACCCCGCCGCGGCTGGGCACGGAGACGGCGCTGGTCGTGGTCGAGGTCTACCTCCGCAACGGCGCCTGGAAGGCCCGCGCCGTGGGCCAGGGCTACGCCGACGGGCTGGCCGGCATCGCCACCGACTTCGGCGTCTCGGTCGACGAGGAGCCCGCACAGGCCGCGCCCGCCCCCGCCCCGGCTCCCGCCGCCCCCGTGACCCCCGCCCCGGTGGCACCCGCGCCCGCCGCCGCGCCGCCCGCTCCCCCGGCTCCCCCCGCCGCGTCCACCGGGAAGATCAACCTGGACAAGGGCCGGGTCAACCTCCAGAAGAACCAGACCGTGTCCCTGGTCAAGGGCGGCCGCCCCCTGCTCTCCCAGGTCAAGATGGGCCTCGGCTGGGAGCCCGCCTTCCGGGGCAAGGACATCGACCTGGACGCCTCCGTCATCGCGTACGGGCCCCAGCGCAACCATCTGGACAGCTGCTACTTCGGCAAGCTGACCATCCTGAACGGCGCCGTCAAGCACTCCGGCGACAACCTCACCGGCGAGGGGGCCGGCGACGACGAGGTGATCGTCGTCGACCTGGGCAGGCTGCCCGCGGACGCCACCGGCCTGGTGTTCACCGTCAACTCCTTCTCCGGCCAGAAGTTCACCGAGGTCGCCAAGGCGTACTGCCGGCTGATGGACGCGGCGACCGGCGAGGAACTGGTCCGCTTCGACCTGACCACCGCCGAGCCGCAGACCGGCGTGATGATGGCCAAGCTCATCAAGCAGTTCTCCGGCGAGTGGGAGATGACGGCGATGGGCGAGTTCGTGAAGTCGCGGACCGTGCGCGGCATGGTCAAGCCGGCGGCGCAGGCCCTGTAGGACCACCCCCCTCCCGACCCGGGCGGGCCCCGGTCCGGCCGGCCTCACCGGACGGGCGGCGGCCCACGCCCGGCCCCCGGCACCCCCGAAAGGCGTTCGCCCCATGTCCCTCCCCGCCACCGGCCGTCGCGTCCTCGTCACCGGCGCCTCCCGGGGCCTCGGCCGCGCGGTCGCCCGTGCCTTCGCGGAGAACGGCGACCGGGTCGCCGTGCACTACGGCTCGCGCGCCGACGAGGCCCGCGCCACGCTCGGCGCCCTCCCGGGCACGGGCCACGCCCTGGTCGGCGGCGACCTCGCGGACCCCCCGGAGGCGGCGCGGGTCGCCGACGCCGCCGCCTCGGCGCTCGGCGGCCTGGACGTCCTCGTCAACAACGCGGCCGTCAACACCCGTCACCCGCTCCCCGAGACGCCGTACGAGGAGTGGGTGACGGTCTGGCAACGGCACGTCGCCGTCAACCTGCTGGCCACCGCGAACCTGAGCCACCTGGCCGGGCGCCGCATGATGGACCAGGGCACGGGCGGACGGATCGTCAACATCGGTTCGCGCGGCGCGTTCCGGGGCGAGCCGGACCACCCCGCCTACGGCGCGACCAAGGCGGCCGTCCACGCCCTGGGCCAGTCCCTGGCGGTCTCCCTCGCCCCGTACGGCATCGCCGTCGCGTCGGTCGCGCCCGGGTTCTTCGCCACGGAACGCGTCGGCCCCCGGCTGGCCGGCCCCGAGGGCGACGCCATCCGGGCGCAGAGCCCCTTCGGACGGGTCGGCACGCCCGAGGAGATCGCGGCGGCGGTGCTGTGGCTCGCCTCGCCCGCGGCGGAGTGGTCCTCCGGCACGGTCCTCGACGTCAACGGCGCCTCCCACCTCCGCACCTGACCGCACCGCGCCGGCGCCTCGCCCCGCCGTTGTGGGCAGTCGTTCCGCCGGTGCCTCGCCCCACCCCGCGCTCCGGCTGCCCCGTTGTGGGCAGTCGTTCCGCAGGGCGATGGGGGTCCCCCCTGCTCGAGCGAAGCCGAGAGCTTGGGGGAGGGTGGGCACAACGGAACCCGGGCGGCACCCTCTCCCGGTCCCCCCGGGGCGGCGCGCTTCCCGGTGCGCCCACGTGCGGGCGGGACGGGGCAACCACCGGTACGGGGCGGGGCCACGGCCCCACCCCGCGCCGGGCGTCAGGCGCCGGGCCGGGAGCGGGCCTTGAACGCGGCCTTGCGGGCGTCCTTCGCCGCCGCCTTGTCCCCGTGCAGCCGCCCCATCGCCTCCAGCACGTCCGCCGTGGCCGGGTGCTCCACCCGCCACACGGCGTCGAAGAACCCGCTGTGCCGGCTCGTCAGGCCCTCGACAAGCTCCCGCAGCTCCTCCAGGTCCCCGCCGCCCACCGCGTCCAGTTGCGCCGCGATCGTGTCGATGGCCAGCCAGAAGACCATGGACTCCGGCGGCGCGGGCACGTCCGCCGCGCCCCGCTCCGCCAGCCAGACCCGGGCGAGGCCGCCGAGTTCGGGGTCGTCGAGAACCTCGCGGACCGCCGGTTCCGCCCCGGCGCCCACGAGGGTCAGCGCCTGCTGGCAGTGGAGCCGCCGCAGGGGCGAGCCGGCGTCCGCGCCCCGGGCCGCCGCGAGCAGCTCGCGCGCCGCCGGGAGCGCCTCGCGACGGGCCAGCCACGCCTGCGTCTCGGCCCGCGCCGCGGCCTGCGGGTAGTGGGCCACCCCGTCGAGCAGCACGTCCGCGCCCTTGTCGGCGAGGTCGCCGACCGCGGGGGCGTCCACGCCCGCCTCGAGCATCCGGGCGCGGACGCCGTACAGCCCGAGCGGGGTCAGCCGCACCATGCCGTACCGTGTCACGTCCTCGTCGTCGCCCATGGAGGCGGGCTCCTCGCCCTCCTCGGCCATCAGCGCCTCGTCGACGGGCTGGTACTCGACGAGCCCGACGGGCTCCAGCACCCGGAACTGGTCGTCCAGCCGCATCATGGCGTCCGACACCTGCTCCAGCACGTCGTCGGTGGGTTCGCCCATGTCGTCGGGGACGATCATCGACGCGGCGAGCGCCGGCAGCGGCACCGGCGCGTCCCCGGAGCCGCCCTCGGCGACGGTCAGGAGGTACAGGTTGGCGAGGACGCCGTCGAGGAACTCCGCCTCGTGCTGCGGGTCCCAGTCCAGTGCGTCGAGGTCGAGGTCGCCGTCCTCGCCGAGCGCGTCGGCGAGGTCGTCGAGCAGCGGCGCGGTGGCGTCGGCGAACGCGGTGTCCAGGGCGTCCAGCCACAGCGCCAGGACGTCCTGGGGCGCCCCGCCGGTGACGAGCGCGAGCTGTCCGCCCGCCTCGACGGCCCCGCCCTCGCCGCCCTCTTCGTCCTCCTGGGGGTCGTCGGCCACCACGAGTCCGGTGTCGACGGCGACCCGCCACGCCTCGCTGGCGTAGGCGGCGCCGTCGTCGTCGGGACCCAGCCCGAGCGCCTCGGCGGCGGCCGGGAGCTGCTCCTCGACGAGTTCGCCGCCGGGGCCCACCCGGGTGTCGGGACCGGCCCAGCGGGCGAGCCGGACGGCCCGGGCCAGCAGCGGGGCGCCGAGCGCGTCCCGGGCCAGTTCCGCGTCCGAGGGCAGCCGCACCGGCGGCAGGGTGGGGCGATCCGACGACATCAGCGGTTTCTCCTCGGCACGTACGTGGGGGGTCGGGCGGCCCCCAGCGTAGACGTATTCGGCCCCCCGCCCGGCAGTTCATGTACCGGTCAAGGCCCGTCCACCCGCGAACCCTTGACAAGTACCGGCCCCAGACCAGAGATTGACGCGCGTAGAGCTACCGCTCAGTACCTCCCACGAACCCATCGGAGCCTTGTGATGCCTTCCTCCCTGCCGAGAGCCGCGCGGAGAACCCCGTCGACCTCGCCGCGCCCCGTCGCCGTCTCGGCCGTGGTCGCCGCCGCCCTGGCCGCGGGCCTGCTCGCCACGGGTTCGGCCACCGCCGCCGGCACGGCCGACGCGGTGCGCGTCCACGACATCCAGGGCACCACCCGCATATCCCCGCTCGCCGGGCAGCAGGTCAGTGGGGTGTCCGGCATCGTCATCGGCGTCCGTACGTACGGTTCGCGCGGTTTCTGGATCCAGGACCCGCGGGCCGATGAGGACCCGGCCACCAGCGAGGGCGTGTTCGTCTACACCGGCTCCGCCCCGACCGTCGCCGTCGGCGACGCGGTCACCGTCTCCGGCACGGTCACCGAGTACGTCCCCGGCGGCACGTCGTCGGGGAACCAGTCGCTCACCCAGATCACCAAGCCCACCGTCACGGTCGTCTCCTCCGGCAACGCGCTGCCCGCGCCCACTGTCCTGACGACTCGTTCCGTACCCTCCGCGTACACCCCCGAGGGCGACCCGGCGGCAGGCGGCTCGATCAACGGCCTGACGCTCCAGCCGGGCCGTTACGCCCTGGACTACTTCGAGTCCCTGGAGGGCACGAACGTCCGCATCGGCTCCTCGCGGGTCGTCGGCGCGACCGACCCGTACAACGAGCTGTGGGTGACGGTCAAGCCGCACGAGAACGACAACCGCCGCGGCGGCACGGTCTACGGTTCGTACACCTCGCAGAACACCGGCCGCCTCCAGGTCCAGTCGCTCACCCCGGTCGCCGAGCGGCCGTTCCCCAAGGCGAACGTGGGCGACTGGCTGACCGGCACCACCGAAGGCCCGCTGGACTTCAACCAGTTCGGCGGCTACACCCTCACCGCCCGCACCCTGGGCACCCCGGCCGACCGGGGCCTGGAGCGTGAGCGGACCGAGCGGCAGCACCGCGGTGAGCTGGCGGTGGCCACGTACAACGTCGAGAACCTCGACCCGACCGACCCGCAGGAGAAGTTCGACGCCCTGGCCAAGGCCGTGGTGGAGAACCTGTCCTCGCCGGACGTCGTGGCCCTGGAGGAGATCCAGGACAACAACGGCGCCAAGAACGACGGCACGGTCGCCGCCGACGAGACGCTGAAGAAGTTCACGGACGCGATCGTCGCGGCCGGCGGCCCCGCGTACGCGTGGCGGTCCGTCGACCCGGTGAACAACAAGGACGGCGGCGAGCCGGGCGGCAACATCCGCCAGGTGTTCCTCTTCAACCCCGAGCGCGTGTCGTTCACCGACCGCGCGGGCGGCGACGCGACCACGGCGACCGGTGTCGTACGGGAGAAGGGCCGGGCGGCCCTGACCCACTCCCCCGGCCGGATCGACCCGGCCAACACCGCGTGGGACAACAGCCGCAAGCCGCTGGCGGGCGAGTTCACCTTCCGGGGCCGCACGGTCTTCGTCATCGCGAACCACTTCGGTTCCAAGGGCGGTGACGAATCGATCGTCTCGCACCACCAGCCGCCGAACCGTTCCTCCGAGGTCAAGCGCCTCCAGCAGGCCCAGGCCGTGAACACCTTCGTCAAGGACCTCCTGGAGGTGCAGCGCACCGCCGACGTCGTCGTCCTCGGCGACATCAACGACTTCGAGTTCTCCGGGACGACGAAGGCCCTGACGGACGGGGGCGCGCTGCACGCGGCGGTCACCTCGCTGCCGCGCAGCGAGCGCTACTCGTACGTGTACCAGGGCAACAGCCAGGTGCTGGACCAGATCCTGACCAGCCCCTCGATCCGGCGCTTCGAGTACGACAGCGTGCACATCAACGCCGAGTTCGCCGACCAGGACAGCGACCACGACCCGCAGGTGCTGCGCTTCCGCCCGTAGGGGCCGCCGGGCGTCCGGGCCCGCTCCGGTCACGCGCCCGCGCTGAGGCTCAGCGCGGGCGCGTGCCGTCGGCCGGGTGTCAGCCCGGCCAGGTGCCGGTCAGCCGGCGGACGCCGACCGCGCCGCCGCGGTCCACCGCCGCCTTGACCACCGCGAAGATCGCCCCTTCCAGGGCGGCGGCCAGCAGGATCTCCTTCCACCGGCGTTCCTCGTCCATCGCGTCCGGGGCGTCGCCGTCGCCGACGGCCGCCCACGCACGGGAGAACAGTGAGCTGGCCACGGCACCACTGGCCATGCCGAGGAGGATGCCCACCGGCCGGTAGAGCAGCTTCTGCTTGCGCTTCTTCTTCTGTTTCGCCATTCCCGTCCTCATCCCCACTTTCCAGTGCGCCGAAGCTGCCACAGCACCACGCCCGCGACCACCACCGCGGCGACCGCGGCGAGGATCGTGCGCGAGTTCTCCCGGACCGGCTCCGGGGTCTTCTCGTGCACCAGGTGCGCGGCGCGCGCCTTCACGTCCGTCTTGGCCATCAGCTGGTCGATGGTCTCGCCCAGTTCCTGCCGCTTGCGTGCCGCCTGGAGGCGGAGTTCGTCAGGGCCCGGGGTGTGGTGCGTGTCCCGTGTCATCGGTGGACCCTCTCCTTGATCTCGTGGACGTCCGAACGCACACCGTCGATCGCTCGCTCCGGCTTGGGCGGCACCGCCCGTTTCAGCTGGCCGCGGCCCAGCACGGCGAGCACCCCGGCGATCGCCAGGAACAGGACGGTCGCGATGAGCACCGCGAGCCAGACATCGAGCACGACGGCCAGCGCGGCGGCCACGGTGGCCCACACGCCGATGAGCCCGACGTAGCCGACGGCCGCGGCGGCCCCCAGCATCCCGCCACCCTTGCCCGCTCGTTTCCCCTTCTGCATCATTTCGGCCTGCGCGGTGCGCATCTCGGTCTTCACCAGGTCGGAGAGCTGCTCAGACGCCTGCTTCACCAGCTCGCCGACCGACGGTTCTCCGGCCACGCGGATCGCCTCCCATCTCGTACGGGAAGGTCCGGGTACCCCGTCGTACCGTCCCGGAACCGACCGATGCTTCAGCAACCCTTACCCTCGAAGGTGATGACCTCTAAGCAGACCTGTACGGTCGGTGCTGGACGCGGGCCCGGTCCGTGAACCGCCCGCAGCCCGCCGACCGGGAGGCGGTCGACGGGCTGCGGGCGGCGTACGAGGAAACGGGGCGGGGAACCGCTCAGGAGCCGACGACCTCGTTGTGGCCGAGGACGGCGACGTGCTCCAGCACGTCCTCCATGGGGTCGTCGATCTGGCCGATCGACACCAGCGTGAGGTGGTGGCCGGTGCCCGAGGCGCGGCCGGACTCGTCGGCGTGGGCGACGCCGGACGGCACCAGCGCCGCCAGCGCGAGCACGACCGGAACGATGAGTCTGCGGGTTGTCATATGAGCCGTCCCTCGCCTTGCCGATGGGTGTGACCGTGTACGACCTGCTTATCCACCCGGTCGGCGGAAAGGTCACGCACGATCACACGAATCAGTTGTGGCTGTGGAGGATGTCGTTCAGGCCGCCCCACACCGCGTTGTTCGGCCGGGCCTCGACGGTGCCGGTGACCGAGTTGCGGCGGAAGAGGATGTGGGAGGCGCCGGACAGCTCGCGGGCCTTGACGATCTGCCCGTCGGGCATCGTGACGCGCGTACCGGCGGTGATGTAGAGGCCCGCCTCGACGACGCACTCGTCGCCCAGGGCGATGCCGACGCCCGCCTCGGCGCCGATCAGGCAGCGCTCACCGACGGAGATGATGACGTTGCCGCCGCCGGAGAGGGTGCCCATGGTGGAGGCGCCGCCGCCGATGTCGGAGCCGTCGCCGATGACGACGCCCGCGGAGATGCGGCCCTCGACCATCGAGGTGCCGAGCGTGCCGGCGTTGAAGTTCACGAAGCCCTCGTGCATCACGGTGGTCCCGGCGGCGAGGTGCGCGCCGAGCCGCACGCGGTCGGCGTCGGCGATGCGGACGCCCTTGGGGGCGACGTAGTCCGTCATGCGGGGGAACTTGTCGACGCTGGTCACCTGGAGGTGCAGGCCCTCGGCGCGGGCGTTGAGCCTGACCTTCTCCACGTCGTCGACGGCGACGGGACCGAGGGAGGTCCAGGCGACGTTGGCGAGCAGCCCGAAGATCCCGTCCAGGTTCTGCCCGTGCGGCTTGACGAGCCGGTGGCTGAGCAGGTGCAGGCGCAGGTAGGCGTCGTGGGCGTCGAGCGGCTTGTCGTCGAGCGAGGCGATGACGGTGCGCACGGCGACGACCTCGACGCCGCGGCGGGCGTCGACGCCGAGGGCCTTGGCGGCGCCCTCGCCGAGGAGGTCGACGGCCTGGTCGGAGGTGAGCCGCTCGGTCCCCGCGGGCCCGGGCCCGTCGACGAGCTCGGGAGCCGGGAACCAGGTGTCGAGAACGGTGCCGTCGCCGGCGATGGTGGCAAGGCCGGCGGCGACGGCGCCGGTGGTACGGGGTGCAGAAGTCATGCCAGAAACCTAACCGGCCGCCCGCCGCCCGGGCCAACCGGTCTCACCTCCCGGTCGCCGCCCCGCACCCCCGTGCCGGGGCGGCGACCGGAGCGGCGGTTCAGGGACGCGTGCCGGGCGCGTCGACGACCTCGGTCGTGACGCGCATGGCGGTGGCCAGCACGGTGCCCTTGGTCACGAAGGGGCCACCGGACTTCTTGCCGCCGACGTAGTAGCCGATCCCGGCCACGAGCCGGAATCCCCGGAATGCCTGGGTCCGGGGATCGAACAGCACCTCGAAGGTGTTCCGCTCGTAGGAGTAGTCGCGGTAGTTGCCTTCGACTCCCAGCGCCATGAGGGTCTCCCTCCCGTCCGGCACGACCGTGGACGTCAGCTTCGCGCCCGGTAGCTCTCCGGCGGTCCGGATCAGCAGCTTCCCCTTCTCCTCCGGCATGCTGGGCGTCACCGCCAGCACTTCCGCGATCTCCTCGAAGTCGCGCTGCGCCTGGGTCAGACGCCACGCGCTGGACACCCGGCTGGGGATGGACCGCTTGCGGATCAGGCGGAGGGTGCCGTCGGTGTCGTCCGGCAGGTCCTCCACCAAGGCGTCCGCCTGCCGGGGAGTGAGGGTGTCACCATTGCCCGTCCCTCCGTACGTGGCGCCCGTGCGGGTCTGCGGAGGAGGCGTCTCGGCGCCCATCCGCTCGTCGAATCCGTCGTACCGGGTCCAGTCCTCGTCGGTGCGGGACCGCAGGCTGCCCAGGTCACAGGGCCTTCCCTGCGTGAAGTAGAGGTTGAAGCCGAGCATCTCCATGCCCCGGCCGCCGCTTCCCCCGGCCTCGCAGTTCACCATCCGCCACTCGGTCTTGCGGTAGATCCACTGGTCCGCCCGCGGCTTGGCCGCCGGCGCCGCCGGCGCCGGCGGCTCGTGACCGGCCGGGAGCAGCGTGGCGAGCGTCGCCACCGCGGTGACCGCCGCCGCGGCGCCCGCCACCGCGAGCCGCCACCCGCCCCAAAGGCGCCGCCGGGGGCGGGCGGCCTCGTCGAGGAGGCGGGCGTGGCCCGGGGCGAGGCGGGCCCGGTCGGGCGTGGGGGCGTCCGCGCGGAAGTCCTGGAGCGTCCGCATCTCATCCATGGGTGACCTCCGTGGTGAAGTCGTGTACGAGGGTGGGGTCGCTGTCGCCGAGGGCGGACCGGACCTTCTTGCGCGCCCGGTTGAGCCGGGAGCGGACCGTGCCGACCGGGATGGAGAGGGCCTCGGCGACCTCCTGGTACGTGAGGTCCGCCCAGGCGACCAGCAGCAGCACGTGCCGGTCGCCGCCCGACAGGGACGCGAGGGCGCCGGCCAGGGGCCCGTGGGCGGCCTGGGCGGTGACCCGGTCGTCGGCGTGGTCGACCCAGGACTCGGCGACCGGGTCGTGCCCGGTGCGGGCCAGCGCGTTCAGGGCGCGGACCTCGGTGCGGCGCTGTTTGCCGATCAGGTTGGCGGCGATGCCGTAGAGCCAGGGGCGGGCGTTGGCGCGGGCCGGGTCGTAGCGGGCGCGGCCGCGGAACGCGGCGAGGAACGTGTCGGCCGTGATGTCGTCGGCGGCCGCGTCGCCCAGCCGCCGGGCGGCGTACCGGTGGATGTCGGCGGCGTACCGGTGGTACAGCTCGGCGAAGGCCTCGGGGCGGTCGAGGGAGCGTGTCACGACGGCCGAGTCGTCATGGGCGTCGTCGTGGTGGGCGTCCGGCGGTCCGGTCACGGGGTCTCCGTCTGCGGCGGGTGTGGTCACACCCGCTGTTCCCCGCAGGCGGGGTCAGGGTTCACGCGAGCGGCCGGCCCGGCGTTCCGGGGCGGCGAGGGGGGAGTTCGTAGGCCGGCTCGACGCCGGTGCGTCCGCCGGCCGGCCGCTCCCCGATCGGGTACGGGGAGACGTACGGAGAGACGGCCATGCCCTCCGCCCAAGCTCTTCGAGCAGGGGGAGGGCATGGCCGTCGCAGCCGGACGGTACCGGTGGTCTCAGACGTTGAAGCCGAGCGCGCGGAGCTGCTCGCGGCCGTCGTCCGTGATCTTGTCCGGGCCCCACGGCGGCATCCAGACCCAGTTGATCTTCAGCTCGTTGACGATGCCGTCCGTCGCGGCCTTCGCCTGGTCCTCGATCACGTCGGTCAGCGGGCAGGCCGCCGACGTCAGCGTCATGTCCAGGGTCGCGATGTTGGAGTCGTCGATGTGGATGCCGTAGATGAGGCCGAGGTTGACGACGTCGATGCCCAGCTCGGGGTCGACGACGTCGTACAGCGCCTCGCGGACCTCCTCCTCGGACGCGGGCTTCATCTGGGCCGTCTGGTTCTCGCTCATGCCGTCTTCCTCTCCGCGCCGTCACCCATCGCCTGGGCGGTCGCGTCCTTCCAGGCCATCCAGCTCAGCAGGGCGCACTTCACCCGGGCCGGGTACTTGGAGACGCCGGCGAACGCGACCGCGTCCTCCAGCACCTCCTCCATCGCGTCGTCGGGCTCGATCCTGCCCTTGGACTGCATCAGCTCCAGGAAGGTGGCCTGGATCCGCTGCGCCTCGGCGAGCTCCTTGCCGACGAGGAGTTCGTTCAGGACGGAGGCCGACGCCTGGCTGATCGAGCAGCCCTGGCCCTCGTACGACACGTCCGCGATCCGCGATCCGTCGTACTTCACGCGCAGCGTGATCTCGTCGCCGCACGTCGGGTTGACGTGGTGCACCTCGGCGTCGCCGTCCCGCAAGCCCCGCCCGTGCGGATGCTTGTAGTGGTCCAGGATGACGTCCTGGTACATCGAATCCAGCTTCACACCCGCTCCTAGCCGAAGAAGTTCCGGACGTGCTCCAGGCCCTCGACCAAGGCGTCGACCTCGGCCGGCGTGGAGTACAGATAGAACGACGCCCGCGTGGTCGCAGGAATTCCGTACCGGAGGCAGACCGGCCGCGCGCAGTGGTGGCCGACCCGGACGGCGATGCCCTGCTCGTCCAGGACCTGGCCCACGTCGTGCGGGTGGATGTCCCCGAGGACGAAGGAGATCGCCGCGCCGCGGTCCTCGGCCGTCACCGGGCCGATGATCCGCAGGTCCGGGACCTCCTGGAGGCGGCGGACCGCGTACTCGGTGATCGCGTGCTCATGGCGCGCGATGTTGTCCATGCCGATGGAGGTGAGGTAGTCCACGGCGGCGCCGAGGCCGACGGCCTGGGCGACCGGGGGCGTGCCCGCCTCGAACTTGTGCGGCGCGGGGGCGTAGGTCGACGAGTTCATCGACACGGTCTCGATCATCTCGCCGCCGCCGAGGAACGGCGGGAGGTCCTCCAGCAGTTCCTGGCGGCCCCACAGGACGCCGATGCCGGTCGGGCCGCACATCTTGTGGCCGGTGAAGGCGACGAAGTCGGCCTGGAGGGCCTGGACGTCCAGCACCATGTGCGGGGCGGCCTGCGAGGCGTCGATCAGCACCAGCGCGCCGACCTCCTGGGCGCGTCGCACTATCGCCTCGACCGGGTTGAGGGTGCCGAGGATGTTGGAGACCAGCACGAAGGAGACGATCTTCGTCTTCTCGGTGATGACCTGGTCGATGTTCGACAGGTCGAGGCGGCCGTCGTCGGTCAGGCCGAACCACTTCAGCTTCGCGCCGGTGCGCTGCGACAGCAGCTGCCACGGAACGATGTTGGAGTGGTGCTCCATCTCCGTGATGACGATCTCGGTCTCGTGGTCGACCCGGTAGGGCTCGTCGGCCCATCCGAGCATGTTGGCGACCAGGTTGAGCGACTCCGAGGCGTTCTTGGTGAAGATCACCTCGTTGCGGCTCGGCGCGTTGATGAAGGCGGCGACCTTGTCGCGCGCCCCCTCGTACAGCGCCGTGGCCTCCTCGGCCAGCACGTGCACGCCGCGGTGCACATTGGCGTTGTGCTGTTCGTAGTACTCACTGAGCACGTCGATGACCTGGCGCGGCGTCTGGGAGGTCGCCGCGTTGTCCAGGTACACGAGCTTCTTGCCGTCGTGGAGCACCCGGTCGAGGATGGGGAAGTCCTTGCGGAGCGCCTCGGTGTCGAGGAGGCCCGGCAGCTGTGTCACGCGGATGCGCCACCCTTCGTGTAGGACTCGTAGCCCTCGGCCTCCAGCTTGTCGGCGAGCTCGGGGCCACCGGACTCGACGATCTTGCCGCCGGCGAAGACATGGACGTGGTCCGGCTTGATGTACCGCAGGATCCGCGTGTAGTGCGTGATCAGCAGGGTGCCGACCTCGCCGGTCTCGCGGACGCGGTTGACGCCCTCGGAGACGATGCGCAGCGCGTCGACGTCCAGGCCGGAGTCGGTCTCGTCGAGGATCGCGACCTTCGGCTTGAGGAGCTCGAGCTGGAGGATCTCGTGCCGCTTCTTCTCACCGCCGGAGAAGCCCTCGTTGACGTTGCGCTCGGCGAAGGCGGGGTCCATGTTGAGGCGCTGCATGGCCTCCTTGACCTCCTTCACCCAGGTGCGGAGCTTGGGGGCCTCGCCGCGGACGGCGGTGGCGGAGGTGCGCAGGAAGTTGCTCACCGAGACGCCGGGGACCTCGACCGGGTACTGCATGGCGAGGAACAGGCCGGCGCGGGCGCGCTCGTCGACGGACATCTCCAGGACGTCCTCGCCGTCGAGGGTGACGGTGCCGCCGGTGATCGTGTACTTGGGGTGACCCGCGAGGGAGTACGCGAGCGTCGACTTGCCGGAGCCGTTGGGGCCCATGATGGCGTGGGTCTCGCCCTGCTTCACGGTCAGGTCGACGCCCTTGAGGATCTCCTTCGTGGCGTTGTCGGCCTCGACGGAGACGTGCAGGTCGCGGATTTCAAGCGTAGCCATGGGTGACTCAGGACTCCTGGGTGACGGAGACGAGCACATCGTCCCCTTCGATCTTGACGGGGTATACGGGGACGGGGCGCGTCGCGGGAAGGCCGGACGGCTTGCCGGTGCGGAGGTCGAAGGCCGACCCGTGCAGCCAGCACTCGATCTGGCAGTCCTCGACCTCGCCCTCCGACAGCGAGACGTTCGCGTGCGAGCAGATGTCGTGGATCGCGAACACCTCGCCCTCGGTCTGGACGACGGAGATGGGCGTGCCGTCGAGTTCCACCCGCTTCGGGGTGTCCTCCTCCAGCTCGCTCAGCCCGCAGGCTCGGACGAAGGGCATCAGAGGGACGCCTCCAGCTCGGCCTCGATCTTGGCGATCAGCCGCTCCTCGACGTCCGGCAGACCGATCTGCTGGACCAGCTCGGCGAAGAAGCCGCGAACGACGAGGCGGCGGGCCTCGGTCTCCGGGATGCCACGGGCCATGAGGTAGAAGAGCTGTTCGTCGTCGAAGCGGCCGGTGGCCGAGGCGTGGCCGGCGCCGGCGATCTCGCCGGTCTCGATCTCCAGGTTCGGCACGGAGTCGACGCGGGCGCCGTCCGTCAGGACGAGGTTGCGGTTCATCTCGTACGTGTCGGTGCCCTCGGCCGCGGCCTGGATGAGGACGTCACCGATCCACACCGCGTGGGCGTTCTCGCCCTGGAGCGCGCCCTTGTAGGCGACGTTCGACGTGCAGTGCGGGGTGTTGTGGTCGACGAGGAGGCGGTGCTCCTGGTGCTGGCCCTTCTCCGTGAAGTACAGGCCGAAGAGCTCGGCCCCGCCGCCGGTGCCGGCGTACTTCACGCGCGGGTGCAGACGCACGACGTCACCGCCGAAGGTGACGACGACCGACTTGAAGGAGGCGTCCCGGCCGACCAGCGCGTTGTGCTGGGCGACATGGACGGCCTTCTCGTCCCAGTCCTGGATGGAGACGACGGTCAGCTTGGCGCCGTCACCGAGCACGAAGTCGACGTTGGCGGCGAGGACCGCGTCACCGGTGTGGTCGATGACCACGACGGCCTCGGCGAACGCGCCGAGCTCGATCACCTGGTGGCCGAAGGCGGTGCCGCCCTGGCCGTGCACGGAGATCCGGACCGGCTCGGTGAGCACGGTCTCCTTGGGGACGGTGACGACCGAGGCCTTCTCGAAGGCGGAGTACGCCTGGGCGGCTACCCGGTCCACCGGGGTGCCGGCCTTGCCGAGCCGCTCGTCGTCGCGGCCGACGGTCTCGACGGTGACGCCCTCGGGCGCCTCCACCTCGACGCGCACGCCGTCGCCGGTGGCGACCGCGGTGCCGTCGTGCAGCCCGCGGAGCCGCTCCAGCGGCGTGAACCGCCACTCCTCCTCACGGCCGTGCGGGACGGGGAAGTCCGCGACGTCGAAGGAGGGGGGCGCGCTCATGCGGGTCGCGACGGTGGACTCGGCGGCCACCGCGATGGAGCCGGCGGTGGTGGAGCCCACCGGGATGTTCTGGGCCTCAGCCATGGCTGTCGGTCTGCTCGCTTTCTGCGTTCGGTGCGTTCGCTGCCCGCGGGGCGGCTCCGGCCGTCGGCCGGTCGCCCTGCGGGCGGCTCACGGGGCTCACACCGGGTGAGCCGGGGGACGTGATCGACAGGGGCGGGGCGGGTCAGCCCACCGCGCCTTCCATCTGGAGCTCGATCAGCCGGTTGAGCTCGAGCGCGTACTCCATGGGCAGCTCCTTGGCGATCGGCTCGACGAAGCCGCGCACGATCATCGCCATGGCCTCGTCCTCCGACAGACCGCGGCTCATGAGGTAGAAGAGCTGGTCCTCGGAGACCTTGGAGACGGTCGCCTCGTGGCCCATGGACACGTCGTCCTCGCGGACGTCGACGTACGGGTACGTGTCGGAGCGGGAGATCGTGTCGACGAGCAGCGCGTCGCACAGGACGTTCGACTTGGAGCCCGGGGCACCCTCGCCGATCTCGATGAGACCGCGGTAGGAGGTGCGGCCGCCGCCTCGCGCCACCGACTTGGAGACGATGTTGGAGGAGGTGTTCGGGGCCATGTGGACCATCTTGGCGCCGGCGTCCTGGTGCTGGCCCTCGCCCGCGAAGGCGATGGACAGGGTCTCGCCCTTGGCGTGCTCGCCCATCAGGTAGACGGCCGGGTACTTCATCGTCACCTTGGAGCCGATGTTGCCGTCGACCCACTCCATGGTCGCGCCCTCGTAGGCCACGGCGCGCTTGGTGACCAGGTTGTAGACGTTGTTCGACCAGTTCTGGATCGTCGTGTAGCGGCAGCGGCCGCCCTTCTTGACGATGATCTCGACGACGGCGCTGTGCAGCGAGTCCGAGGAGTAGATGGGGGCGGTGCAGCCCTCGACGTAGTGGACGTAGGCGTCCTCGTCGACGATGATCAGCGTCCGCTCGAACTGGCCCATGTTCTCGGTGTTGATGCGGAAGTAGGCCTGGAGCGGGATCTCGACGTGCACGCCCTTGGGGACGTAGATGAACGAGCCGCCGGACCACACCGCGGTGTTCAGCGACGCGAACTTGTTGTCGCCGACCGGGATGACCGTGCCGAAGTACTCCTGGAAGAGCTCCGGGTGCTCCTTGAGCGCGGTGTCGGTGTCCAGGAAGATGACGCCCTGCTCCTCCAGGTCCTCGCGGATCTGGTGGTAGACGACCTCGGACTCGTACTGGGCCGCGACACCGGCGACGAGGCGCTGCTTCTCCGCCTCGGGGATGCCGAGCTTGTCGTACGTGTTCTTGATGTCCTCGGGCAGGTCCTCCCAGGAACCGGCCTGCTTCTCGGTGGAGCGGACGAAGTACTTGATGTTGTCGAAGTCGATGCCCGACAGGTCGGAGCCCCAGTTCGGCATGGGCTTCTTGTCGAAGAGGCGCAGACCCTTCAGCCGCAGCTTCAGCATCCACTCCGGCTCGTTCTTCTTCGCGGAGATGTCGCGGACGACGTCCTCGGAGAGACCGCGCTTGGCGGCGGCACCGGCCGCGTCCGAGTCGGCCCAGCCGTACTCGTACCGACCCAGGCCCTCGAGCTCGGGGTGGCTGATCTCGGTGGTCATGCGGGGTTCCTCCCGGCCGTGCTTGCGGATGCTGTGGGTGTGGTGTGCGGGATGTACGTCGTGCAGACCCCGTCGCCGTGGGCGATGGTGGCCAGTCGCTGCACATGGGTGCCGAGCAGGCGGCTGAAGAATTCCGTCTCAGCCTCGCATAGCTGCGGGTACCGCTCGGCGACGTGGGCGACCGGGCAGTGGTGCTGGCAGAGCTGCTGTCCGACCGGCGCGTTGCGCGCCGTGGCAGCGTACCCGTCCGCGCTCAGGGCCCTGGCGAGTGCCTCGGCCCGCTCCTCGGGCGCCGCGGCCTCGACGGCCTCGCGGTACGCCTCCGCCTGGTTCTCCATGCGGTCCCGGGCGAACGCGGCGACGGCGGCTTCCCCGGCGGCACCGCCGCCGGCCGACCGCTCGATCCAGCGCAGGGCGTCGACGGCGAGCGTGTCGTACGACTGGTCGAAGGCGTCCCGGCCGCAGTCCGTCAGGGCGAACACCTTGGCCGGGCGGCCACGGGTGCGGGCCCCGTAGACGCGCTGCTCGCGCGGGGCGACGACGTCGTCGGCGACCAGGGCGTCGAGATGGCGGCGGACGGCGGCCTGAGTGAGGCCGAGCCGCTTGGCGAGCTCGGCCACGGTGGACGGGCCGTGATCCAGGATGGACCGCGCGACCCGGTTGCGCGTGGAGCGCTCCCCGGTCGCGAGTTCCTCCGCTGGAGCCGCGGGAGCCTCACCGACGTTTTTCACAACGCCATTGTTGCGTAATTCCTCAGAACCTGACAAGCGACGTCCTGAGGGGTGGACGGTGCCGTGCATCACTAAGGGAAACCTAACCTGACCTGGGGAAACGGGCAGGGAGCCGACCGCTTCGGGCCCCGCACCCCCGGTCTGACCTGCCCGTTTTGCCCGGCCGCGGCGGCGTCGGGCCCCCGGGCGGGAGACCGGGCGAGGGACTCCGCCCGGCCCGCGCCCGAGTCCCGCCCGTCCCGGGGTCCACCCGCCGGACGGGTGGTCCCGAGCAGCTCTCTAGACTTCCGCCCATGCGAAACGAGTCCGTCGTCCAGGTCCGGGGCCTGGTCAAGCGGTACGGGACCAAGACCGCGGTGGACGGCCTCGACCTCGACGTCCGGGCGGGCACCGTCACCGCCGTCCTGGGGCCGAACGGGGCCGGCAAGACCACCACCGTCGAGACCTGCGAGGGCTACCGCCGCCCCGACGCCGGCACCGTCCGGGTGCTGGGCCTCGACCCGGTCGCCGACGCCGCCCGGCTGCGGCCCCGCATCGGCGTGATGCTCCAGTCCGGCGGCGTCTACTCCGGCGCCCGCGCCGACGAGATGCTCCGCCACATGGCCAGGCTGCACGCCCGCCCGCTCGACGTGGACGCACTGATCGAGCGCCTGGGCCTCGGCTCCTGCGGCCGGACGACCTACCGGCGGCTGTCCGGCGGCCAGCAGCAGCGCCTGGCGCTGGCGATGGCCGTCGTCGGCCGCCCCGAGCTGGTCTTCCTCGACGAGCCGACCGCCGGGCTCGACCCGCAGGCCCGCCGCTCCACCTGGGAGCTGGTCCGCGAACTGCGTGCCGACGGTGTCACCACCGTCCTGACCACGCACTACATGGACGAGGCCGAGGAGCTCGCCGACGACGTCGCGATCATCGACGCGGGCCGGGTCGCCGCCCAGGGCAGCCCCGAGGAACTCTGCCGGGGCGGCGCGGAGAACACCCTCCGCTTCACCGGCCGCCCCGGTCTCGACCTCGGCTCGCTGCTGAAGGCCCTCCCGGACGGCACCGCGGCCGCCGAGCTGACGCCGGGCGCGTACCGCATCAGCGGCACCGTCGACCCCCAGCTGCTCGCCACGGTCACGAGCTGGTGCGCCCAGCACGGGGTGATGCCCGACGGGATCGCGGTCGAGCGCCACACCCTCGAAGACGTCTTCCTCGAACTGACCGGCAAGGAGCTGCGTTCATGAGCGCCGGGACCTACACGCCCGAGCCGGGTGCGGCACCGGTCGGACGGATGATCGCCGCCCAGGCCGTCTTCGAGACGAAGATGCTGCTGCGCAACGGCGAGCAGCTACTGCTCACCGTGATCATCCCCTCGCTGCTGCTGGTGTTGTTCTCGACGGTCGACATCGTCGACACGGGCGGTGGCGAGCCGGTGGACTTCCTGGCGCCCGGTGTCCTCGCGCTGGCCGTGATGTCGACGGCGTTCACCGGGCAGGCCATCGCCACGGGCTTCGAGCGGCGGTACGGGGTGCTCAAGCGCCTGGGCGCGTCACCGCTCCCCCGCTGGGCGCTGATGACGGCCAAGACCGCCTCGGTGCTCGTCACCGAGGTGCTCCAGGTCGCGCTGCTGACCGTGATCGCCCTGGCGCTGGGCTGGTCGCCGCGGGGCAACCCCCTCGCGGTGGCGCTGCTCCTGCTGCTCGGCACGGCGGCCTTCTCGGGACTCGGGCTGCTGATGGCCGGGACCCTGCGGGCCGAGGCGACCCTGGCCGCCGCCAACCTGGTGTTCCTGCTGCTGCTGGTGGGCGGCGGGGTGATCGTGCCGCTGGAGAGGTTCCCGGACGCGGCCCGGACGGTGCTGGAGCTGCTGCCGATCTCCGCCCTGTCGGACGGTCTGCGGGACGTCCTGGCGGGCGGGGCGCCCCTGCCCTGGGGGCCGGCCGGGATCCTGGCGGTCTGGGCGGTGCTCGGGCTGGGCGCGGCGGCCCGCTTCTTCCGCTGGGAGTAGGCGCGGCGGACCGTACGGGCCCCTGGAGCCACGGCGGCGGCCGTACGGGCCCCTGGAGCAGGCTCGGCGGGCTGTACGGGCCCCTCGTGAATCCATGCACAAGCGGGCGCCTACGATAGGGGGCGTGTTGACCCCCCTCGCCTATATCGCCCAGCGCTGGACACCCTCCCCCAAGACGGTCCGGCGCGCCGCGCTCTCCGCCGTCGTGATGAGCGTCGTCATCGTCGTCACGGGTGGTGCCGTCCGGCTGACCGGTTCCGGTCTCGGCTGCGACACCTGGCCCAAGTGCACGGACGACAGTCTGTTCGCCACGCCCGAGCAGGGCATCCACGGCGCGATCGAGTTCGGCAACCGGATGCTGACGTACGTCCTGTCGGCGGCCGTCGGCTGGGCGATCGTCGCCGCGCGCGCCGCCAAGCCGCGGCGGCGCGGGCTGACCCGGCTCGGCTGGGCCCAGTTCTGGGCCGTGATGAGCAACGCGGTGATCGGCGGCATCACGGTGTGGACGGGCCTCAACCCGTGGAGCGTCGCCGGGCACTTCCTCGCCGCGAACGCCCTGCTCACCCTCGCCACGCTCACCTGGGTGCGCGCCGGCGAGGGCGACGGCGCGCCCCGGCCGCGGGTCCCGGGCCCGGTGCGCAAGCTGGGCTGGACGCTGGTGGTCGTGGCGGGCCTGCTGGTCGCCGCGGGGACGACGGTGACGGGCTCCGGCAAGCACGCGGGGGACAGCAGCGACGTCCCGCGCATGCCGTTCGACTTCGCCACGATGGCCCATGTCCACGCCGTCTTCGCATGGGTGGTGTGCGCCCTGGCACTGGCGGTGTTCTTCGTCCTGCGCGTGGTGGACGCCCCGGACGACACCCGGGCGCGCGCCCGTGACCTGCTGCTGGTGCTGCTGGCGCAGGGCGGGATCGGGTACGTGCAGTACTTCACCGGGGTGCCGGAGGTCCTGGTGGCCCTGCACATGCTGGGCTCGTCCCTGATGTGGATCGCCGTGCTGCGGCTCGCCCTGAGCCTCCGCGAGCGGCCGCCGGCGGACCCGGGCGCGGGCATCCCGGCCCAGCAGGCGGACGCGGCGCTGAGCCCGGCGGCCTGACCCGGCGGCGGGCGGGCGCTGGACGGACGGGCCCCGGCCCGCCCCAGCCCGGCCCGGCCGGCCCCGAGCGAGCCTGCCCTAGGCCAGCCGGTAGACCCGCCGGGCGTTCCCCGCCGCGATCATCTCGGCGACCCGCTGGGCGTCCCGGCGGGACCACGAGCCCTCGTGGACGAAGTCGGCCAGCACCCGGCCGAGGGCCTCGCGGAACACCCGCGCGCCCACCACGTGCAGTTCGGGCAGCCCCCGCGCACCACTGGAGAACAGCAGCTTGCCGAACGGCGCGAGCTCCAGGGTCTCCGCCAGGACGGCCGCCGCCCGCGCCCCGGTCCGCGCGAGCGCGGGCCCCAGGTCGGCGTACACGTGCGGGAACACGCCCGTCAGGTGCGCGGCCTGCCGGTGGTACGGATAGCCGTGCAGCAGCACCAGGTCGGTGCCGAGCCCGGCGGTGGCCTCGGCGAAGTCGCCGAGCGTCATGGGGTCGTGGTGGCCGAGGCGCAGTTGCAGGGGCCGCCCCGAGGCGACGGCGATCCACAGCAGGTGGCGCAGCAGTACGGGGTCGGTGAGCGTCCCGCCGACCCGGCGGCGGGCCAGCCAGCGCCCGGCGGCGCCCCGCACCTCGCCGGGGCCCGGGGGCGCGGGCGCGAGGGCGAGCCCGTGGCGCACGGCGGTCGCGGAGGTGAACGCGACGGCGGTGACGGCGGCTCCGTGCACGGCCTCGGCGAGGTTGGCGAGCAGCGCGTCCACGCTGCCGGAGGTGTCGGCGACCTGCTCGGCGAGCGGTTCCAGGCGGACGATCTCGTGGGCCCGGGCGTCGCCGGCGGCGGCGAGCTCGACCGGTCCGGTGAGGTCGCCGGACAGGCCGGTCTCCACGAGGTAGGTGGAGATGCCGGTGGCGCGCAGCAGCCGGCGGCCGGCTTCCAGGGCCCCGAGTTCACGGCGGCGGGCCAGGTAGTGGGCCGGCGGGCAGTGCGGTTCGAGGCCGAGCAGGGGCGGGCACCAGCGCCGTACGGCGAAGCCGGTCTGCGTGTCGAAGAAGGTCGTGCCGGCCGCGGGGGGCCCGGCGGACCGGCCGAGCAGGGTCTCGAAGGTGCCCAGGCCCAGCTCCGTACGGAGCACCCCGTGGCAGTACTGGTCCACCAGCGTCGGGGTGTCGATCATGCGGGGGCTCCCTGCGATGGCTGAACCGTCACAGGTCCTAACGGGTGAGCCCCGCCCAAGGTGTTGCCTCAGTCGTTCGAGGGTCCGCCGACCTGGATGCCGGCCATGCGGCTCCACTCGTAGCGACCCGTGCGGACCTTGGCGGCGAGGTCGCCGTCGAAGGACTCGTGGAGGGTGAGGCCCGCCTTCTCGGCCGCGCTCCTGGCGACTTCGTGGGTGGGGGCCACGAGGTCGCCCCAGCCGCCGTCCTCGCCGACGAGCACGATGCGGGTGCCCATCTGCCCGATGTACGCGAGCTGGCCCTCGGCGCCGCCGTGCTCCTGGGAGAACGTCCGGATCCGCTTGGCGAGCCGCGTGGCCTTGCGGTCGGCCTTGGCCTCCGCCTGGGTGGTGTCGCCCTGCTTGGTGTCTGCCATGAACAGGATGCTACCCACCAGTAGGGGAACTCGCCAGAGCCGGCCCCAGGGGGTGCCCGGCCGATCATGCCGGGCTGATCGACGAGAGATCCCCTAGGGAGCGCGCGTGCAGGACACCGCGGGCCAGGCGGGACTTTCCGGACACGACCTAGCGCAGGAAGGGGTCCACGGCGACCGCCACGAACAGCAGCGACACATAGGTGATGGACCAGTGGAACAGCCGCATCTCCTTGAGCTTGCCGCCGGTCTCGCCGGCCTTGGCACGGCTCTGGAGCGCGTGCGCCTCCCACAGCCACCAGCCGCCGGTGGCCAGGGCCACCGTCGTGTAGAACCAGCCGGTGTAGCCCAGCGGCGTCAGCAGCAGCGAGACGGCGACCATCACCCAGCTGTAGAGGACGATCTGGCGGGCGACCACCCTGTTGGAGGCGATGACGGGCAGCATGGGCACGCCCACGCGCGCGTAGTCCTCCTTCACCTTCATCGACAGCGGCCAGTAGTGCGGCGGCGTCCAGAAGAAGATGACGAGGAAGAGGACGACGGCGGCCCAGGACACCGTGTTCGTGACCGACGACCAGCCGATCAGGACCGGCATGCAGCCGGCGATGCCGCCCCACACGATGTTCTGCGCGGTGCGCCGCTTGAGGATCATCGTGTAGACGACGACGTAGAACAGCAGCGCGCCCAGCGACAGCCAGGCGGACAGCCAGTTGACGAGCAGCCCGAACCAGAGCGTGGAGACGACGGCGAGGGTGAGGCCGAAGACCAGCCCCTCGCGCGGCGAGACCATGCCGGTGACCAGTGGCCGCTGCGACGTCCGGTCCATGAGGGCGTCGATGTCGCGGTCGATGTACATGTTCAGCGCGTTGGCGCCGCCGGCCGAGAGGTAGCCGCCCAGGCAGGTGGCGAGCACCAGCCACAGGTCGGGCACGCCCTGCTCGGCCAGGAACATCACGGGAACCGTGGTGATGAGCAGCAGCTCGATGATCCGCGGCTTGGTCAGCGCCACGAAGGCCTTGACGCGGGCCCCGAATGGCCGCTTCCCCGTGCTCGTCCCGAGCACACCCGCCGGACGGGATTCGACGGCCGTCACGCACACCCCTGACAGAGACATCCCAGCGAGTCGCTCCGGGCATGAGGGCCCTCGGGGCCGTGAAGACCGGGTAAAGACTCGCGCGTACCACGCCACTCTAGACGTTGCCCATACCTCGCTCTCCGCGGGGGTGGGCCGTGTTGGAGAGGGCACCGCAAAGGGTGGTTTCCACGCTCGGATGAGCGATCGGATGAGCGGCTCCGTATTCACTTGCCAAAAGCCGTAGGGCCCAGTCAGGAGGCGGATCCCGGCCGACCCCGGCAGTCTGGAATGACTCGAAAAAATGGACGTTCTCACGGGGGTAGGCTCGACAACGGCCGGTGGGATCTACGTCACCGGCATTCGACATGTGGAGAGGAGCCCTGACCCAGGGTGAGCACCAAGCCGACCACCACAGACCTCGAGTGGACCGAGTTGGACCAGCGGGCCGTCGACACCGCCCGCATCCTGGCCGCCGATGCCGTACAGAAGGTCGGCAACGGCCATCCCGGTACGGCCATGAGCCTGGCCCCGGCCGCGTACACCCTCTTCCAGAAGGTGATGCGGCACGACCCGGCGGACGCCGACTGGACCGGGCGCGACCGTTTCGTGCTGTCCGCCGGACACTCGTCCCTGACGCTGTACACCCAGCTCTACCTGGCCGGCTTCGGCCTGGAGCTGGACGACCTGAAGGCCTTCCGCACCTGGGGCTCGAAGACCCCGGGCCACCCGGAGTACGGCCACACGGTGGGCGTCGAGACGACGACCGGCCCGCTGGGCCAGGGTGTCGCCAACGCCGTGGGCATGGCCATGGCCGCCCGCTACGAGCGCGGCCTGTTCGACCCGGAGGCCGCTCCCGGCACCTCGCCGTTCGACCACTTCGTCTATTGCATCGCCGGTGACGGCTGCCTCCAGGAGGGCATCTCCTCCGAGGCGTCCTCCACGGCCGGGCACCAGAAGCTCGGCAACCTGATCCTGCTGTGGGACGACAACCACATCTCGATCGAGGGCGACACGGAGACGGCCGTCTCCGAGGACACGATGAAGCGGTACGAGGCCTACGGCTGGCACGTCCAGCGCGTGGAGCCCAAGGAGAACGGCGACCTCGACCCCGAGGCCCTTTTCCGTGCCCTCCAGGCCGCCAAGGCGGAGACCTCGCGCCCGTCGTTCATCGCGATGCGCTCGATCATCGCGTGGCCCGCCCCGAACGCGCAGAACACCGAGGCCGCCCACGGCTCGGCGCTCGGCGACGAGGAGGTCGCGGCCACCAAGCGCGTCCTGGGCTTCGACCCCGAGAAGTCCTTCGAGGTTTCGGACGAGGTTATCGGCCACACCCGCCGGGCCCTCGACCGCGGCCGCGAGGCCCGCGCGAAGTGGGAGAAGCAGTTCCAGGAGTGGCGCACCGCCAACCCGGAGCGCGCCGCCGAGTTCGACCGCATCGCCGCGGGCGAGCTGCCCACGGGCTGGGAGGAGAAGCTCCCGGTCTTCGAGACGGGCAAGGGCGTCGCCACCCGCGCCGCCTCCGGCAAGGTGCTCCAGGCGCTGGGCGCGGTCATCCCCGAGCTGTGGGGCGGTTCCGCCGACCTGGCCGGCTCGAACAACACGACGATCGACAAGACGTCGTCGTTCCTCCCCGAGGGCAACCCGCTGCCGGAGGCCGACCCGTACGGCCGGACCATCCACTTCGGTATCCGCGAGCACGCCATGGCCGCGGAGATGAACGGCATCGCGCTGCACGGCAACACCCGGATCTTCGGTGGCACCTTCCTGGTGTTCTCCGACTACATGCGCAACGCCGTCCGCCTCTCGGCGCTGATGCACCTGCCGGTGACGTACGTGTGGACCCACGACTCCATCGGTCTCGGCGAGGACGGCCCGACGCACCAGCCGGTCGAGCACCTGGCCTCGCTGCGCGCCATCCCGGGCCTGAACGTCGTCCGCCCGGCCGACGCCAACGAGACGGCGATCGCCTGGCGCGAGATCCTGCGCCGCTGGACCAAGGAGTTCGGCAAGGGCGCTCCGCACGGCCTCGCGCTGACGCGTCAGGGCGTGCCGACGTACGAGTGGAACGACGACGCGGCCCGCGGTGGCTACGTGCTGTTCGACGCGGACGGCGGCGAGCCGCAGGTGGTGCTGATCGGCACCGGCTCCGAGGTGCACCTGGCCGTCCAGGCCCGCGAGCAGCTCCAGGCCGCCGGCATTCCGACCCGGGTGGTGTCGATGCCGTCCGTCGAGTGGTTCGAGGAGCAGGACCAGGGGTACCGGGATGCCGTGCTGCCGCCGTCGGTGAAGGCGCGCGTCGCGGTCGAGGCCGGGATCGGTCTGACCTGGCACCGGTTCGTCGGTGACGCGGGTCGCGTCGTGTCGCTGGAGCACTTCGGTGCTTCGGCCGACGGCAAGGTGCTCTTCCGGGAGTTCGGCTTCACCGCCGAGGCGGTCGCCGCCGCGGCCAGGGAATCCATCGAAGCCGCAGCGCGCTGACGCCGGTACACGAACTAGTAGGAGATGCAATTCTCATGACAGACGCACTCAAGCGCCTCTCCGACGAAGGCGTCGCGATCTGGCTGGACGACCTGTCCCGCAAGCGGATCACGTCCGGGAACCTCGCCGAGCTGATCGACCAGCAGCACGTGGTGGGCGTGACCACCAACCCGTCGATCTTCCAGAAGGCGATCTCGCAGGGTGACGGGTACGACCAGCAGCTCACGGACCTCGCCGCCCGCGAGGTGACGGTCGAGGAAGCCATCCGCATGATCACGACCGCGGACGTGCGGGACGCCGCCGACATCCTGCGCCCGGTCTTCGACGCCACGCAGGGCCAGGACGGCCGGGTGTCGATCGAGGTGGACCCGCGCCTGGCGCACAACACCCGGGCGACGGTCGCGGAGGCCAAGCAGCTGGCGTGGCTGGTCGACCGGCCGAACACGCTGATCAAGATCCCCGCCACCGAGGCCGGTCTGCCGGCCATCGCGGAGGTCATCGGCCTGGGCATCAGCGTCAACGTCACGCTGATCTTCTCGCTGGAGCGCTACCGCCGGGTGATGGAGGCCTACCTCATCGGCCTGGAGAAGGCCAAGGAGCGCGGCCTGGACCTGTCGAAGATCCACTCGGTGGCCTCGTTCTTCGTGTCCCGCGTGGACACCGAGATCGACAAGCGGCTGGACGGCATCGGCACCGACGAGGCCTCGGCGCTGCGCGGCAAGGCCGCCCTCGCCAACGCGCGACTGGCCTACGAGGCGTACGAGGAGGTGTTCTCCTCCGACCGCTGGGCGGCCCTGGACAAGGCGCAGGCCAACAAGCAGCGTCCGCTGTGGGCGTCCACGGGCGTCAAGGACCCGGCGTACAAGGACACGCTGTACGTCGACGACCTGGTCGCGCCGGGCACGGTGAACACCATGCCCGAGGCCACCCTGGAGGCCACGGCCGACCACGGTTCGATCACCGGGAACACCATCGCCGGTACGTACGACCAGGCGCGCGCCGACCTCGCGGCCCTCGAGAAGCTCGGCATCAGCTACGACGAGGTCGTGCAGCTGCTGGAGGACGAGGGCGTCGACAAGTTCGAGGCGTCCTGGAACGACCTGCTCAAGTCGACCGAGGCGGAGCTCAAGCGCCTCGCCCCTTCGGAGGCGTAAACCTTGAACGCAGTTCATGGAGCGAATCCGCTCCGTGACGCCGCAGACCGACGGCTCCCGCGCATCGCGGGGCCGTCGGGCCTGGTGATCTTCGGCGTCACGGGCGATTTGTCCCGGAAAAAGCTGATGCCTGCCGTGTACGACCTCGCCAACCGGGGCCTGCTCCCGCCGGGCTTCTCGCTGATCGGGTTCGCCCGTCGCGAGTGGCAGGACGAGGACTTCGCGGACGAGGTGTACCAGGCCGTCAAGCAGCACGCCCGCACGCCCTTCCGTGAGGAGGTGTGGCAGCAGCTCAGCCAGGGGATGCGCTTCGTCCAGGGCAACTTCGACGACGACGAGGCGTTCGAGACCCTGAAGAAGACGATGGAGGAGCTGGACCAGGCGCAGGGCACCGGCGGGAACTTCGCGTTCTACCTCTCCGTACCGCCCAAGTTCTTCCCGGTCGTCGTCCAGCAGCTCAAGAAGCACGGGTTGGCCGACGAGAAGGACGACTCCTGGCGCCGCGCGGTCATCGAGAAGCCGTTCGGGCACGACCTGGCCTCCGCCAAGGAGCTCAACGGGATCGTCCACGAGGTCTTCTCGCCCGACCAGGTCTTCCGCATCGACCACTACCTGGGCAAGGAGACCGTCCAGAACATCCTGGCGCTGCGGTTCGCCAACACCCTCTTCGAGCCGATCTGGAACCGGTCGTACGTCGACCACGTGCAGATCACCATGGCCGAGGACATCGGCATCGGCGGCCGCGCCGGGTACTACGACGGCATCGGCGCCGCGCGTGACGTCATCCAGAACCACCTCCTCCAGCTACTGGCGCTGACCGCGATGGAGGAGCCCGCCTCCTTCGACGCGGACGCGCTCGCGGCCGAGAAGACCAAGGTGCTGGGCGCGGTGAAGCTGCCGAAGGACCTCGGCAAGTCCACCGTGCGCGCGCAGTACGCGGCCGGGTGGCAGGGCGGCGCGAGGGCCGTCGGCTACCTGGAGGAGGACGGGATCGACCCGCAGTCGAAGACCGACACCTACGCCGCGGTGAAGCTGGAGATCGACAACCGCCGCTGGGCGGGCGTCCCCTTCTACCTGCGTACCGGCAAGCGGCTCGGCCGCCGGGTCACCGAGATCGCGGTCGTCTTCCAGCGCGCCCCGCACTCCCCCTTCGACCACACGGCGACGGAGGAGCTGGGCCAGAACGCCCTGGTCATCCGCGTCCAGCCGGACGAGGGCGTGACGCTGCGGTTCGGCTCGAAGGTGCCGGGCACGTCGATGGAGGTCCGGGACGTCTCGATGGACTTCGCGTACGGCGAGTCCTTCACGGAGTCCAGCCCCGAGGCGTACGAGCGGCTGATCCTCGACGTCCTGCTCGGTGACGCCAACCTCTTCCCGCGCACGGAGGAGGTCGAGCTGTCCTGGAAGATCCTCGACCCGATCGAGCAGTACTGGGACCGCCACGGCAAGCCCGCGCAGTACGAGTCCGGGACCTGGGGTCCGGCCGAGGCGGACGAGATGCTCGCACGAGACGGACGGAGCTGGCGCCGGCCATGAAGACCGACCTGACGGACACCACATCCAGCAAGATCAACAAGGCGCTGGTACTGGGGCGGCGCGCCATCGGTACACCTGCCATAGGCATGGTGCTCACCCTCGTCATCGTCACGGACGAGGAGAACGCCTATGACGCGCTGAAGGCGGCCAACGAGGCGTCCCGCGAGCACCCCTCGCGGACCCTGGTGGTCATCAAGCGCCCGTCGCGTTCGCCGCGCGACCGGGCGAACGCGCGCCTGGACGCCGAGGTGCGGCTGGGCGCGGACGCCTCCACCGGCGAGACGGTGGTGCTGCGGCTGTACGGCGAGGTCATCGACCACGCCCAGTCGGTGGTCCTGCCGCTGCTGCTGCCGGACGCCCCCGTGGTGGTCTGGTGGCCGGTGGCCGCGCCGGCCGATCCGGCCAACGACCCGCTGGGCGCCCTCGGGCAGCGGCGCGTCACCGACTCGTACGCCTCCGAGCACCCGGTGCGGGAGCTCGCGGCGCGGGCGGCGGCCTACACCCCGGGCGACACGGACCTGTCCTGGACCCGCATCACGCCGTGGCGTTCGATGCTGGCGGCGGCCCTGGACCAGGTGACCTGCGAGGTCACGTCCGCCGAGGTCGAGGGCGAGGAGTTCAACCCGAGCGTGGAACTGCTGGCCATGTGGCTGGCGGACCGGCTGAAGATCCCGGTGAAGCGCTTGGCCTCGTCGGGGCCGGGCCTGACGGCGGTGCGGATGGAGACCACCTGTGGTCCCATCGTGCTGCACCGGCCGGACGCCTCGCTCGCCACCCTGTGCATCGAGGGCCAGCCGGACCGCGCGGTGGCGCTCAAGCGCCGGGAGACCTCCGAGCTGATCGCGGAGGAGCTGCGGCGCCTCGACCCCGACGACACCTACGCCTCGGTGCTGCGGTACGGGGTCGACCGGCTGGGTCACCCCGAGCGGCCGGCGGCCGGGGGTGCGAAGGGCTCCACCGCGGCGAACGCCTCGGACGCCGCTCCCGACGGTGCCGCGGACGGCTCCGGTGACTCCGGTGGCGCGTCGGGTGGTTCCGGGGACAAGCCCGCCGCGAAGAAGGCCCCTGCCAAGAAGGCGGCGGCCAAGTGAGCGCACCGCGGCTGGTGCTCCACCGGGACAAGGAGCTGATGGCCCAGGCGGCGGCGGCCCGCCTGATCACCGCGGTCGTGGACGCCCAGGCCGCCCGCGGGACCGCCTCCGTGGTCCTGACGGGCGGCCGCAACGGCAACGGCCTGCTGGCGGCGCTGCGTTCGTCCCCCGCCCGGGACGCGATCGACTGGTCGCGCCTCGACCTGTGGTGGGGGGACGAGCGGTTCCTCCCGGAGGGCGACCCGGACCGCAATGACACGCAGGCCCGTGAGGCGCTGCTCGACAGCGTCCCACTGGACCCGGCGCGGGTGCACACCATGCCCGTGTCGGGCGGGGCTTACCGTACGGACGCGGACGCCGCGGCCGCCGCGTACGCGGCGGAGCTGGCCGCGGCCGCGGGACCCGACGACCACGGCCCGGTGCCGGCGTTCGACGTGCTGATGCTGGGCGTCGGCCCGGACACGCACGTCGCCTCGCTGTTCCCGGAGCTCCCGGCGGTGCGGGAGACCGAGCGCATGGTGGTGGGCGTGCACGGCGCGCCGAAGCCGCCTGCCACCCGGATCTCGCTGACCCTGCCGGCGATCCGGGCGGCGCGTGAGGTGTGGCTGCTGGCCGCGGGCGAGGACAAGGCGACGGCGGCGGCGATCTCGCTGTCGGGCGCGGGCGAGGTGCAGGCCCCGGCGGCCGGCGCCTACGGCCGGTCGCGGACGCTGTGGCTGCTGGATCAGGCGGCCGCCGCGCGGCTCCCGCTGGCCCTGTTCCCGGAGGCCACTCTCTGACGGCTGCCCGGACGGCGGGCGGCCCGGCCGCGCCGCGGTCGCGTGGTGGTCGCCTCATAGCGAAGGCCCGGTTCACCCTGATGGGTGGACCGGGCCTTCGGTCGTCCGCGCCGGCTCAGCGGCGTCGGGTCACCGGCCGCGAAGGGTCCGGTAGCGCGCGGCCAGCGCGGCGGTGGAGCTGTCCAGCCGCTCACCGCCCTCGCCCTCGGTCAGCACGGGCTCGATCCTCTTGGCGAGGACCTTGCCGAGCTCGACGCCCCACTGGTCGAAGGAGTCGATGTTCCAGACGGCGCCCTGGACGAACACCTTGTGCTCGTAGAGCGCGATGAGCTGGCCCAGCACGGACGGGGTCAGCTCGTCGGCGAGGATCGTGGTGGTGGGGTGGTTGCCGCGGAAGGTCTTGTGCGGCACCAGCTCCTCCGCCACGCCCTCGGCCCGGACCTCGTCGGGCGTCTTGCCGAAGGCGAGCGCCTGGGTCTGGGCGAAGAAGTTGGCCATCAGCAGGTCGTGCTGGGCGACCAGGCCGGGCCGGAGGTCGGCGACCGGCTGGGCGAAGCCGATGAAGTCGGCCGGGATCACCTTGGTGCCCTGGTGGATGAGCTGGTAGTAGGCGTGCTGCCCGTTCGTGCCGGGGGTGCCCCAGACGACGGGGCCCGTCTGCCAGTCGACCGGGCGGCCATCGCGGTCCACGGACTTGCCGTTGGACTCCATGTCGAGCTGCTGGAGGTAGGCCGTGAACTTCGACAGGTAGTGGCTGTAGGGCAGGACCGCGTGCGACTGGGCGTCGAAGAACGCGCCGTACCAGACGCCCAGCAGGCCGAGCAGCAGCGGTGCGTTCTCCTCGGGCGGGGCGGTGCGGAAGTGCTCGTCGACCAGGTGGAAGCCGTCGAGCATCTCCCGGAACCGGTCCGGTCCGACGGCGATCATCAGGGAGAGGCCGATCGCGGAGTCGTACGAGTAGCGGCCGCCGACCCAGTCCCAGAACTCGAACATGTTGGCCGTGTCGATGCCGAAGTCCTGGACCTTCTCGGCATTGGTCGACAGGGCCACGAAGTGTTTGGCCACCGCGTCCTGACCCGCCCTCAGCTCGGTGAGGAGCCAGTCGCGGGCGGAGGTGGCGTTGGTGATGGTCTCGATGGTGGTGAACGTCTTCGACGCGATGATGAAGAGCGTCTCGGCCGCGTCCAGGTCCCGGACCGCCTCGTGGAGGTCGGCGCCGTCCACGTTGGAGACGAAACGGACCGTCAGGTCCCGCCGGGTGTAGGAGCGCAGCGCCTCGTACGCCATCGCCGGGCCCAGGTCGGAGCCGCCGATACCGATGTTGACGACGTTCTTGATGGGCTTGCCGGTGTGGCCGGTCCACTCGCCGGAGCGGACCCGCTCGGAGAACGCGGCCATCTTGTCGAGCACCGCGTGGACACTCGGCACCACGTTCTCGCCGTCGACCTCGATCACGGCGTCGCGCGGGGCGCGCAGCGCCGTGTGGAGGACGGCCCGGTTCTCGGTGGTATTGATCTTGTCTCCGCGGAACATGGCGTCCCGCAGCTCCGCCACCCCGGTGGCGGCGGCGAGTTCGCGCAGCAGTCGCAGCGTCTCGTCGGTCACCAGGTGCTTGGAGTAGTCCAGATACAGGTCGCCGACCCGCAGCGTGTACGCGGTGCCGCGCGCCGGGTCGGCGGCGAACAGTTCGCGCAGCTGTGTGTGTCCCAGCTGCTCCCGGTGCTTGCCGAGGGCGGTCCACTCGGGCATCCGGTTGAGCCTCGTGCGACCTTCTGCGTTCATCTCGGACATCAGCCCACTTTCTCGTACCTGCCTGCTTGCCCCGCTGCCCCTCCAACCTAATTGATCTGCCGCCCCAACGAGGCGACGGCGACCGCGAACAGCGCGGCCGCCAGCAGGGCGGGACCGCCCCCGCCCCACGCCGCCGCTGCCGCGCCGCCCAGCAGGGCGCCGAGCGGGGCGCCGCCGATGGCCAGGGTGCGGAACGCGGCGCTGATCCGGCCGAGCATCTCCGCCGGGCTGCGCTCCTGCATCAGCGTCACCTGGTTGACGTTCCACACCATGCCCATGAGGCCGAAGACCGCCAGGGCCACCAGCGCCACCCACAGCTCCCGCACCGACCCCAGGACACCCAGCGCCCCGGTCTGGACGACACCGGCGAGGAACACCGCCCGTATCCGGCCGGTCCGGTCGGCGATCCGGCCGGCCACCGCGCCGCCCGCCACGCTGCCCACGCCGTAGGCCGTGAGGGCGGCCGCGTACCCGCCGTCACCCGCGCCGAGCCAGCCGGTCATGTGCAGCACCAGGGTGGCGACCAGGGCGCCCACGCCCAGGTTGGCCAGCGTCGTCGCCACGCACAGCCGGCGCTGCGTCCGGTCCCGCCACAGGACCCGCAGCCCCTCGGCCATCTCGGCGCGCAGGGTGGAGCCGTCCCGGCGGGGCGGCCGCTTTGGCGCCGGCACCCGCAGCGAGGCCACCAGCAGGGCGGCCACCACGTACGAGGCCGCGTCCGCCGCGTACGGCACGGCGTCGCCCGCGAGCAGCAGCACGGGCACCAGCGGGGCCACCAGGAGGCCGCCCACGATCTGTTGGCCGGTCAGGAGCCGGGCGTTGGCGCCCGCGAGGGACTCGGCGGGCACCAGGGACGGCAGCAGCGACGTGGCCGCGTTGTCGAAGAGCGTCTGGAGCGTGGTGAGCGCGAAGGCGAGGGCGAGGAGCAGGGCGACGGAGGCGTGCCCCAGGGCGACCACGACGGCGAAGGCCGCCATCAGCCCGCCCCGGACGAGGTCGACGGCCCACATGGCGCCCCGCTGGTCGACCCGGTCGGCGACGGCCCCGCCCACCAGCCCGAACAGCAGCCACGGCAGATGGCCGCACGCGGTCACCGCGGCGATCAGCAGCGGCTCGCGGGTCAGTGAGACGGCGAGCAGCGGCATGGCCGCCGTACGCAACGAGTCCCCGGCCTTGGACACCACCGCGGCCGTCCACAGCCGTCCGAAGCCGCCCCGCCACGCCGGTACCCGCCGGACATCCCTCGTCGTCCTCGTCGTCCCCGTCGTCGCCACTGCCGCCCCCCGTACGCCGGATGATCCGTTCACCCATGACGGTAGGGGGCGCCACTGACAACGCCGGGCGGAGCCGGTGGCGGAACGGCCGGGAAACGACGGAACGACGGAAAGGACGGAAAGGACGGCGGGAACACGTCGGGCCCTGCCGGTGGAATCCACCTACAGGGCCCTCGACCGCTCTAGATCTCGCCTCGGAGTTTGGCCAGCGCCTCGGCCAGGATCGCCTCGCCGTCCGCGTCGCTGCGCCGCTCCCGTACGTACGCGAGGTGCGTCTTGTACGGTTCGGTGCGCGGCGGGTCCGGGGGGTTGTCCCGGTCCTGGCCTGCCGGGAACCCGCACCGCGGGCAGTCCCAGGTGTCGGGGACCTGCGCGTCACTCGCGAAGCTCGGCTGCGTCTCGTGCCCGTTCGAGCACCAGAAGGAGATGCGGAGCCGCGGTGCGGACTCGCCCCGCTCGGCCTCCCCCATCGGCCCCGCGCCGACCCGGCTTCCCCGGATCGCGTTGCCACTTGCCACGGTTGTAACTCCCTGCGTGATGGTGCTCGAAGATGCCCCAGTCTACGTAAGGCCCAACGCGCGTCCAGTGATTGGAGTTACACCCCGCACCGGACGTGGAACCGAGACGTCAGTTGTCCAGTTTGATCAGGAGAGCAAGTACGACAATGCACGCGAACCACAGCAGACCGACGACCACGGTGATGCGGTCCAGGTTGCGCTCGGCGACCGACGAGCCGCCGACGGACGACTGCATGCCGCCACCGAACATGTCGGAGAGGCCGCCGCCCTTCCCCTTGTGCATCAGCACCAGCAGCATCAGCAGCGCGCTGAAGACGATGAGGGCGATCGAGAACCCCATAACCACGGCTGGACCCTACTTCCTGGCAATTCTCGGATGACACGGACCATCGGACTTCCACCGACGACGGGGGCCCAGGCTCCGTGGAAAGAGCCTCGGCCCCCGCAAGGGTACGACGATTCCGCCCTACCGCATACTCACCGGCAGGGGGACCACACTCACTGGTCGCGGAATCGGACGATCTTGACGAACTCGTCGGCGTCCAGCGCCGCGCCGCCCACCAGGGCGCCGTCGACGTCGGGCTGCGCCATGATCGCGGCCACGTTCGAGGCCTTCACGGAGCCGCCGTACTGGATGCGGACCTTGTCGGCCAGCTCCTTGGAGTACAGCTCGGCGAGCCGCCCGCGGATGGCCCCGCAGACCTCCTGCGCGTCCTCGGGGGTGGCGACCTCGCCGGTGCCGATGGCCCACACCGGCTCGTAGGCGATCACGATCGTCTCGGCCTCCTCGGCCGGGACGTCCTTCAGACCGCCGTCGAGCTGCGCGAGCGTGTGGGCGACCTGGTTGCCGGCCTTGCGGACGTCCAGGCCCTCGCCGACGCAGAGGATCGGCACCAGGCCGTGGCGGAAGGCCGCCTTCACCTTGGCGTTGCAGAGCTCGTCGCTCTCGCCGTGGTACTGCCGGCGCTCGGAGTGGCCGACGGCCACGTAGGCGCACTTCAGCTTGGACAGCATCACACCGGAGATCTCACCGGTGTACGCGCCGGAGTCGTGCGCCGAGACGTCCTGGGCGCCGTACTTGATCTTCAGCTTGTCGCCGTCGACCAGGGTCTGCACGGAGCGCAGGTCGGTGAAGGGCGCGAGGACGGCGACCTCGACGGCCTCGTAGTCCTTGTCGTTCAGGGCGAAGGCGAGCTTCTGGACGTGGGCGATGGCCTCGAGGTGGTTGAGGTTCATCTTCCAGTTGCCCGCCATCAGCGGGGTACGGGCGGTCATTGAGGGTCAGTCCTCCAGTGCGGCGAGGCCGGGAAGCGTCTTGCCTTCGAGGTACTCGAGGCTCGCGCCGCCGCCGGTCGAGATGTGGCCGAATGCGTTCTCGTCGAAGCCCAGGGTCCGGACGGCCGCGGCGGAGTCGCCACCGCCGACGACCGTGAAGGCCGGGGAGTCGACGAGCGCCTGGGCGACGGCCTTGGTGCCCTCGGCGTAGTCGGGGTGCTCGAAGACGCCCATGGGGCCGTTCCAGAAGACGGTGGCCGCGTCGGCGAGCTTCGATGCGTACAGCTTGCGGGTCTCGGGACCGATGTCCAGACCCTCCTGGTCGGCCGGGATGGCGCTCGAGGCGACCAGGGTGGGGTGGGCCGGGGCCTTGGTCTTCAGGTCCGGGAACTCGGCCGAGACCAGCACGTCGACGGGGAGCACGAACTCCACGCCCTTCTTCTCGGCCCGGGCCAGGTAGTCCAGGCAGGCCGGGACCTGGTCCTCCTGGAGGAGCGAGATGCCGACCTCGTGGCCCTTGGCCTTGAGGAAGGTGTACGCCATGCCGCCGCCGATGAGGATGCGGTCGGCCTTCTCCAGCAGGTGGTCGATGACGCCGAGCTTGTCGGAGACCTTGGCGCCGCCCAGGACGACGACGTAGGGGCGCCGGACGTCGTCGGTGAGCTTCTTCAGGACGCCGACCTCGGTGGCGATCAGGTAGCCGGCGTAGGCGGGCAGCAGGCGCGGCAGGTCGTACACGGAGGCGTGGCCCCGGTGCACGGCGCCGAAGCCGTCACCGACGTACACGTCGGCGAGGGCGGCGAGGCGGGCGGCGAACTCGGCGCGCTCGGCGTCGTCCTTGGACGTCTCGCCCGGGTTGAAGCGGAGGTTCTCCAGGACGGCGACCTCACCGTCGCCCAGGCCGGCGACGGCGGAGTGGGCCTCGGAGCCGATGGTGTCGCCCGCGAAGGCGACCGGGCGGCCGAGCAGTTCACCGAGCCGGGAGGCGGCGAACCGGAGCGTGAAGGCGGGGTCCGGCGCGCCCTTGGGGCGGCCGAGGTGCGAGGCCACGACGACCTTGGCGCCGGCCTCGGTCAGTGCCTTGACGGTCGGCAGGACGGCGCGGATGCGGCCGTCGTCGGTGATGGTGGTGCCGTCCTGCGGCACATTGAGGTCGGCGCGGACGAACACCCGCTTGCCCTCGACCCCTTGGCGAAGAAGCTCGTCGATCGTCTTCATCTGTCCTGTTACTCCGTACTCCTTGGAAGATCGGCGCAAGCGTCAGGGCCCGTACAGCGCGGCGTTGCGCTGCCCGGGCCCTGCGCTCACATCGAAGTGCCTGCCCTGGTACCCAGTGTCTTAGAGCTGGCCGCCGACGAAGACGGTGAGATCCACGAGACGGTTGGAGTAACCCCACTCGTTGTCGTACCAGCCGACGACCTTGACCTGCTTGCCCTGCACCATGGTGAGCTGGGAGTCGAAGGTGCAGGAGGCCGGCCAGTTGACGATGTCCGAGGAGACGATCGGGTCCTCGGTGTACTCGAGGATGCCCTTGAGCTGACCCTCGGCCGCCTTCTGGAAGGCGGTGTTGATCTCGTCCTTGGTGACCTCGCGGTCGAGCTCCAGGACCAGGTCGGTGACCGAGCCGGTGGGGACCGGGACGCGCATGGCGATGCCGTCCAGCTTGCCCTTCAGCTGCGGGAGGACCAGGGCGGTGGCCTTGGCGGCGCCCGTCGAGGTCGGGATGATGTTCTCCGCGGCGGCGCGGGCGCGGCGGAGGTCCTTGTGCGGGAAGTCCAGGATGCGCTGGTCGTTGGTGTAGGCGTGGACCGTCGTCATCATGCCCTTGACGATGCCGAAGTTCTCGTCGAGGACCTTGGCCATCGGCGCCACGCAGTTGGTGGTGCAGGAGGCGTTGGAGATGACGTGGTGGTTGGCCGCGTCGTACTTGTCCTGGTTGACGCCCATCACGATGGTGATGTCCTCGCCGCTGGCCGGAGCCGAGATGAGGACCTTCTTGGCGCCGCCGGCGATGTGCTTCTCGGCGTCGGCCTTCTTGGTGAAGATGCCGGTCGACTCGATGACGATGTCGACGCCCAGCTCGCCCCAGGGGATGTCGGCCGGGTTGCGCTCGGAGAGCACCTTGATGGTGTGGCCGTCGACGGTGATCGTGTCGGCGGTGTGGGTCACCTCGGCCTTGAGGCGGCCCAGGATGGTGTCGTACTTCAGCAGGTGGGCCGTGGTCGCAGTGTCACCCAGGTCGTTGACAGCCACGATCTCGATGTCTGCACCCTGCTCCAGCAGCGCGCGGAAGTAGTTACGACCGATGCGGCCAAAGCCGTTGATGCCTACGCGGATCGTCACGAACCGATCTCCTCGTTAGGTACGCCGGGTTTCGACGCCCGGCGAGTTTCTATTAGGGATGTCCCCGACCGCTTACGACCCTACCTCCCTCCAGGCGGCGGAGTGACATCTAGCGCACCCGGACGCGCCCGGTGGACCGCGGTCCCCGTCCTACTGGACAGTACGGTCCACCGGGGCGTTCACCCGGCTACCGAGCGTCAGCCCGGAGCGCTCTTCGGTGCGGGAACGCGCTCGTCAGCGCGCCAGTGCCGACAGCGCCCGGCCCAGCAGCCGCGCACGCAGCGCCGGGTCGGTGACGTGCTCCAGTCCGAACCCGAGCAGCACGGTGTCGCGGGTGGTGACGGCCGCCCGGGAGCGGAAGAGCGCGGGCGACCGGGCCCAGTCGGTGGCGTTGCCCGGGCTGCCGGCCGGCGGGCCGGTGGTGGTCCAGGCGCCGAACGAGGTCTCGAAGCCCTCGGCGTCCCGGGTGGCTCCGTCGACGACCAGCGCGGTGTCGTCGACGAAGACGCCGGTCTCCCCGGTGCCGGAGTCGGAGATGTACGAGACGGACAGCTCCACCCGCTTGCCGGCGTACGCGCTCAGGTCGACGGACACCGGCTGCCAGCCGCCCGAGGTGCCGCTGAAGGCGTGCCAGGCGCCGGTGGTGCCGGCGGCGGTGCAGCCGCCCTCGCCGGCGGTGAGGTAGTGGGAGAGGAAGGGATGCTGGGCGAGGTAGAAGCCCTCGGCGCAGTCGGTCGGGACCTCGCTGGAGGAGTGGCCCCCGGTGTCGGGCAGGGTCGTCCAGTCGTCCTGGCCGACGGTGTGCGCCTCGACGACCACGTTGTCGTAGCCGGGCTCGACGTCGTGGCTGAGCCTGAACCGGAGCGCCGGCCGCGCGGCGGCGGCGGTGCCGGTCAGGTCGACGGTCCGGGTGAGCCGCATCCAGGCGTTGTCGGCGTGCCGGGCGGCGGCGAAGGTGTCGCCCTCGTACGGCTCGAAGGGGGTGCGTACGCCGGGGTAGTCGCCCGCGGCGGTGCTGCGGAACTGCGGGAACCGCCGGGGGTCGAGGGTGTCGGAGGTGACGGTGAAGGCGCCGGCGCTGTCGAGCGGGTTGCCCGGGGCGTCGCCGAGGGCGGCCTCCGTGCCGGCGAAGCTGCCCACACCCCGGAAGGAACCGGGCGAGGCCATGCCGGCGCGGCGGTAGGCGCCGAGGTAGTACTGGGCGAAGTCGTTGGAGTCGGCGCGGCCGATGTCGACGAGTCCGCCGGACTGCTCACCGGCGTTGACCAGCTTGCCGCCCTCGTTGAGGTAGTCGCGCACGGCGAGCATGACGGGCCCGGAGGGCCGTTCGGCGCCGGTGTACCAGACGACCGCGGAGAAGTGGCCGAGCACGCCGAGGTCGTGCGGGGTGCCCTGGGTGGCGACGTCCCAGACGACGGCCTTGTGGCCGGCCGCCTTCAGGGCCGCGGTGTACGCGGCGGTGTGCCGTGCGGCGGTGGTGCCGCCCTCGTCGGCGAGCACCAGGACGTCGGCGCGGGGCCGCTCGGCGATGGTGTAGGTGAACGGGGTGGACGAGACGCGCTTGCCGGCGCGGGTGCGGCCGGTGAACCACACCTCGACGGTGTCGCCGGGTTCGCCGTCCTGGACCTCGGCGCGGTACTCGTCGTAGTAGAGGTTGTCCTCGCCGCCGTAGGTCTCGCCGCCGTCCCAGGCCTCCAGCCGCTGGTCGTGGGTGCGGCCGCCGTTGACGCGGTACTTGAGTTCCTTGTCGCGCAGCGACTTGCGGGCGGTGACGGCGACCTCCTGGTCGGCGCCGTCGTAGGCGTAGGAGGTGGTGAAGGTGTCGGGGACGAGGGCGGGGGCGTCGGTGCCGGCCGGCGAGACCGGGTCGTCGGGGCGGGTGGCGGACTCGGCGACGGCCAGGGCGAACGGGATGTTCTTGGCGAACTCCTGCTGGATCAGTTTCTCGTCGTCGGGGAAGGTGAAGACGGACGCGCAGTCGGCCGGTTCCCAGGCGTCGTCCGGGTCGATCCGGGAAGCGGTGGCACAGGTGGACATCTCCGGGGTGAACATCTGCATCCCGTTGACGTTCGCGGCGTGTCCGTCGGCCTCGCCGTTGGTGGTGTAGAGCTCGGAGGAGACCTGCGGACGGTAGCCGGGGACCGCGGACTTGGCGGGGGTGCCGGCCAGGGCCCTGAGGGGCACG
Source organism: Streptomyces sp. NPDC016309 (assembly GCF_043077235.1). NCBI lineage: Bacteria > Bacillati > Actinomycetota > Actinomycetes > Kitasatosporales > Streptomycetaceae > Streptomyces > Streptomyces sp. NPDC016309. The sequence goes on along the minus strand of NZ_JBIBSG010000009.1, from coordinate 286,861 downwards.
TCGTCGGGGGTGTCGGTGGCGACCTGCCAGCCGACGCCGTAGAGGAGGAGCTGGGCGGCGGAGTGGTAGTTGATGCCGTACCGGAACCCGATCCGCTTCTGGAAGGCGTCGATGGCCTTGGTCTCGGGTTCGGACATGGGGCCGGTGCCGCGGTAGGTCTCGTCGGCGGGGTCGGGTGACGAACCCTCGTCGTCGTAGCCCCACTTGTAGGAGAAGTTGCGGTTGAGGTCGACGCCGTCGCCGGGGGTGATGCTCCCGTCGCCGTTGTTGTCGCGGAGGTTCTTGCGCCACTGGCGGTTGGCGGGGTCGGCATGGGTGTGGTCGTAGCCGTCGGGGTTGGCCGAGAGCACGAACCACAGCTCGGTGGTGTCGACGATCCTGGTGATGCGCGGGTCCTTGCCGTAGCCGGCGAGGTAGTGGTGGAGCAGCCTCCGGTTCATCTCGGGGGTGATCCACTCACGGGCGTGCTGGTTGGAGAGGTACAGGGTGGCGGGCTTGGACCCGTCCTCGTACCTCTTGGCTCCCTTGGTGACCTTGAGGGCGAGGATCTCCTGGCCCCGGACGGTCCTGCCGATGCTGACGACCTTGGTGAGCGCCGGGTTGGCCCGGGCGGTCGTCAGGAGTTCCTCCTTGAGTCCCCCCTTGCCGGAGTACGGCCGGAACACGCCGTCGCCGGCGGCCGCAACGCGCTTCTCGGCGGTCGCGGTGAGGTCGTGCTCGGTGACGCCGACGCCCTTGTCGCGCAGCGTCTCGGCCTGCCGGCCGGTCAGGTACAGCTCGACGGTGGCGGTGCCCTTGTCGGGCACCTGCTCGCTCAGCTCGTGGCCGTCGGCCCCGGCGTCGAGGAGGAGCGGGACCTGCTCCTTGGTCACCCTGGCGTGCCATACGGAGAGGCCGTCGCCCCTGCCGTCGTCCGGGCCGTCCGGTCCCTCGGCCCCGGCGGCGGGTCCCGCCACCAGTCCGGTCACCAGCAGTGAAGCCGCGGCGAGGATCGCTCGCGCCCTACGTCTCATGTGCCCCCCTTGCAGTTGTCTGCCACGGAAGTGGACAGGCGCCAGGCTCATGACACTTCATGATCATGTCAATACCGCCTCGGGGGCCACGGCCGACGGCCGCCGCCGCTCCGGGTGGGGCGGCGGCGCGCACCGGGCCGTCAGCCGACGAGACCGTCGGCCATCTCCTCCGTGAGGTTGGACTCCGTGCCGGGGATGCCCAGGTCCTGGGCCCGCTTGTCGGCCATGGCCAGCAGCCGGCGGATGCGGCCGGCGACCGCGTCCTTGGTCAGCGGCGGGTCGGCCAGGGCGCCGAGCTCCTCCAGGGAGGCCTGCTTGTGCTCCATGCGCAGCCGGCCGGCCGCCGCCAGGTGCTCGGGCACCTCCTCGCCGAGGATCTCCAGGGCGCGCTGCACCCGGGCACCGGCCGCCACCGCGGCACGGGCCGACCGGCGCAGGTTGGCGTCGTCGAAGTTGGCCAGCCGGTTGGCGGTGGCACGGACCTCGCGGCGCATCCGCCGCTCCTCCCAGGCCAGCACCGACTCGTGCGCACCGAGCCGGGTCAGCAGCGCGCCGATCGCGTCACCGTCCCGGACCACCACGCGGTCCACGCCCCGCACCTCACGGGCCTTCGCGGCGATGGACAGCCGCCGCGCGGCACCCACCAGCGCCAGCGCGGCCTCCGGTCCCGGGCAGGTGACCTCCAGGGACGAGGAACGGCCGGGCTCGGTCAGCGAGCCGTGCGCCAGGAAGGCACCGCGCCAGGCGGCCTCCGCGTCACAGGTCGCCCCGGAGACGACCTGCGGCGGCAGGCCCCGGATCGGGCGCCCCCGGCCGTCCACCAGCCCGGTCTGGCGGGCGAGCTGGTCACCGCCCGCCACCACGCGCACCACGAACCGCGAGCCGCGCCGCAGCCCGCCCGGAGCCATCACGATCAGCTCGGAACCGTGCCCGAAGATCTCCGCGATGTCCCGCTTCAGACGGCGCGCCGCCATCGCGGTGTCCAGCTCCGCCTCGATCACGATCCGCCCGCTGACCAGGTGCAGCCCGCCGGCGAACCGCAGGATCGACGAGACCTCCGCCTTTCTGCAGCAGGTCCGGGTGACGGGGAGCCGGGAGATCTCGTCCTTCACCGCTGCCGTCATCGCCATGGGCCGATCCTTCCATGCATCCGAAAAATACGGTCGTACGCGGCGGCCAACAGCTCCGGGTCGTGCTTCGGCGAGCCGTCATTCCTCGCCACCGGGGCCAGCTCGACCGCGGCACCGAGCCGCTTGGCGGCGTCTGCGAGGGACTCGCGGTCGGGCACGGCGGCCTCGTCGGCCAGCACCACGTCCAGGGCGAGTTTAGGGGCGTGTCGTCCCAAAACCTCCAAATGACGCTGCGGAGAGAAGCCCTCGGTTTCTCCGGGCTGGGGAGCGAGGTTCAGCGACAACACCCGGCGCGCCTTGGTCTCGACGAGCGCCTCCAGCAGCTCCGGCACCAGCAGGTGCGGGATCACCGAGGAGAACCAGGAGCCGGGGCCCAGCACCACCCAGTCCGCGTCGAGCACGGCCTCGACCGCCTCCGGCACGGCGGGCGGGTCGTTCGGCACCAGGTGCACCGACTGCACCTCGCCGGGCGTCAGCGCCACGGTGGCCTGGCCGCGGACGGTGTCCACGTCCTCCGGGCGCTCCGGGTCGTGGCCCTTGACCAGCGCCTGGAGCTCCAGCGGCACGGCCGACATGGGCAGCACCCGGCCGTGCGCGCCGAGCAGCCGGCCGACCAGGTCCAGCGCCTGGACGTGGTCGCCGAGCTGTTCCCACAGGGCGACGATCAGCAGGTTGCCGACGGCGTGCTCGTGCAGGTCGCCCTTGGACTGGAACCGGTGCTGGATGACACGGGACCACGTCTGGCCCCAGTCGTCGTCACCGCACAGGGCCGCCAGGGCCTTGCGCAGGTCACCGGGCGGCAGCACGCCCAGCTCCTCACGGAGCCGGCCGCTGGAACCGCCGTCGTCGGCGACCGTGACCACGGCGGTCAGGTCACCGGTGATACGGCGCAGCGCGGCGAGGGACGCCGACAGGCCCATGCCACCGCCGAGGGCCACGACCTTGGGCTGGGCGCCGCGTCTGCGGAGCGTACGGGCGGTCAGGGGCCTCGTACGCCGGCGGTACTGCTTCACTCGCGCCCCATGTCCCGGTGGACGACGACGGTCTCGACCCCTTCCGAGGCGAGCCGGGCGGCGAGCTTCTCGGACATGGCGACGGAGCGGTGCTTGCCGCCCGTGCAGCCGACGGCGATCGTCACGTACCGCTTGCCCTCGCGGCGGTAGCCGGCGGAGACCAGCTCGAGCAGTTCGGTGTACCGGTCGAGGAACTCCTTGGCGCCCGGCTGGTTGAAGACGTACCCCGACACCTCCTCGTTGAGGCCGGTGAACGGGCGCAGCTCCGGTACCCAGTGCGGGTTGGGCAGGAAGCGGCAGTCCACGACGAGGTCGGCGTCGACGGGCAGGCCGTACTTGTACCCGAACGACATCACCGTGGCCCGCAGCTCCGGCTCCTCGTCGCCGGCGAACTGGGCGTCCATCTTGGCGCGCAGCTCGTGGACGTTGAGGCTGGAGGTGTCGATCACCAGGTCGGCGTCGCCGCGCAGCTCGCGCAGCAGGTCGCGCTCGGCGGCGATGCCGTCGACGATCCGGCCGTCGCCCTGGAGGGGGTGCGGGCGGCGCACCGACTCGAAGCGGCGGACCAGGGCCTCGTCGGACGACTCCAGGAAGACGATCCGGCGGGTGACCTGCTTGGCGTCGAGGACCGCGAGCGACTCGCGGAGGCTCTCGAAGAACTGGCGGCCGCGCACGTCGACGACGACGGCGATGCGCGCCACGTTGCCCTGGGAGCGGGCGCCGAGCTCCACCATGGTGGGGATCAGCGCGGGCGGCAGGTTGTCGACGACGAACCAGCCGAGGTCCTCCAGGCACTTGGCCGCGGTGCTGCGCCCGGCGCCGGACATGCCGGAGATGATCACCAGCTCGGGGATGGCCGCCTCGGCGGCCTCTCCGGCCTCGATCGTCGTGCCCGTACTCACGTGTGCTGCTCCGTCTTCTCGTGCTGTCGGCTCTGGTGCCGCCGTGGGGTCGTGCTCAGACATGTCCCGTTCCCCCGTCGTCCTCATCCATGATCTCTCCTGTGGCCGTGTTCACGGCAGGGGCGGCCGGAGCCGCCTGGGCGAGGGCCACGGCCACGGCTTCGGCGGTCTTCCGGCCGAACCCCGGCACCTCGCAGATCTGCTCGATTGTCGCCTGCCGCAGCCGCTTCACCGAGCCGAAGTGCTTGATCAGTGTCTGCTTGCGGGCGTCCCCGAGGCCCGGGACCGCGTCCAGGGGACTGGTCCGTATCCGCTTGTGGCGTTTGGTGCGCTGGTAACGGATGGCGAAGTCGTGGGCCGTGTCACGGACCCGCTGGAGGAGGTAGAGCCCCTCGCTGGAGCGGGGCAGGACGACGGGGTCGTCGTCGCCCGGCAGCCACACCTCCTCCAGGCGCTTGGCCAGGCCGCACACGGCGATGTCGTCGATGCCGAGCTCGTCCAGGGCCCGCCGGGCCGCGGCGACCTGCGGCTGCCCGCCGTCGACCACGACGAGCTGCGGCGGGTAGGCGAACTTCTTCGGCCGGCCGTCGTCCTCCGGGGCCTGGGCCGGGACCTCGCCGTCGGTCTCCTCCAGGGCCCACTCGCCGGTCCGCTCCTTCTCGGCGAGGTACCGCCGGAAGCGGCGGGTGATCACCTCGTGCATCGAGCGGACGTCGTCCTGGCCCTCGAAGCCCTTGATCTGGAAGCGGCGGTACTCGCTCTTGCGGGGCAGGCCGTCCTCGAAGACGACCATGGAAGCGACGACGTCCTCGCCCTGGAGGTGGGAGATGTCGAAGCACTCGATGCGCAGCGGGGCCGACTCCAGGTCCAGCGCCTCGGCGATCTCCTCCAGGGCGCGCGAGCGGGTGGTCAGGTCGCTGGCACGCTTGGTCTTGTGCAGCACGAGGGCCTGCTGGGCATTGCGCCCGACGGTCTCCATCAGCGCCTTCTTGTCACCACGCTGCGGGATGCGCAGGGACACCTGCGAGCCGCGGCGGCCGCTGAGCCACTGCGTCACGGCGTCCAGGTCCTCGGGGAGGGCCGGGACGAGGACCTCCTTGGGTACCGCGTCGCCGCTCTCCTCGCCGTAGAGCTGCTGGAGCGCGTGCTCGACCAGGCCGGCGGTGTCGACGGCTTCGACCTTGTCGGTGACCCAGCCGCGCTGGCCGCGCACCCGGCCGCCGCGGACGTGGAAGATCTGCACGGCCGCTTCCAGCTCGTCCTCGGCGACGGCGATCAGGTCGGCGTCGGTGGCGTCGGCGAGGACGACCGCGCTCTTCTCCATGGCCCGCCGGAGCGCCTCTATGTCGTCGCGCAGCCGGGCCGCCTTCTCGTACTCCATGTCCTCGGCCGCCACCGTCATGTCCTTCTCCAGGCGGCGGATGTAGGTGCCCGTACGGCCGGCCATGAAGTCGCAGAACTCCTCGGCCAGTTCCCGGTGTTCCTCGGGGTCGACCCGGCCGACGCACGGCGCCGAGCACTTGCCGATGTAGCCGAGGAGGCAGGGGCGGCCGGTGCGCTCGGCGTTCTTGAACACACCGGCCGAGCACGTCCGCACGGGGAAGACGCGCAGCAGCAGGTCGACGGTGTCGCGGATGGCCCAGGCGTGGCTGTACGGGCCGAAGTACCGGACGCCCTTCTTCTTCTGGCCGCGCATGACCTGGACGCGCGGGAAGTCCTCGTTGAGGGTGACGGCCAGGTACGGGTAGCTCTTGTCGTCGCGGTACTTGACGTTGAACCGCGGGTCGAACTCCTTGATCCAGGAGTACTCGAGCTGGAGCGCCTCGACCTCGGTGGAGACGACGGTCCACTCGACGGAGGCGGCCGTGGTGACCATGGTGCGCGTGCGCGGGTGGAGGCCGGCCAGGTCCTGGAAGTAGCTGGCGAGCCGCTGGCGCAGGGACTTCGCCTTCCCGACGTAGATCACCCGGCGGTGTTCGTCACGGAATTTGTAGACCCCCGGCGAGTCGGGGATCTGTCCCGGCTTGGGGCGGTAGCTGGAGGGGTCTGCCATGCCTCACACCCTACTGGCGTCCGCTGACACCACGGGCGTCCGAGAGGTGTCGCCGCCATGGCCGCGGGGCGCCGCCGGGTGGGACCGGAGGCGCCCCGCGCCGGGGTGGGGGGTGGGTCGCGGAAGCGGAGGGGAGACGGTGGGAGGAGGGGGTGGTGGGTCCGGTACGGGGTGGGGTCGTCGGGGTACGGGGTTCCGGGGCGGTGCCGGGCCGGTGGGGGCCGGGCCCGTACCGCCCCGGGAATCAGCGGCGGCGGCGCCGGAAGGCCCCGCCGAGGACCCCGGCCAGGACGAGGACCAGGGCGGCGGCCCCGGCGACGGGGGCCACGGCGGCCCCGTCGGTCCCGGTTCCGGTTCCGGTCGGGCGGGAGGCGGCGGCCGGCGCCGCGGCGCCCGGCACCGCGGCGGCCCGGGCGCCGGCCGTACCGGGGCCGTCCGCACGCGGGCCGTCCGCCCCGGGACCGGTGGCCGTGGTGTCCGGTGCCACGGCTTCGGGTCCGGCGGGTCCGGCGGGCCCTCCGTACCCGCCGGCACCGCCCCGGCGCGCGTACGCCGAGCCGGGGAGCTTGTCGCGGTACGCCGCCGCGACCCGGTCCCGGTAGGCGGCGAGCGTGGTCCCGCCGGCTCCCACCGCGCGTACCGCGTCCTCGTCCAGGGGGAGCACCCTGCCGCCGGCGTGGACGTACCAGGCGTCGATCTGCGGCTCCCGGAACACCGTTCCGCCCGGGGCCCGGCGGGCGCCCTCCGCCGCGTACCGGGTCTCGTCGTCGCCGGTCGCGATGTTCACCACCTGCCAGCCCCCGGCGCCCCGGCGGGCGGTCCACACGGACGCCCGCCGCCCGTCGGAGGAGACCGCGGCGGCGGCGTGGAACTCGACGCGCGCGACCGGCGCCCCCGCCTTGCCCGCGACGAAGTCCGGTGAGAGGAACCGCACCGGGACGGTACGGCCCTCGACTCGGGGCCGGGCGGCGGACCGGGTCACGGCTCCGTCGCGGGCGAAGAAGCGGGAGAGCGTGTCGAGGGTGGCGGGGGCGGTGACCGCCGCCCCCGGGGTGTCGGCGGCGCCGGCCGCCGGGACGCCGAGGAGCAGCAGCGCCGGCGTCAGGGCGGTCACCGCCACGAGACGACGTGGGGTCATCGGTCTCACGCCCCTATCCGGTAGAGCGAGTGGGTCCAGGAGAAGCCGCTGTTGTCGACGTACCAGGCGTGCGACGCCCAGTTGTACCGGTCGCTGGAGGGCCAGGGATCGCCCCAGTGGACCCAGCCGTTGGCGTCGTCGTAGCCGTACACCACGTGCATGTGTCCTCCGCCGCCGGCCCACTGGATGCGGGTCTCGACGGGGCGACCGGCGTTGATCTCGGTCTGGACGGTGGAGTAGCGCAGCCAGCCGTCGACGTACGAGCCGGGCTTGATGCCGGCCCAGCGCAGCCCGGTCCGGACGTTGCCGAGGGTGGCCTGCCAGTTGGGGCAGTCGTAGCCCTGCTGCCGGTCGAAGGCGGCGTTGCAGAACTGGTTCTGGGTGTAGGAGCGGCCGAACCAGGTGGCGATGGTGTTGCCGCCCGCGGCCCAGCACCAGTTGGTCTTGGCCTGTGCCTGCATGGTGATGTCCAGGCGCTTGGCGGCGAGCGCCGTGGCGGAACGGTCCTCGGCGGTGGCGGCGGTCACCGGGAGGACGAGGACGGTGGTGGCGGCGAGGAGCACCGCGAGGACGAACTGCCGGGCTCTGCCCGGGGGGTTGACGGGTGTGCGCATCGCGTTCCTCCGGCTGGGGATGTGGGGAGGGAGGATCGCGTCCGGACGCTGCTGGGAGCATCGAGCGTTGTCGGGCGCAGGTCAACACGCTTCAATGCGTGGTGACACCGCGCTGTGAACGCCACTGGTTGACGAGTGAACGGATCCCCTCCCCCACCAGCCCCGCCCGTCGCCACCGGCCCGGAGTCGTACCGCCCCGTCGTGAACGTTCACCGAGGACTCCCATGGCACGCACCCCGCACACCGAGACCGATCTCGCGCGGATCCTCCACACCGGCCCGTTCCACCTGGCGCTGCGCGCGGCGCTGGCGGTGCGCGGGCTGCCGCTCCAGCGGGTCCAGCACCATCTCGCCCACCGGGGCATCAAGGTCGGGGTGACCAGCCTGTGCTACTGGCAGCAGGGCGCCCGCCGCCCGCAGCGGCCGGAGTCCCTGAAGGCGGTCCGGGCCCTGGAGGAGCTGCTCCGGCTGCCCGGTGAGTCCCTGATACGGCTGCTCGGCGATCCGGGCGCGGACGACCCGGGCGCCGGTACGGGAACGGGGACGGGAGCGGGCCCGCGGCCCGCGGTGACCAGGCCGGCGGGCCGTACGTACCGCTCGCTGCTGGAGGCGTCGGGCGCGGTGGAGCGGCTGATCGCGGAGCTGGAGGCCCCGGCGGACGGCGGGCTGCACACGGTGGGGCACCAGGAGCGGGTGCGGATCGGCGCCGGGCGGGAGCTGCTCGGCCGGGACTCCCAGCAGGTGGTGCGGGCGCACCGGGACGGCGTCGACCGCTACCTGGCCATCCACCACGGCGACCCCGGCTGCGACCCGGAGCGGGTGGTGGTGCGGGCGGGCGAGAACTGCCGCACGGGGCGGGTGCGGCGGCACGGGGAAACCGGGGTCGTGGTGGCCGAGCTGCTGTTCGACGCACGGCTGCGGGCGGGGGAGACGTACCTCTTCGGGTACGGCTTCGAGGACGGTACGGGCGGGGTGAGCGGCGAGTACGTGCGGGGCTTCAGCTTCGCGGGCGGGCAGTACGTGCTCCAGGTCCGGTTCCACGAGGACGCCCTGCCCGTGCGGTGCCGCCGCTTCGCGCAGACGTCGGCGGGGGCGCCGCGCGGGGCCCGCGGCGACCTGACGCTGAGCGGGCGGCACCGCACGGTGCACTTCGTGGAGCAGGCGGTCCGGCCGGGGATCCTGGGGATCGACTGGGACTGGGACTGACCCGGACTACGCGTCGGGGCCGGCGACCAGCTTGCCGCCGGTGACCTTGACCGGGACCTCGGGCAGGGCGGCGGTCGCGGGGCCCCGGAGCGGCTTGCCGGTGGTGACGTCGAAGCGGCTGCCGTGGCAGGGGCAGTTGCCCTCGGTGCCCTCGACCTTGTCGAAGACGCAGCCCGCGTGGGTGCACTGGGCGCTGAACGCCTTGTACTGGCCCTTGGCGGGGCAGCTCACCACGAGGCGCTCCTCGCGGTACAGCTTCGCGCCCCCGACCGGGACCGCGTCCGCCGCGCCCAGGTCGACCGGGGCGGTCGGCGTGGGGGTCCGGGCGTGGCCGAGCTTGGACTCGGTGGAGCAGGCGGCGGCGCCGAGCCCGGCGGCCCCGGCGAGGGCTGCGCCTTTCAGCACGGAACGGCGGGCGGGCGGCTGGCCGGGCATGGGGGCTCCACGGTGGGCTGGGGGTGCGGTGACGGAACCGACGATACCGGGGTAGATCGGTGGGCCTGCGGCGGGGTTCGGGGGGCGCTGCGGGGGCTGTCCCGTGCGGGGCCGATGGGTTACGTTCGGCCTCGTGATCGTTGCCGCCGGAGAGTCCCTGATCGACCTCGTCCCCACCGGGGCCGAGCCGCTGTCGGCGCTGGTCCCGCGCCGGGGCGGTGGCCCCTACAACACGGCGGTGGCGCTGGGCCGGCTCGGCGCCGAGGCCGCGTTCTGCTCCCGGGTGTCCACGGACGCGTTCGGGGAGGCGCTGCTGGCGGGGCTGCGGGCGGCGGGGGTCGCCACGGGCCTCGTCCAGCGGGGTGCCGAGCCCACGACGCTGGCGGTGGCCTCGGTCGGCGCGGACGGTTCGGCGGGGTACTCGTTCCACGCCGAGGGGACGGCCGACCGGCTCTTCGAACTGCCCGGGCGGCTTCCGGACGCGGTACGGGCGATGGCCTTCGGTACCTGCTCGCTGGCCCTGGAGCCGGGCGCGAGCGCCTACGAGGCGCTGCTGCGGCGGGAGGCGGGGCGCGGGGTGCTGACGCTGCTGGACCCGAACGTCCGGCCCGGTCTGCTCCCGGACGCGGAGGCCCACCGGGCGCGGTTCACGGGGTGGCTGCCGTACGTGTCGCTGCTGAAGCTGTCCGAGGAGGACGCGCGGTGGCTGGGCGGTTCACCCGGCGAGTGGCTGGCCGCGGGGCCGGAGGCGGTGGTGCTCACCCGGGGCGCTGAGGGGCTGACGGTGTTCACGGAGGAGCTGACCGTGTCGGTGCCCGCGGTGCCGGTGGCGGTCGCCGACACCATCGGGGCGGGCGACACGGTGAACGCGGCGCTGCTGCACGGGCTGGGGTCCCGCCCGCTGTCCGCCCTGGACGCCGGGGCCTGGACGGACCTGCTGTCGTTCGCGGCCCGGGCGGCGGCGGTCACCTGCTCCCGCCCGGGCGCGGAGCCGCCGTACGCCGCCGAGCTGGTGACGTCCGACACGGTGCTGCCGCTGCACGGCGTGCCCGCGCTGGTCTGCTCTCCCGGCGGGCCCGCGCTGGCCGGCCGCCAGGCCGCCCTGGACCTGGTCGGGGACGCGCTGGGCCGCGAGGCGGCACTGGTGGTGGTGCCGGTGGAGCGGCTCGGTGCGGACTTCTTCTCGCTGCGCACGGGCGTGGCCGGCGAGGTGGTCCAGAAGTTCACCGACTACGGCCTGCGGCTGGTGGTCGTCGGGGACGTCTCGCACCACGTGGCCGGCAGCACGCCGCTGCGCGACTTCGTCCGCGAGGCGAACCGGGGCTCCCACGTCTGGTTCACCGACTCGATCCCCGCCCTGGCGGCCCGCCTCGCCCCGTCGCCCTGACTGGCCCGTTGCCGGGCGCGGAGGCCGCCGGGCGCGGGTCCGCGCCCGGCGGGGCGGGTCAGGACGTGGCGGACCGGGTGGCCGGCTTCTTCGCCCTGGTCGTCCCGGCCGCCTTCGCCGTGGCGGTCCGGCGGGTCACGCCGTCCGCCGAGGCGACGGTCTTCTTCGCGGCCGCCCGCTTCCGCGCCGCCGGCACCGCCGCGGCCGCGTCGCTGATGCGGTCCGCGCCGAGGATGTCCCGGAGGAACTTGCCGGTGTGGCTGGCCGGGACGCTCGCGACCTGCTCGGGCGTGCCCTCGGCGACGACCAGGCCACCGCCGCTGCCGCCCTCGGGGCCCATGTCCACGACCCAGTCGGCCGTCTTGATGACGTCCAGGTTGTGCTCGATGACGATCACCGAGTTGCCCTTGTCGACCAGGTTGGAGAGCACGGTGATCAGCTTCGAGATGTCCTCGAAGTGCAGACCCGTGGTCGGCTCGTCCAGGACGTACACCGTGCGCCCCGTCGACCGCTTCTGGAGCTCCGACGCCAGCTTGACGCGCTGCGCCTCACCACCGGAGAGGGTCGGCGCGGGCTGGCCGAGCCGGACGTACCCGAGACCGACCTCGGTGAGGGTGCGCAGGTGGCGGGCGATCGTCGGGACGGCCTCGAAGAACTCCAGGGCCTCCTCGATCGGCATGTCCAGCACCTCGGCGATGGACTTGCCCTTGTAGTGGACGTCCAGGGTCTCCCGGTTGTAGCGCGCTCCGTGGCAGACCTCGCACGGGACGTACACGTCCGGCAGGAAGTTCATCTCGATCTTGATGGTGCCGTCACCGGCGCAGTTCTCGCAGCGACCGCCCTTGACGTTGAAGGAGAACCGGCCCGGCAGGTAGCCCCGGACCTTCGCCTCCATGGTCTCGGCGAAGAGCTTGCGGACATGGTCGAAGACACCGGTGTACGTCGCCGGGTTGGAGCGCGGGGTGCGCCCGATGGGCGACTGGTCGACGTGGACGACCTTGTCGACCAGGTCGTCGCCGTCCACCCGCGTGTGCCGCCCGGGGACGGACTTGGCGCCGTTGAGCTCGCGCGCCAGGTGGGTGTACAGGATGTCGTTGACCAGGGTCGACTTGCCGGAGCCCGAGACGCCGGTGACGGCCGTCAGCACGCCCAGCGGGAACGACACGTCGATGTCACGGAGGTTGTTCTCCCGGGCGCCGTGCACGGTCAGCCGCCGTGCCCGGTCCACCGGGCGGCGGACGTCGGGGAGCGGGATGGACCGCTTCCCGGCCAGGTACTGCCCGGTCATCGACTCCTTGTTGGCCAGAAGCTGCTTCAGGGGGCCGGAGTGCACGACCTTGCCGCCGTGCTCACCCGCGCCGGGGCCGATGTCGACGACCCAGTCGGCCACCTTGATGGTGTCCTCGTCGTGCTCGACGACGATGAGCGTGTTGCCCATGTCGCGGAGGCGCACCAGGGTCTCGATCAGCCGGTGGTTGTCGCGCTGGTGCAGGCCGATGGACGGCTCGTCCAGGACGTACAGCACGCCGACGAGGCCGGAGCCGATCTGGGTGGCGAGCCGGATGCGCTGGGCCTCGCCGCCGGAGAGCGTGCCGGCCGCGCGGTTCAGCGACAGGTAGTCCAGGCCGACGTCGACCAGGAAGCGCAGCCGCTCGTTGACCTCCTTGAGCACCCGCTCGGCGATCTTCTTGTCGCGGGCGTTCAGCTTCATCCGGCCGAGGAAGTCGGCGCACTCGCTGATGGACATCGCGGAGACCTCCGCGATGGACTTCTCCATGACCGTGACCGCGAGGACGATCGGCTTGAGGCGGGTGCCCTCGCAGGTGGGGCAGGGCACCTCGCGCATGTAGCCCTCGAAGCGCTCGCGGCTGGAGTCGCTCTCGGCCTCGCTGTGCCGCCGCTTGACGAAGGAGACGGCGCCCTCGAAGGCGGGGGTGGTGTACGCCCGCTCCCGGCCGTACCGGTTGCGGTAGCGGACCTCGACCTGGGTCTTGTGCCCGTACAGCAGCGCCTTCTTCGCGCGCGCGGGCAGCCCGGCCCAGGGGATGTCGGTGCGGAAGCCGAGGGCCTGGGAGAGGCCGCCGATCAGCCGGCCGAAGTACTCCTTGGTGTGGCCGTGCGACCAGGGGTGGATCGCGCCCTCGTCGAGGGAGCGCTCCTCGTCGGGGACGACCAGCTCGGGGTCGACCTCCATGCGCGTGCCGATGCCGGTGCAGTCGGGGCAGGCGCCGAAGGGCGAGTTGAAGGAGAAGGAGCGGGGCTCCAGCTCCTCGAAGGACAGGTCGTCGTACGGGCAGTACAGGTGCTCCGAGTACATCCGCTCGCGCTCGGGGTCGTCCTCGGGGAGGTCGACGAAGTCGAGCACGACCATGCCGCCCGACAGGCCCAGCGCGGTCTCGACGGAGTCGGTCAGCCGCCGCTTGGCGCTGTCCTTGACCGTGAGGCGGTCGACGACCACCTCGATCGTGTGCTTCTCCTGCTTCTTCAGGGTGGGCGGCTCGGCGAGCTGGACGGTCTGCCCGTCCACCCTGGCCCGGCTGTAGCCCTTGGTCTGGAGGTCGGCGAAGAGGTCGACGAACTCGCCCTTGCGCTCGCGCACCAGCGGCGACAGGACCTGGAAGCGGCTGCCCTCGGGCAGCTCCAGCACCTTGTCGACGATGGCCTGCGGCGACTGGCGCGAGATGGGCCGGTGGCACTCGGGGCAGTGCGGCTTGCCGATGCGCGCGAAGAGCAGGCGCAGGTAGTCGTAGACCTCGGTGATGGTGCCGACCGTGGAGCGCGGGTTGCGCGAGGTGGACTTCTGGTCGATCGAGACGGCCGGGGAGAGGCCCTCGATGAAGTCGACGTCCGGCTTGTCCATCTGGCCGAGGAACTGCCGGGCGTAGGAGGAGAGCGACTCGACGTAGCGGCGCTGCCCCTCGGCGAAGATCGTGTCGAACGCGAGGGAGGACTTGCCCGACCCCGAGAGCCCGGTGAAGACGATGAGGGAGTCACGCGGGAGGTCGAGCGAGACGTTCTTCAGATTGTGCTCGCGCGCGCCACGGACGATGAGACGGTCGGCCACGCCGGTCCGCACCTTTCTTGAGAGAAGCGGGGGCACAGCCCCCGTCCCAGACTGTTCAAGCCTACGGGGGGCCGCCAAATGGATGTCTGGCTTTCAAGGATGCCTCCACCGAGCGTATAGCACGCGCATTCGATTTCCGGCCATGAGCAACCACCTTCACCCGATCGTGTGGCGGCGCTAGGGTCAGCAGCATGATCGACCATGTGCATGACCTGGCCTCCGTGCGCGAGGCGACCGACCGACTGCTCACCGCCGCCGCCAAGCTCGACGACGCCGCCCTCGCCGCGCCGTCCCGGCTCCCCGGCTGGACCCGGGGGCACGTCCTGGCCCACCTCGCCCGCAACGCCGACGCCCTGGTGAACGTCCTCCAGGGGCGTCCCATGTACGTCAGCGCCGAGGCGCGCGACGCCGACATCGAGCGGGACGCCACCCGCCCGCTCGCCGTCCAGCTCGACGACGTCCGCGAGAGCGCCGCGCGGTTCCGGGCGGCGGGCGAGGCGCCGGCCGACTGGGACCGGGTGGTGGAGCTGCGCAACGGGGTGACCGACCGGGCCGCGAGGTTGCCCTTCCGCCGCCTCGTCGAGGTGGAGCTGCACCACGTGGACCTGGACGCCGGCTACGAGCTGGAGGACCTGCCGGAGGAGTTCACCGAGCGGGAGATCGCGTTCCTGGCCGACCGCTTCGCCGGCCATCCCACGGTACCTCCGACCCGGCTGCTGGCGGCCGGGTCGGAGTGGCGCACGGGCGGCGACGAGGGCCCCGCGGTGACCGTCTCCGGCCCGGCGCCCGACCTCCTCGGGTGGCTCGCCGGACGCCGTGACGGCGCGGCCCTGGAGGTCACGGGAGGCCCCCTTCCCGTACTGCCCCCGCTATAGGCTGGCTCCATGACGTACAGCGGAGCGGTGAAGGTGGGCGGGCCCGCCGATGTGCACGAGCTGACGGACCTGATGATCTCCAAGGTCGCGGTCGGCCCGATGGACAACAACGCGTACCTGCTGCGCTGCCGGGCGACCGGCGAGCAGCTGCTCATCGACGCGGCGAGCGAGCCCCGGACGCTGCTCCGGCTGATCGGTGACGACGGCATCGCGTCCGTCGTCACCACCCACCGCCACCGCGACCACTGGGACGCGCTGGCCGAGGTCGTGGCGGCGACCGGCGCCCGCACCCTCGCGGGACGGTACGACGCCGAGGGCATCGAGGTGACCACGGACGTCCCCGTCGACGACGGGGACACGGTGCGGGTGGGGCGGGTGGAGCTCACCGCCCGCCGGATGGTGGGGCACACCCCCGGCTCGATCGTGCTCGTCTACGACGACCCGCACGGCCATCCGCACGTCTTCACCGGGGACTGCCTCTTCCCCGGCGGCGTCGGCAACACCCGCCAGGACGCGGACGCCTTCGCCAGCCTGATCCTGGACGTCGAGACCAAGCTGTTCGACGTGCTGCCGGACGAGACCTGGGTCTACCCCGGGCACGGCAAGGACACCACCCTGGGTCAGGAGCGCCCGAAGCTCCCGGAGTGGCGCGAGCGCGGCTGGTAGTCGCTCCGGCGGCTCCCGAGCGCCCCCGTAACCCGGGGGCGCCACGGGTGGTTGGCGCGACATGCGCCACAGTCACGGTCCGCGTCCGTCCTCCCCCGCACCGCCCGGGCCGCCCTCCATGGTGCGGCTCGCCGCCGCCTCCCTCGCCGGCACGGCCGTCGAGTTCTACGACTTCTTCGTCTACGGGACCGCGGCCGCGCTGGTCCTGGGCCCCCTGTTCTTCCCGACCTTCTCGCCGGTCGCCGGCACACTGGCCGCCTTCGGCACGTTCGCGGTGGGGTTCCTCTCGCGCCCGCTCGGTTCCGCGCTGTTCGGTCACATCGGGGACCGGTACGGGCGGCGGCCGGTGATGTTCGCGTCGCTGGTCCTGACCGGGGCGGCCACCGTCGCCGTGGGGTGCGTGCCCTCGTACGCGACCCTCGGGGTGACCGCTCCGGTGCTCCTGCTGGTGCTGCGGTTCCTCCAGGGCCTGGGGCTCGGCGGCGAGTGGGGCGGGGCGGTGCTGCTGACGGCGGAGCACGCGCCCGCGCGGCGGCGCGCGCTCTGGGCGAGCTTCCCGCAGGTGGGTCCGGCGGTCGGGTTCCTGCTGGCGAACGGCGTGATGCTCGCGCTGTCGGCGGGGCTGAGCGACGCCCAGTTCCGCGCGTGGGGGTGGCGCGTGCCGTTCTGGGCGGCCGGGCTGCTGGCGGCCGGCGGGCTGCTGCTGCGGACGTCCCTGGCCGAGACGCCGCAGTTCCGGGAGATGGCCGAAACCGGCGGGCGGGCGAGCGCCCCGCTGGTGGAGGTGGCGCGCGACCACTGGCGGCTGGTGCTGCTGACAGCCGGCGCGCTGGCGGTCGGATACGCGATCTTCTACGCGGTGTCCACCTGGGCGCTGGCGTACGGCACCGAGCGGCTCGGCGTGAGCCGTACGCGGATGCTGGTGTGCATCATGGCGGCGGTGGCGGTGAAGGGCGTGCTGACCCCGTTCGCCGCGATGCTGGGCGACCGGGTGGGGCGGCGGCCGATGTGCCTGGCCGGCTGCACGGCCGCCGCCCTGTGGATGTTCCCGATGGTGGGCCTGCTGCACACCGCACGGCCCGTACTGATGTTCCTGGGGTTCACCGGGGCCCTGCTGGCGTTCATCACGATGTTCGCCGTGGTGGCCGCCTATCTGCCGGAGCTGTACCCGCCGCGGGTGCGCTGCACGGGGGCGGCCGTCGGCTACAACCTGGCGGGTGTCCTGGGCGGCGCCCTCACCCCGATCGTGGCGACGGCCTCGGCGGGCGGTTCGGGGCCGCCCTGGGGCGTCGCGGCCTACCTGACCGTGATCGCCCTGCTCAGTCTCGGCTGCTTCGCCCTGCTGCCGGAGACGCTGCCCGGACGGGTGGCGGATCCCGCCCTGGAGTCGGCGGCCGCCTGAGACCCCGGCGGTCTCAGCGCAGGTCCTCCTGGGCCAGCAGGTCGCAGTCCGTGAAGGACGGCGGCCGGGTGCACAGGGCGGCGATCTGTCCGGCCATCTCCGTGGTCGCGGGGTCCTCGCTGTTGCGCATGGCCTCTTCGTACGAGTCGAAGTGGATGACCGACAGGTAGCGGTTGGGATTGTCCCGGTCCCGCAGCAGGAGGCGGGAGGTCGGTCCGCCGGGCCGGCCGGTCATGTCGGCCCGCCGCTGCTCCATCAGGGCGTCCAAGTCGTCGATGCGTTCGGTTTCGAAGTCGATGATCTGCGCGAACTTCATGCCGTTCTCCGCGGTGCGCCGTGCCCCGGGGGTCGGGGCGCTCACCGTCAAAGCAAACACCGGCCGGGGCGGCCCGCAATGCGGGCGGCCCCGGCCGGTGCCGTGTCTCCGGCGGTGCGGCCCGCCGGCCGGGCTCAGGCCTCGACGCTGTCCTTGGGGGCCTTCCCGGCCCCTTCGGCGGCCTCGGCGGCCTCGCGCTCCGCCTGCTTCCTGGAGGCGATCAGGCTGGTGATCGTGGTGATGACCAGGACGCCGCAGATGACCGCGAGGGAGACGGGGATCGAGATCTCCGGCACGTGCACCTCGGACTCGTGCAGGGCGTGCAGCACCAGCTTCACGCCGATGAAGCCGAGGATCACCGACAGGCCGTAGCTCAGGTGGACCAGCTTCTTCAGCAGTCCGCCGATGAGGAAGTACAGCTGCCGCAGACCCATCAGGGCGAAGGCGTTGGCGGTGAACACGATGTACGGGTCCTGGGTCAGGCCGAAGATCGCGGGGATGGAGTCCAGCGCGAACAGGACGTCCGTGGTGCCGATGGCGAGCATGACGACCATCAGCGGGGTCAGGACGCGCTTGCCGTTGTTGCGGATGAACAGCTTGGTGCCGTGGTACCTGTCGGCGACCCCGAAGCGGTTCTCGATGGACTTCAGGAGCCGGTTCTCCTCGAACTCCTCGTCCTCCTCGTCGGCACGCGCTTCCTGGATCAGCTTCCAGGCCGTGTAGATCAGGAACGCGCCGAAGATGTAGAACACCCAGGAGAAGCTGGCGATGATCGCGGCACCGGCGGCGATGAATATCGCGCGCAGCACCAGGGCGATCAGCACACCGATCAGCAGCACCCGCTGCTGGAGGTGGGTCGGCACCGCGAACTTCGCCATGATCAGGACGAAGACGAACAGGTTGTCGACACTGAGCGACTTCTCGGTGATGTAGCCGGCGAAGAACTCGCCGGAGGCCCGGCTCTCGCCGAAGACCAGGAGGCCCAGGCCGAACAGGGCGGCGAGGACGATCCAGACGACCGTCCAGATGCCGGCTTCCTTGACCGACACGTCATGGGGCTTGCGCCCGATGAAGAAGTCGACCGCGATCAGGGCGGTGAGACCGAGAATGGTCGCCGCCCACAGGCTCATCGAAACGTCCACTGCGCCTCCGGCGTCGTACGGCTATGGATCAGCGTCGTCGCTGCCGGAGGTCTCTTCCACCCGGGGCGGCCCGGTCCCGATGACCGGTCGTGCCGCGGGCCGGCGCCCCGGGACCGGTCTCATGTCCGACCGTCCGTATTGACGGGTACGCCGCGTACGGGAGTACTCCCCTCCGCACCAAGAACGTTACCCCAAAGACCAAAGGGAGGTAAAGGGAACAGTAAAAGAACTTTCAAAAGAGCAGGTCAGCGGCGCCAGTTGGTACGGGCGTCGACCGCCTGGGAGAGGACCTGACCGAGGATCCCGCTGCCGGCCGGCAGCCGGGGCGGCTCGTACGTCCAGGCGTGGCCGACCCACGGATCGGCGAGGTGGTCGTCCGGAACGGGCGTCAGGCGCAGCAGCGACTTCCACAGCGGGTCGAGGACCGGCCCGTAGGCCCGGGCGTCCTCCCGGTCGGCCACCAGCAGCAGATGGACGCCGACCGCCGGGCCCTCGTCGGCCAGGTAGCGGAGCTGGGTGACGGTCCGGTCGTCGAAGCCGTGCGGGAAGTCGTTGACGATCAGTAGCTGGTCGGCCGTGTCCAGGCCGGGCGGGAGGGCGTCGGTCGCTCCCCCGCTCACGGCCATCCGGAGCAGCTCCACCCGCTGGGTGAGCGCGCCGAGGACGGAGGCCACTCCCGCGGCACCGGCCGCGGGCGGTGCCGCCAGGGCCCCGGACGCGGTCAGCGGGGCGAGCGAGGCGGCCGCCGCACCCGCCGGGTCGATGACGTGGACCGCGTACGCGCCGGCCGGGTGGACCGCGAGCAGCCGCGCGGCGTGCAGGACCGCGGTGTCCACCGCCAGCCGGCGCAGCTCACCGTCGTCCAGCGCGGCGGCGGCCTCGGAGCCGGAGCGGCCGCTGTCCACCCACAGACCGCGCTCCAGCGGCAGCCGCATCAGCATGGGGATGCGCAGCTCGGGACGCTCGGGGAGGTGGAGGTCGCCCAGGCGCAGCGCCATCGGGGCCTCGGCGGGCACCCGGTAGCCGTGCCAGACCGGGTTGTCCCAGCCCGCGTAGGCGACCGGAAGGGCGGGCTCGACGACCTCGGACTCGGCGGTGAGCTGGGCGAGGTCCCGGTCGAGCGCCTCCCGGGCCCGGGCGGTCAGCTCGTCGCACCTGGCGCGGGCCGCCGCGCGGGCCGCGTCACCGGCGGTGCCGATCCGGCTGCGCGGGTCGGACAGGACCCGGTCGAGCTCCTGGTCCATGCGGGACTCGGCGAAGTCGACGGCGCTGCGGTACGCGGCGGTGGTGCGGGCCAGGTCCTCGAACATGCCCCAGACCTGGTTGTACAGGCGCTCGTCCATGGACCAGCCGCTGGCGTCACCGGCGACCGGCCGGGCGGGCCCGCCCTGCTGCGCGGGCTGCTGGGCCGGGGGCGGCGGCGGGGGCGTGGTCGAGCCGCGGCGCGGGTGCGCGTAGCTGATCGGGCCGCCGGTGGCGGGCCCGGCCGGGGTCGCGGGGCCGGTCGGGGTGGCCGGGGCCGGCCCGTGGGGCGGGGCCGCCGGGGCGGGCCCGGCGGCGGGGGTGACCTGGGTGGTGTCGGGGGCGAGGTCGGCGGGGACCGGCTCGCCGGGGCCGGCGGGTGCGCCGGACGCCGTCAGTGAGGCGCCGTGCCTGGCGCGGTCGCCCCCGGCGGCGCGGGGCGGGGGCGCGGCGACCGACCGGGTGATGCCGTCCGCGACCGCCGCGTGGACGGTGGCGGCGACGTCGGCGGCACGGTCGAGGCCCTGGTCGGCGAGGAGCGCGGTGAGCCCGCCCGCGTACCCCTGCCCCACGGCCCGTACCTTCCAGGCGCCCTGACGGCGGTACAGCTCCAGGGCGACGACCGCGGACTCGGTGTCCAGCCCGGTGAGGGTGTACGTCGCGATCTCGGTGCCGTCGAGGGCCACCACCGCGGCGAACGGGGCCGCCATGGCACCGAACCGGTCCGGGCCGCCGGCACCGTCGGGCAGCGCGAGGAACACCGTCACCCGGTGGGCCGCCCCGGGCAGGGCGTCGAGGTCCACGGCGAGCCGGTGCCCGGCGGCCGCCTGCCGCGACACCTCCAGGCCCGGCAGCGCGGGCGAGCCGGGGTGGGCGACCCACTCGGGGCCGGTCGCCGTGCCCGCGGCGTCGGCGAGCGTGGCGCCCGCGACGACCGGCGCGCCGGCCGTCACCCGGATCTCGAGTCGGCTGTCGGGCAGGGGGTGGTTCTGCCCCCGGACCAGCTCGGCCGTCATCCCTGTGTCCCCTCGGTGCCTCGGTGCCTCGGTGAAACGCAGCTCCCGGCGGCCTGGCCTCCGGGAGCTGCGGGTGGTCGGTGCGGTGCGTCCTACAGGTGCGGCAGGATCGACGGCATCAGGTCCTGGAACGTACGGCCGTTGGCCGGGTTGCCCAGGGCGGTCATCTGCCAGCCGGTCCCGGCTCGGTGCACCTTGGCCATGATCTGCGCGGTGTACTGGCCGCCGCCGTCCAGGGTGTAGCGCGCGAGCTCCTGGCCGTTCGTCTCGTCGACGATGCGGCAGAAGGCGTTCTGGACCTCCTGGAACGTCTGGCCGGTGAAGGAGTTCACCGTGAAGACGATCTGGTCGATGTGCACGGGGACCCGCTGGAGGTCGACGAGGATCGCCTCGTCGTCGCCGCCCTGTCCCGCGCCGCCCACCAGGTTGTCGCCGGTGTGGCGCACCGAGCCGTCGTCGCTGACCAGGTGGCGGAAGAAGACGACGTCCACGGGCTGCTTCTCGGCGAAGAGCACCGCCGAGGCGTCGAGGTCGATCTCCCGGGTGCGCGAGCCGAACAGACCGCGGCGCGGAGCCGCCTGCCAGCCGAGCCCCATCCGCACCGCGGTGAGAGTACCCCCGTCGCTCTTCTGCAGGCTGATGGCCTGGCCCTTGGTCATGTTGACCGTCACGCGCTGTCCCCTCTCATTGCCTACCCCCGCGACCATAGGAAGAGTGCGGTTGACCAGCACCCTACGCAGTGGCCGGGGGGCCGCATCAGGCCAGGTCCGCTTTTGTGGCGGTGTTGCAACACACCGGCCCGCCGCGTCAGGCGATGCCCGCCTCCTTCATCTGCCGCAGCTCCTTCTTCAGCTCGCCGACCTCGTCACGCAACCGCGCCGCCACCTCGAACTGGAGCTCGGCGGCGGCCGCGCGCATCCGCGCGGTCATCTCCTCGATGATTCCGGCCAGTTCGGCCGCCGGGCGGTCGCTGACCAGGGCGCCCTTGCCGGCCGCCGTGCCGCCCTTGCCCGCCTTGCCGGTCGCCCTGCCGCCGGCCTGCGCGGACGCGGAACCGAGCGAGGGAACGGGGGCCTTGGCGCCCTTGCCGTCCTTGGACTGGCGGTAGCCGGTGCCGAGCAGCTGCTCGGTGTCGACCTCCTCGCGCGCGATGGTCGCGACGATGTCGTTGATCTTCTTGCGCAGCGGCTGCGGGTCGATGCCGTGGGCCGTGTTGTACGCGACCTGCTTCTCGCGGCGGCGGTTGGTCTCGTCGATGGCCTTCGCCATGGCCGGGGTGATGGTGTCCGCGTACATGTGGACCTGGCCGGAGACGTTGCGCGCCGCACGGCCGATGGTCTGGATCAGCGACGTGCCGGAACGGAGGAAGCCCTGCTTGTCCGCGTCGAGGATGGCCACGAGCGAGACCTCGGGGAGGTCGAGGCCCTCGCGGAGCAGGTTGATGCCGACCAGGACGTCGTACTCACCGGCCCGCAGTTCGCGCAGCAGCTCGATCCGGCGGAGGGTGTCGACGTCGCTGTGCAGGTAGCGGACCTGGATGCCCAGTTCCAGGAAGTAGTCGGTGAGGTCCTCGGCCATCTTCTTGGTGAGGGTGGTGACGAGCACGCGCTCGTCGCGCTCGGTGCGCAGCCGGATCTCGTGGACCAGGTCGTCGATCTGGCCCTCGGTGGGCTTGACCACGACCTCGGGGTCGACCAGGCCGGTGGGCCGGATGATCTGCTCGACGAAGCCGTCGGAGCGGGACATCTCGTACTGTCCCGGGGTGGCCGAGAGGTAGACCGTCTGGCCGATACGCTCCTGGAACTCCTCCCACTTCAGCGGCCTGTTGTCGAGCGCGGACGACAGCCGGAAGCCGTGGTCGACGAGGGTGCGCTTGCGGGAGGCGTCGCCCTCGTACATGGCGCCGATCTGGGGCACCGTGACGTGGGACTCGTCGATGACCAGCAGGAAGTCCTCGGGGAAGTAGTCGAGGAGGGTGTTGGGCGGGGAGCCCGGCTCGCGGTCGTCGAAGTGCATCGAGTAGTTCTCGATGCCGGAGCAGGAGCCGATCTGGCGCATCATCTCGATGTCGTACGTGGTGCGCATGCGCAGGCGCTGGGCCTCCAGCAGCTTGCCCTGCTTCTCCAGCTCGGCCAGGCGCAGCTCCAGCTCCCGCTCGATGCCGTTGATCGCCTTCTCCATGCGCTCCGGCCCCGCCACGTAGTGGCTGGCCGGGAAGACGTACAGCTCGCGGTCGTCGCTGATGATCTCGCCGGTGAGCGGGTGGAGCGTGGACAGCGCCTCGATCTCGTCGCCGAACATCTCGATGCGGACGGCGAGCTCCTCGTAGACCGGGAAGATCTCGATGGTGTCGCCGCGCACCCGGAACGTCCCGCGGGTGAAGGCCAGGTCGTTGCGGGTGTACTGGATGTCGACGAAGCGGCGCAGCAGCAGGTCCCGGTCGATCTCCTCGCCGACCTTCAGGGGGACCATCCGGTCGACGTACTCCTGGGGCGTGCCGAGGCCGTAGATGCAGGAGACGGAGGCGACCACGACGACGTCCCGGCGGGTCAGCAGCGAGTTCGTCGCCGAGTGACGCAGCCGCTCGACCTCCTCGTTGATCGAGGAGTCCTTCTCGATGTAGGTGTCCGACTGCGGGACGTACGCCTCGGGCTGGTAGTAGTCGTAGTACGAGACGAAGTACTCGACCGCGTTGTTGGGCAGGAGTTCGCGGAACTCGTTGGCCAGCTGGGCGGCCAGCGTCTTGTTCGGCGCCATGACGAGGGTGGGGCGCTGGAGCTTCTCGATCATCCAGGCGGTCGTCGCCGACTTGCCGGTGCCGGTCGCGCCGAGCAGGACGACGTCCTTCTCCCCCGCGTCGATGCGCCGGGCCAGGTCGGCGATGGCCGTGGGCTGGTCGCCGCTGGGCTGGTAGGGACTGACGACCTCGAAGGGCGCCACCGAGCGTTCGATCTTGGAAACGGGCCGCATGCAACCACCGTACGACCCGGCACTGACAGTCGGGGGGCGAGCGGGCCGGCCGGACCTCCCGGCGGCGGCCCGGAGCCGGCGGCGCGGGCCGTGTTCCGGCCGGTCAGCGGTCGCCGGCGCGGGCCCGGCGGCGGGTCCGGCGGACCGGCGGCGGGAGGGCTGACCCGCCGTAGGCGTGGCCCTCCTGCCAGGCGGCCGGGATCCCGGGACGGCGGGGCGACGGGATCGGCCCGCGCCGGCCGGGGTCGCCCGCCACCAGGAGCGGGTCGAAGACCACCATGATCCCGGCGAGCAGCAGGAACACCACCGGGCCGAGCAGCATGGGCCCCAGCAGCCAGGCGGTGTCGGAGCCGGGGGCGGGGTCCTCGCCGTGCAGGTGCACGCTGACGGCGGCCATGCCGGTGTAGTGCATGCCGGTGACCGCGACGCCCATGCCCAGACCGGCGGCGAGGCTGGGCAGCAGCCCCTGGACCGCGACGGCCGCCCACAGCGCCGAGGTCGCCGCCACGACCGCGATCACGACGGAGAGGGCGACGGTGGCGGTGTCGTACTGGAGCCGGCCCGGCAGGCGCATGCCGGCCATGCCGAGGTAGTGCATGGTGGCGATGCCGAGGCCCATGAGGGTGCCTCCGGTGCCCAGGGCCATCACGGTGGCGCCCCGGTACCCGACGATGAAGATCCCGATGCCGGACGTCACCACCGCCACCGGGAGGCTGGCGAAGGTGATGGCGGGGTCGTAGCCGACCGGTGCCTCCTGCACCGTGAAGCCCATCATCGCGATGAAGTGCATGGTCCAGATGCCCGTGCCGATGGAGGTGGCCCCCAGGGCGAGCCAGCCGGGCGAGAAGGTGCCGTGCTCGCGGAGGGACCGGGCGATGCAGCGCAGGCCCAGGGCACCGCCCAGGCACGCCATGAGAAAGGCGGCCACGGGCGTGATGAAGCCGTAGCTGAAACCGTCGACCGTGGCCTGCATGCCCGTACGCCTCTCGTTCCTCGTGCCCCGCCGTCCGCGCGCCCCGCGCTCGTGCCGCGGCACCGGTGGTGCCATGTGTACCCGCTGGTACGGGGGCGAGGCTACGGCCCGTGGGTCACCGATCGGACACCGGCGGGTCGGTTCGCCGGCCGGAGGCTCCGGTGCCGGGCGTCCGGAGGGCTTCCGTCCGCGCCCGTCCGGCGGGGGGCGGGGCCGGTCGGCGTTGCCGGCGTTGTCGGCGTTGTCAGTGGGCGGTCGTACGGTGGCCTTCATGGACAGCAACGGGCAGTTCCTGGAGTGGGCCGTCGTGGACAGCGACATCGGCCCGCTGTTGCTCGCCGCGACGGGCGAGGGGCTGGTGAGCGTGGTGTTCCACGCGGACGACCGGGTGCGGGAGCGGGCGCTGGAGCGGCTGGCGGGGCGGCTCGGCGCCGAGCCGGTGCACCGGGCCACGGGGTGGCTGGCCGAGCCGATACGTGAGCTGGAGGCGTACTTCGCGGGCGGGCTGAAGACGTTCGGGGTGCGGCTGGACTGGTCGCTGACGGCCGGCTTCAACCGGCAGGTGCTGCGCGAGCTGGCGTCCGGCGTGCCGTACGGCTCGGTCGTCGGGTACGGGGACCTGGCCGGCCGGGTGGGGCAGCCGGGGGCGGCGCAGGCGGTGGGCGCGGCGATGGGGTCCAATCCGCTGCCGCTGGTGGTGCCGTGCCACCGCGTGGTGGAGAGCGACGGGGGGATCGGCGGGTTCGGCGGGGGTCTGGAGACCAAGCGGAAGCTGCTGGCCCTGGAAGGCATCCTTCCGCAACCGCTGTTCTAAGCCGCTGTTCCGATCCTGTAAGGGGTGGCAAACTGCCGCGGTGACTACTGATCCCGACGTTCCCGAGCCCTCCGGAGCGGTGACGGCCCCGGCCTCCGGCGCCGGTTCCGTGTGCGCGCCGTCCGGCGTCACCGCGGCCGGCCTGCCCGCCTTGCGGCGGAGGACCGCGGCGGTCCTCATCGCCAGCCAGATCCTGGGCGGGCTGGGGGTGGCGACCGGGATCGCCCTGGCCTCCGTCCTGGCGCAGGAGGTGAGCGGGACCGAGGCGCTGTCCGGGCTGGCGCCGACCGCCACCGTGGCCGGGACGGCCCTGCTGTCCGTACCGCTGGCCGCGCTGATGGCCTCGCGGGGGCGGCGGCCGGGGCTGGTCCTGGCTTACCTGATCGGGGCGGTCGGCGCGGGCGTGGTGGTCGTGGCGGCCGTCGCGGGGAACTTCCCGCTGCTGCTGGCCGGCATGGCGGGGTTCGGCGCCGGGTCGTCGGCCAACCTCCAGGCGCGGTTCGCGGCGGCGGACCTGGCGGAGCCGGAGCGGCGCGGGCGGGCCATCTCCACGGTGGTGTGGGCGACGACCATCGGCGCGGTGCTGGGACCCAACATCGCCGCGCCCGCCGGGCGGAGCGTCGCGGGTCTCGGCATACCGGCGGCGGCCGGGCCGTTCCTCTGGGCGGCCGGGGTGTTCCTGGTCTCGGCGGCGGTGGTCGCGGCCCTGCTGCGGCCCGATCCGCTGCTGACCGCGCGGGCGCTCGCCGCCGGCGGCGAGAAGGACACGGGCCCCGGGGGCCGGTCGCTGCGGGCGGGCGTGCGGGCCGTACGGGAGTCGCCGCGTGCCCGGCTGGCGCTGGTCGCCGTGGCGGTCTCGCACACCGCGATGGTCTCGATCATGTCGATGACCCCGGTGGCGCTCAGCCACCACGGGGCGGGCATCACGCTCATCGGGCTCGTCATCAGCGGCCACATCGCGGGGATGTACGCGTTCTCGCCGGTGATGGGCTGGCTGTCGGACCGGCTCGGCCGGCCGGCCGTGATCGGGCTGGCGGTGGGGCTGCTGGCCGTGGCCGCGTTCCTCGCCGGTACGGCGGGGGCGAGCCACGGGCGTACCGCGGCGGGGCTGTTCGTGCTGGGGCTGGGGTGGTCCGCGGGGCTGGTGTCCGGGTCCGCGCTGCTGACCGACTCCGTCCCGCAGTCCGCCCGGGCCGCCGTGCAGGGCCTGTCGGACCTGACCATGAACACGGCGGCGGGCATCGGCGGGGCGGGGGCCGGACTGATCGTCGCCCAGGCGGGGTACGGCTGGCTGAACGCGGTGGGCGCGGCGCTGCTGCTCCCGCTGGCCGCCCTGACGGTACGGCACGCGCGGTCCTGACCGCGCGCGGACGCGACCGGCGGCCCGGGACCCGGCGGGCTGGGGACGGGCAGGCCGGGGACGAATGGCCTGGGACGGCGGGCCCGGGACGGGACCGGCTCAGAGGCTGATGTGGTACGCCTTGCGCAGCGTCTCGTGCACCGTCCACGTCGTGCGGTCGCCCTCGCGCAGCACGCACGCGTCGCCCGGTCCCAGCTCCAGGGTGTCGCCGCCCTCGACCTCCACGGTGGCGCGCCCGCTGACCACCACGAACAGTTCGTTCGCCTCGGTGTCGGTCACCACGCCGGGCGTGATCTGCCAGATGCCGCGCAACTGCGTGCCGTCGGCCGATTCCCACAGCACCTTGCCGGTCACCACCGGGTCCCCGGAGACGATCTGCGCGGGGTCCAGCGGCTCGGGTTCCAGCTCGGCGTCGGGGATGTGCACGGCGAAGGAGGGTCGCTCAAGGGTCGTCATGGCCGGTGACTGTAGCGGGGGCCACCACGCGGCCCCCGACCGGCCGGGGCCCTCGGCACCGGTCGCGCGACGCGGTCCGGGCGGCCGCGCGCCGCAACGGGAAGGTGACCGTCCGGACGTTTGCGCGAGCCGCCGCCGCGCCAGGGATGGGACATGCCGGAGACCACAGTGACGCTGTCGGAAGAGGTACGGGAGGCGCTGGCCGCACGCAGGCCGGTCGTCGCCCTGGAGTCGACGATCATCGCGCACGGCCTGCCCCGGCCGCGGAACCTGGCCGTGGCCGGGGAGCTGGAGGCGCTCGTACGGGCCGGCGGGGCCGTGCCGGCGACCATCGCGGTGCTGGACGGTGTGGCGCGCGTGGGGCTGGACGAGAAGCAACTGAAGCGGGTCGCGACCGGTCCCGGCGTGCGGAAGCTGGGCCATCGCGACCTCGCTCCCGCCCTGGCGGTGGGGGCGAGCGGCGCGACGACGGTGTCGGCGACGGCGTTCCTGGCGGCGCGGGCCGGTATCCGGGTCTTCGCGACCGGCGGGCTGGGCGGGGTGCACCGCGAGTGGACGCGCGCCCAGGACGAGTCGGCGGACCTGCGGCTGCTGGCGCGGACCCGGATCACCGTGGTGTGCGCGGGGGTCAAGTCCATCCTGGACGTGCCGGCGACGCTCCAGCGGCTGGAGACCCTGGGGGTCGGTGTCCTCGGGTACGGCACGGACCGCTTCCCCGGCTTCTACCTGGCCTCGTCCGGCGAGCCGGTCGACTGGACGGTGCGGTCCCCGGAGGAGGTCGCCGCGGTGATGCGGGCGCAGGACGCACTGGGCGGCCCGGAGGCGGCGCTGGTCGTCGCCAATCCGGTGCCGGAGGAGGAGCAGCTCGACCCGGGGCTGCACGACCGGGTGCTCGCGCGGGCGCTGGACGAGTGCCGGGAGCGGGGGATCACCGGTCAGGCCGTGACGCCGTTCCTGCTGGAGTACCTGACACGGCACACCGACGGGGCGTCGCTGGAGGCCAACCTGGCGGCGGTGCGCGGCAACGTGCGGCTGGCGGCGCGCGTCGCGGCCGCCCTGTGAGCGGCGCCCTGCTCGTGGTCGGGGACGTGGTCACCGACGTGGTGGCCCGGCACCTGACGCCCCTCGCCCCGGCCACCGACACGGCCGCGGAGATCCGGACCCTGCCGGGCGGGGCGGGGGCCAACGTGGCGTGCTGGGCGGCCCGTTCGGGCTGCCCAGACGTGCGGATACTGGCGCGGGTGGGCACCGACCGGGCGGCCTGGCACGAGGAGTGGCTGCGGCGTGCCGGGGTACGGCCGCTGCTGGTACGGGACCCGGCCGCGCCGACGGCGACGGTGGTCGCGCTGGTCGACGCGGCGGCCGAGCGGACGTTCCTCACGGACAGCGGCGCGGCCCTCCGGCTCGCGGCTGGCGACTGGTCGCCAACCCTGCTGGACGGGGTGTCCCACCTGCATCTGTCCGGGTACCTGTTCTTCGCCGGGGCCAGCCGCGAGACGGCGCGGCTGGCCCTGGCGACGGCGCGGGAGCGGGACGTGCCGGTGAGCGTGGACCCGGCGTCGGCCGGGTTCGTCAGGGGACTGGGCGCGGAGCGGTTCCTGGCCGCGGTCGAGGGTGCCGGCCTGCTCCTGCCCAACGCCGAGGAGGCCGCGCTGCTGACGGGTCTGGCCGGCCCCGGGGACGCGGCGGCCGCGCTGAGCCGCCGCTTCCCGCTGGTGGCGATGACCCTGGGCGCGGCGGGGGCCCTGGTGGCCGTGTCCGGGCGGGTCGTGGCGCGGGTGGCGGCTCCGGCGGCCGCGGCGGTGGATTCCACAGGCGCGGGCGACGCGTTCACGGGCGCGTTCCTGGCGGCCCGGCTGGCCGGAGCGGACCCGGCGGCGGCCGCGGAGGCCGGCTGTCGCGCCGGTGCGACGGCGGTCACGCTCCTGGGCGGCCGCCCGGAAGCGTGAGGCGGCCGGGCGGGGCGGGGCCCGGCGGCCGGGACGTGTGCCGCGCGCGGGGACGGGAACGCCGGAACCCGCCTGGGGAGTGTCCGACACGACCTAGGGCAGGCCGGTCCAGGCGGGGTGACGGGGGTCGTCGGCGCGCACGACGACGTCGGCGGCCTCGGCGGGGGTCACCTCGTCCTCGTACCGGGCGAAGGCCGGCAGCGTCCACCGCCGCTCGGTGCGGCGGGCGAGGGCTCCGGGCGACAGCCGCAGGTGGACCGTCAGGTCGAAGGGGAACCAGTGGCCGAGCAGGAACGGCCCGTGCAGGACCAGGACCCCGCCGGGGGCCAGCATCCGGTACGGGCTGCGGGTCGCCCGGTCGGTGGCCGGGTCCCACAGGTCGGGCAGCACCCGTCCGTCGCCGTCCGGTTCCAGTGGCCCGAAGACCTCCCGCCACAGGGCGCCGGTGTCGACCCAGCCGTCGTAGTACGCGTCCGGGTCCTCCTTGCCGTACTCGTACCGCAGCGACGCGGGCCGCAGGAACCCCTCCGTCCCCACCACCATCACCGCCCGCCCGCGCAGCCGCAGCTCCTCCGCCAGCAGCGCGGCCGGTTCCCCGGGGCGGGCGGCCGGTGCGCCGTCGACGGCGACCTTCAGCCAGGGGCCGCCGTCCGCCGGAGCGAGCCCGTCCACGTGCGCGGCGAGCGTGCCGGCCAGGCGTTCCCAGGTGATCGGTTCGAGTTCCACGCCCTCATGCTGCCCCAGCCGGCCCCGGGGCCCGCCCCCCCCGGGGGGGACTTGACCTTGTCACTGGCGGCAGGGTTCGAGGATCGGCCCCATGACGAACAGCGGCACCACGCACACCGGCACCACGCACACCGGCACGACGAGCACCGGCACGACAGACCCCGATGCGCATGCGGCGGACACCCCGGACGGCGGCGGGGGCACGGGAACGGACGGCACCACCCGGGTCGTCGTCGTGACCGGCGCCGGGACGGGTATCGGCCGCGCCACCGCCAGGAGGTTCGCCGCGCGCGGCGCCCACGTACTGGCCGTCGGCCGCCGCCCCGAGCCCCTCGCCGAGACCGCGCGGGGCCACCGGGACCTCATCCGGCCGCTGGCCGCCGACGTCACCGAGGACGGCGCGGCCGAGCGCGTGGTCGCCGCCGCGCTCGACCTCCACGGCCGTCTCGACGTCCTGGTCAACAACGCGGCCGTCGTGGGCAGTGGCCGCCTCGGCACCCACACCCGCGCCTCGATGGCGCCCCAGCTCGCCACCAACCTCGTGGCACCGGTCCTCCTCGCGCAGGCCGCGCTGCCCGCCCTGGAGGCGGCGAGCGGCGTGATCGTGAACATCACGACCTCGGTCGGACAGCGCGCCTGGCCGGGCAACGCCGTGTACGCGGGGACCAAGGCGGCGCTCGAAGTCCTCACCCGGAGCTGGGCCGTGGAGCTCGCGCCGCGCGGTGTCCGGGTCGTCGCCGTGGCGCCCGGCGCGGTCGAGACCCCGATGGGCGAGCACTCCGGGCTGTCCCCCGAGGACCTGGCCGCCCTGCGCCGGTGGCAGCGGGCGCACACCCCGCTGGGCCGCGTCGGGCGCCCCGAGGAGGTCGCCTGGGCCGTCGAACGGCTCGCGTCGCCCGGGGCCTCCTTCGTGACCGGCGTCGTCCTGCCCGTGGACGGGGGCGCGGTCGTGGCGTGAACCGCGTACCGGCCGGGCGGACTGCCGTGGTACCCATGCTCCCGGGAGGGAGCGACATGCGCATCGGGGAACTGGCACGGGCGACGGACACGACGGCCCGCGCCCTCCGCCACTACGAGCAGCAGGGTCTGATCACCTCGGCCCGCGCGTCCAACGGGTACCGGGAGTACGACGAGGGCGCGGTCGTCCGGGTGCGCAACATCCGGCATCTCCTCGATGCCGGGCTGACGTTGGAGGACGTGGCCGCGTTCAGCGCCTGTCTGGACGGGGACGTGGCCGGGGCGCCGCCCTCGGAGCGGGGTCTGGGCATCGCCCGGGAGCGGCTCGCGGTGCTGGACGCCCGGATCGCCGCCCAGACCGCCGCGCGGGACCGGCTGGCGGCGGCACTGCGGCGGGCCGAACCCGCCACACCGCGTGCATGACGCACGTACCATCCGCTCCATGGACCTCGCATACGCACGGGAGTTCGCCGTCCGGTGGCAGGACGACTGGAACTCCCATGACATCGACCGCATCCTGGCCCACTACCACGACGACGTGACCTTCTCCTCCCCCATGGTCAGCCGGTTCACCGGCGACCCGTCCGGCACCGTCCGCGGCAAGGAGGCGCTGCGGGAGTACTGGACCGAGGGCCTGCGCCGCATCCCGGACCTGCGCTTCGAGGTGCTGGACGTACGGGTGGGCGTCGACGCGGTGGTGATCGACTACCGGAACCAGATCGGTGGCCGTGTGTACGAGGTGCTGACCTTCCGCGACGGCCGGGTGATCGCGGGGTTCGGGGCGTACGGAGAGACGCTCGCCCACTGACGGCCCCGTGCCCCACGCGTCCACGCGCCCACGCCCCACGCGCCCGTGCGCACGCGGGCGCGTGAGCACGGCCGGGTGAGCGCGGGCGGGTGAGCGCCGGCGATGGGCACCGGCGCGTGGGCACGGCGCGTCACGCGGGCGCGTCGACGGCGCCCGTCTCGACCACGATGCGCCCCGCCGCCACGCCCTGCGCGACGGACAGTTCCCCGCGCGCGACGTCCACGCACGTCGCCGCGTCCGTGACCAGGCGGACGTCCGGTTCCCCGGCGTACGGACCCTCGCCGTACGAGGCCGTGCCACCGGCGCCGTCCAGCCGCGCGTGGAACGTGCCCTCGTCGAGGCGGACCTCCATCACCGGCCCCGTGCCCGCCGCCTCCAGGGCGTCCAGCAGCGGGACGGCGAACCAGTGCGCCCGCACCGCGTCGGTGGGGCGGGGCCCGTCCAGGGCCGGCGCGCCCCACGCCGCCAGGGCACGCAGCACGGGCATCAGGTCCCGGCCCCGCCCGGTGAGTTCGTAGACGTACGCCGAGGTGGGCGGCGGGAGCCGGCGGCGGGTCACCAGGCCGTCCCGCTCCATGTCCTTGAGCCGCGAGGCGAGCATGTCCGTGCTGACGCCGGGCAGATCGGCGTGCAGATCGGTGTAGCGGCGCGGACCCGCGAGCAGTTCGCGGACGATCAGCAGCGTCCAGCGGTCACCGACGGCATCGAGGGCGCGGGCGGCGGCGCAGTACTGGTCGTAACGACGTCGTCGTGGCATGCGAGGCAGTCTAGACAACTTGTTGGACTTTCCAAGCTCGCACTTGGTAAAACCAAGCAACACCGTTTCAGGGAGGTCGTCGCGCATGGAGTTCCGGCAGTCGAGCAAGCTCAGCGAGGTCTGCTACGAGATCCGCGGCCCGGTGATCGAACACGCCAACGCCCTGGAGGAGGCGGGTCACAGCGTGCTGCGCCTGAACACCGGCAACCCGGCCCTCTTCGGTTTCGAGGCGCCCGAGGAGATAGTGCAGGACATGATCCGGATGCTGCCCCGGGCCCATGGCTACACCGACTCCCGCGGCATCCTCTCCGCCCGACGTGCCGTCGCCCAGCGCTACCAGGCCCTCGGCCTCCCCGATGTGGACGTCGACGACGTCTTCCTCGGCAACGGCGTCTCCGAGCTGGTCACCATGGCTGTCCAGGCCCTCCTGGAGGACGGCGACGAAGTCCTCATCCCGGCGCCCGATTTCCCGCTGTGGACCGCCGTCACCACCCTGTCCGGCGGCCGGCCCGTGCACTACCTCTGCGACGAGTCCGCCGACTGGTACCCCGACCTCGATGACATGGCGTCCAAGATCACCGACCGCACCAAGGCCGTCGTGATCATCAACCCCAACAACCCCACCGGCGCGGTCTACCCCCGGGAGATCGTCGAGGGCATCCTCGACCTCGCCCGCCGCCACCAGTTGATGGTGTTCGCCGACGAGATCTACGACCAGATCCTGTACGACGGCGCCGTGCACCACACCGCCGCCTCGCTCGCCCCTGACCTGGTCGTCCTGACCTTCTCGGGCCTGTCGAAGACGTACCGCGTCGCCGGATTCCGCTCCGGCTGGCTGGTCGTCACCGGTCCCAAGCAGCACGCGCGCAACTACCTGGAGGGGCTCACGATGCTCGCCTCCATGCGCCTGTGCCCCAACGCGCCCGCCCAGTACGCCATCCAGGCCGCCCTCGGCGGCCGGCAGTCCATCCACGAGCTGACCGCCCCCGGCGGCCGTCTGCACGAACAGCGCGACAGGGCGTGGGAGAAGCTGAACGCCATCCCCGGCGTCTCGTGCGTCAAGCCCAAGGGCGCGCTGTACGCCTTCCCGCGCCTGGACCCGAAGGTGCACCGCATCCACGACGACGAGAAGTTCGTGCTGGACCTGCTGCTGCGGGAGAAGATCCAGGTCGTCCAGGGCACCGGCTTCAACTGGCCCCGCCCCGACCACTTCCGGATCCTCACGCTCCCCCACGCCGACGACCTCGACGCGGCCATCAGCCGGATCGGCCGCTTCCTGAGCGGCTACCGCCAGTAGCGGCGTACCGCGGCAGCGGCCGGGAAAGGGCGGGAAGGCGGGAAGAGGCGGGAAGAGGCGGGAAAGGCGGGAAGAAAGGAGCGGGCCCGGGGGCGTAGCCGGCCCCCGAGCCCTGTCGTGCCGCTCCCATCACACGCCGGCACGGTGGGACCCGGATGAATCTCATGTCGCCGCGTCCTGCCTTTGGACGACCGCGCATCGAGCTGCGCGGGCCGGAGTCGAACCGGCATTTCGGCGCACCGGGTTCCGGGCCCGGTCGTACCAGCGATGAGCGGCGCATGCTGAGTCTGGAGCAAGAGTCTGAGTCTCAGGGCGGCTCCTTACCGGAACCGCTCCGTCACGACAAGCTTCAGCTTCAGCTTCGCGCTCCTCGCGCGCCCCGGCCCCACGGTGCGTGGGGCCGGGGAGTCTGGTGTGCCGTGCGGGTTAGCCGAAGAGGTAGCCGAACACGGCGTCGCCGACGCGCTGGTCGGTGACCTCCGCGCCGTTCGCCTCCTCACGGGCGAACTTCACCGCCTGCTGGAGCTTGTCCACCCGCTCCAGCAGTTGGTTGACGCGCCGCGCGGGCAGCGCGCCGGAGAACTTGACCGTGGTCCAGTACCCGACCGGGACGTCCTCGTAGTAGACCTCGACCTGGGCCGGGTGCTTGTCGGTCGCCTCGGCCTTGACGTGGTTGCGCGGCACCTTCTTCGTCCGCAGGGTCCGCACCGGCTCGGTCTTCCACGCGTCGGTCGACGGGTCCTGGCTCCACGACTCGGCCGCGTCCAGCACCGGGAGCTTGCGGACGAAGGCGGCGATGTCCGTCAGTTGCTTCTCCAGGAACAGGAGGTACGCGACGGGAGCCTGGGCGACCAGCACCCGCCCGTCCACGGTGACGTCCGCGCGCGCGGTGCAGTTGGCCCAGTCCTTGGTGGCGGTGACGTCGAACAGCCTCGTCAGCGTCTTCGCCGTGTCCCGCAGCACGTCTTCCGCCTTGACCTGCACGAGGGTCGACTCGGGCGGGAGCTGCTCCCCCTCCTCGTCCTTCGGCTGGTACGTACGCGCGATGCCGGCGAGCAGCGCGGGCTTCTGCAGCCCGTGGTGCGCCGCGGCCAGGTCCTGCTGCGCCTTGGCCTTGACGCCCTTCTCAACTGCGATGATCTGATTGAGTCTTGTCGTTGCCACGGGGGAATTGAATCAGTGGGGGCGCGTGCGGATCGAATGATTTACGGGACGACGTGAGGAGCGCGGAGCCATGGAGACGACGCTCACAGCGGTGACCGGCACCCGGCCCGGCATCACGTACCGGCGGGCGCGCCGGCGCGCGGCGGGCGCGGCCGGAGCGCCGGCCGTGCGCGTCGAGGCCGGGGCGCCGACCGCGTGCGTCGAGGCCGCGGCTCCGGGCGTGCGCTGAGATGGCCGGCCCGGTGGCCCCGCTGGTGGTGGTCGAACCGCTGAAGCGGCGCCACTGCGCGGAGTGCCGCGGCGGGCCGCTGGCCCGGATGGTGCTGGAGTTCAACGCGCCGCTCTGCCTGGACTGCGCGGACCTGGGCCATCTGGTCTACCTGCCGCGCGGTGACGCGGCGCTGACCCGGCGGGCCCGGGAGGCGAGTGGTCTGTGGGCGGTGGTCGTCCGCCACGACCGGCGGCGCACGCGGTACGAACGCCGGGGCGTCCTGGTGGAGGAGGTCGCCCTGGCGCGGGCGGAGGCGGCGTGCCTGGCCGACGCCGAGGCGCGGGCGCGCCGCCGGGCCCGGGACGCGGAGCGCCGGGCCGCCGATGACGTGCGGTTCCGGGACGCGCTGGCGGCCGAGATCCTGCGTCTGTTCCCGGGGTGCCCGCCGGAGCGCGCGGCCGGGATCGCGGCCCACGCCGGGGAGCGCGGGAGCGGCCGGGTGGGCCGGACGGCGGCGGGGCGGGCGCTGGACGAGGGCGCGGTCACCGCCGCGGTACGGGCGTCGGTGCGGCACCTCGACACGGAGTACGACGCGCTGCTGATGAGCCGTGTCCCCCGCCGCCAGGCGCGTACCCGGGTGGCACCGGCCATCGAGTCGGTGCTGGCCGCCTGGCGGCGGTGACCTCCGGCCGGTCGCTCAGACGCGGTCGGCCGCGGGGCGGAAGCGGCGGTAGAGGACGCCGCCGCCCAGCATGAGGCCCAGGGCGGGCACGCCCATGCCGATCAGGCCGGCGCCCGCGCCGGTCTGCGCCAGCGCGGTCGTGCTGGTGTGCGGCAGCGGCGCCGGGGCCTCGTCGGCCGGGGCGGGCACCGGGGCGGCGGGCTCGTCGTGTTCGGGGAGCGGGGCGGTCGGCTCGTCGTGCTTCGGCGGCTTCTGCGGCGTGACGGGCGGCTTGCTGCCGCCGTTGCTGGACGCGTTGCCGAAGGTGGGGTTGAGGATGCCGACCAGGCTGACCGAGTTACCGCTGACGTTGACCGGCAGGTCGATGGGGAGCTGGACCCCGTTGCCGGAGATCACGCCGGGGGACCCCACCGCGGCTCCGTCCGCCGAGGCGCCACCGCCGTTGGCGCTGCCGCCCTTGCCGCCGCCGCCCTTGCCGCCGTGCTCGCCGTGGTTGCCGTGCGCGGTGCCGGGACGGTCCTTGTGCTGGTGACCGCCGCCGCCCTTGTTCTTGCACGTGTTGCCGGCCGCGGGGTTGAGCAGCCCGACCACGTTGACGGTGTTCCCGCAGACGTTGACCGGGACGTCCACCGGCAGTTGCACGGCGTTGCCGGAGATCAGCCCCGGCGATTCGGCCGTGGCACCGGCCGCGTCGGAGTCGGCGTGCGCATATCCCGCCGCCAGGGCGAGCGCGCCGCCCGTGGCCATCAGTGTGACCAGACCATTTCGGCGAGTGTGCCTCATGGCTTCCTGCCTTCCGGAGACTTTCACGGGCACCCGCCCGCACCGGAATTAACGCCCTACAGCCAACGCGGGTTATGACGCATCCGCCATTCACCCCATCGAGTGGCGGTTCATTCGAACCCACACAGGCTCTTTACCTGTCGTCCTCCCCGGCCCCCGGTCGCCGGGGCCGGGGAGAGGACGACGCCCGGCCGCCGCGGTCAGCGCTCCAGGAGGTCGGTGAGGGCGCCGACCGGGTCCGCGTCGGGGGTGCCCCGGGGCCACCAGTCCTCGCGGTCGGGGTCCGACTCGTACCCGTACCAGAGGCCGTCGCGGCCGTAGCGCAGTTGCAGCGAGCGGGACGAGAGGCGGTTGCGCCAGGGGCGGAACTGCGGGAGGTCGGCGGCGATCAGCGCCGGGCGGGCGCGGTCGAAGGGGCCGGCGGGCGGGTCCCACGGCTCCTCCAGTACGGCCAGCCCGGCCGGTCCGCCCTGGCGCCAGGCGGCGACCGCGCGGGCCAGGTCGGCGGGGGCGCGGTCCAGGGCGGCGGCGAGGTCGCGGTAGAGGGCGCGGGTGGAGGCGGTCAGGCCGGAGCCCGGGTGGGCGGCCGCGAGACGGACGGCGTCCTGCCAGGGGGTGAGGACGGCGACCGGGTCCTGGCCGGTGGTCAGCAGCGTGTGGGCGCGGGCGGCCGCCTCGGTGGCCAGCATCTCCAGGGCCAGCGGGTCGGGTGCGGCCGGGTCCTCGGGGTAGAGGGGCGGGCGGCCGGGCCGGTCGGGCGCGGGCAGCGGGGGCGGCAGGGCCGTGGCCGGCGGGGAGGCGACGGCGTCGCGGGCGGGCACGGTCGGCATGGGCGGGGGCGCGGCGGACGCCTCGGCCGCCTCGTGGGCGGCGTTGCGGTGGCTGAGCGCGGCGAGGATCTCCTGCTCGCCCCGGCCGCGCATCAGGAAGAGCACGAACGGGTCCTCGTCCAGCAGCCGGGCCGCCTGGTAGCAGAGGGCGGCGGCGTGCTTGCACGGGTAGCCGTGGTCGGGGCAGGAGCAGTCGGGGACCAGGTCCCCGGGGCCGGGCAGCAGGTCGACGGCGGCGGCCAGCGCGTGCGGCACGTCCTTGTCGAGGAGGGCGGCGATGTGCTCGGGGCGGGCGGCCGCGGCGTCCAGGAACCGCTCCCAGTCGTCGTCGCCGAGGACCCGCAGCCGGATCTCCGTGCGGTACGGGCGGGGACGGCTGCCGTGGACGTACGCGGTGACGCGGCCCGGGGTGACGGTGACCGCGTCGACGTGCCCGGTGGAGGCGTACGCCCGCCCGCGGGCCAGGCGCGCCGGGTCCAGGGCGGTGTCCTCCAAGGCCTCGACCCAGGCGTTGCCCCACCAGGTGGCCGCGAACGTCCCCTCGGGGCCCCGCACGGGGGCGAGCTGCGGGAACGTACGGCGCCGGTCGTCGTGCAGCGGGACGCGCCGGGCGCCGCCGCCGGTACGGGGGCCGGGGCGCGGGCCGGGGCCGGCTCCGGGGCGGGGGGCCGGGTACGGGCCGGGGCCGGGGGGCGGGCCCGGGTGGTGGGGGCTCATGACAGCCTCCTCAAGGAGACGAGGTCGGCCAGCTCCCGGTCGGTGAGCTCGGTCAGGGCGGCCTCTCCCGAGCCCAGGACGGCGTCCGCCAGGGCCCGCTTGGCCAGCAGCATCTCCGCGATGCGGTCCTCCACGGTCCCCTCGGCGATCAGCCGGTGCACCTGGACGGGCTGGGTCTGCCCGATGCGGTACGCCCGGTCGGTGGCCTGCTCCTCGACGGCAGGGTTCCACCAGCGGTCGTAGTGCACGACATGGCCGGCCCGGGTGAGGTTGAGGCCGGTGCCGGCGGCCTTGAGCGACAGGACGAACACCGGGACCTCGCCGGACTGGAACCGGTCCACCATCCGCTCCCGCTCCGCCACCGGCGTGCCGCCGTGCAGCAGTTGGGAGGGGACGGCGCGGGCGGTCAGGTGGGCGGTGAGCAGCCGGGCCATGGTCACGTACTGGGTGAAGACCAGCACGGAGCCCTCCTCGGACAGGATCGTGTCGAGGAGTTCGTCGAGGAGCGCCAGCTTCCCGGAGCGGCCGGCCAGCCGGGCGGGGTCCTCCTTCAGGTACTGGGCGGGGTGGTTGCAGATCTGCTTCAGCGACGTCAGCAGCTTCATCACGAGCCCGCGCCGGGCGATGCCCTCGGCGCCCTCGATGCGCGCCATCGTCTCGCGCACCACCGCCTCGTAGAGCGACGCCTGCTCGCGGGTGAGGGGCACCGGGTGGTCGGACTCCGTCTTGGGCGGCAGCTCGGGGACGATGCCGGGGTCGGACTTCTTGCGGCGCAGCAGGAAGGGGCGGACGAGCCGGGCGAGGCGCTCGACCGCCTCGTCGTCCTCGATCCGGTCGGCGTTCTCCACCGCGCGGGCGTGCCGGGAGCGGAACGCCTTGAGCGGGCCCAGGAGCCCCGGGGTGGTCCAGTCGAGCAGCGCCCACAGTTCGGAGAGGTTGTTCTCGACGGGGGTGCCGGTGAGGGCCACACGCGCGGGCGCGGGGATGGTGCGCAATGCCTTGGCGGTCGCGGAGAACGGGTTCTTGACGTGCTGAGCCTCGTCGGCGACGACCATCCCCCACTCGTGGCCGGCCAGTTCTCCGGCGCTGGTGCGCATCGTGCCGTACGTGGTGAGCACGAAGCCCCCGTCGGTGCCCTCCAGGGTGCGGCCGGCGCCGTGGAAGCGGCGGACCGGGACTCCGGGGGCGAAGCGGGCGATCTCGCGCTGCCAGTTGCCGAGCAGGGAGGCCGGGCAGACGACGAGGGTGGGGGCGCGGCGGGCGCGGCGCAGGTGGAGGGCGATGAGCGTGACGGTCTTGCCGAGTCCCATGTCGTCGGCGAGGCAGCCGCCCAGGCCGAGGGACGTCATCAGGTCGAGCCAGGCCAGCCCGCGCAGTTGGTAGTCGCGCAAGGTGGCGTCCAGGCCGGGCGGCGGGCCGACGGTGCCGGGGCCCGCGACGAGCCGGTCCCGCAGGGCGGCGAGGGCGCCGACGGGGACGGCCTCGACCGTCTCGCCGTCCACCTCGGCGGTGCCGGTGAGCGCCACGGACAGCGCGTCGGCCGGTCCCAGCAGGCCCAGCTCCCGCTTGCGCGCCTTGCGTACGAGTGAGGGGTCGACGACCACCCACTGGTCCCGCAGCCGCACGACGGGGCGGTGCGCCTCGGCGAGGGCGTCCATCTCGCGCTCGGTCAGCGGGTCGCCGTCCAGCGCGAGCTGCCAGTTGAACCGGAGCAGTTCCTGGCTGTCGAAGAAGGCCGTGCCGTCCGTGGCCGAGCCGGGCGCGGGGCGGACGACCGCGGCGGCGGTGAGCGACCTGGCCAGTTCCCGGGGCCAGTGGACGGTCACACCGGCCGCGCCGAGCCGGGCGGCGGCCGGGCCGAGGAGTTCGTACAGCTCGTCCTCGGTGAGCGACAGGACGTCGGGGACGTCCCGCTCCAGCAGGCGGGCCAGCGGGCTCCACACGCGTGCCGCGCGGCGCAGCGCCAGGACGGCGTCGATCCGGGCGCGCGGCCCGAAGTGCTCGGCGCTCTCCCCGGCCCACAGTGCCGCCGCGTCCAGGACGAGGGTGGGGTCGGCGAGGCTGTGCACCTGGAGCACCGCGGCGGCGGCCTGCCGCTCCTCGCCGCCCTCCCGGAGGGTGTCGAACAGTTCGTACCCGGACAGGTCGAGGCGCAGCGAGACGCGGACCCCGGCGTCCATGCCGGCGGCCGCCTCGGCGGCCCACGCGCGCGCGTGGGGCAGGTGCTGCGGGCCGCGCGCCGCGAACGGCGCCCCCGCGGCGTACGCGGCGGCCGGTGTGCGGGGCAGGGTGTCGGCGACGGCGTCCAGGAACGCCCGGACCAGGGCCTCGGGCTCCGGGAGCCGGAGGGGGCTGAGCCCGGGGAGGGGCACCGCGTGGGCCTCGTACGGCATCGCGGCCGCGACGGCGCGGAGGTGGGCGATGTCGTCGGCGTCCAGCGGGCCGGCCCGCCAGGCGTCCAGGTCCCCCGCCGCGAGGCCGGGCAGGAGGCGGCCCCGCCCGGCGAGGTGCAGGGCGTGCAGGGCGGCGGCGCCCCAGCAGGCGGCCGCGGGGTGCGCGGCGGGGTCGTGCCGTGCGGCGACCAGCACGGGCAGGGCGTCCGCGACGGGCAGGACCACCGCCGGGACCGTGCGGCTCCGCACCCCCGTCCCGTGCGCCCGCACCACGGTGAGCGTGCCCGGACCGGCGGTCCCCGCCTCGGCAGCGGCCCCGGCCGCCGCGCCGGTCGCCGCGCCGGTGGGCGGGTACGCGCCGGTCGCCGGGTACGCGCCGGCGGTCGTCCCGCCCGGGGCGCCGGCCCACGGTCCGGCGGGCGGCGCCGACGGTCCGGCCGGCGGCCCGGGGCGCGCCGAAGACGCCGGCGGCGGGGGCAGCGGGCGGCCGTCGGGGGACCAGAAGGCCACCCGCCCCTCGCGGGGCAGCGCGGCGGGGAGGAAGACGGCGGCGAAGGCGTGCAGCGGCGGCCGCTGCTCCATGGCCGGTCACCTCCCCTCACGCTGGTCGTGTCGTGGATCTACGACCTTACGGCGGGGGTCTGACAATCGGGCCGAGCCCGGTCAGCGCACGCTCTCCCACAGCGCCCGCTCGGCACCGCGCGGGTCGTCCACCGTGCCGGGTGCGGCGTCGTCGAAGACCCTCGTCGTCCGCTTCCGCGGGTCGTACGCAGGCCAGCCCGGGTCACCGGTCGTCGCGAACGCCACCCAGGCCCCGTGCATCGCGTCCGCCACCGGCTGCGACGGGTCCTCGCCGGTCAGCGGCGCGTACACCGGGTCGCCGAGCCGGTCGAAGACGTACGCCAGCTCCCCCGCATGGCAGGCCCCCAGCCGCCCGCCGAAGGCGGAGGACCGCCGGGCGAACTCGTAGACGTACGAGCCCGGCACCGACTCGGCCAGCCGGACGGCGGGGATCCGGAAGAACCAGTCCGTCACCATCGCGTCGAAGAGCTCCCCCGGCGAGGCACCGGGCCTCGCGTCCCGGTAGACGGGCAGGGCCTTGTCCGGGTCCAGGCCGTACGCCTCGGCGGCGGCGCGGAGTCTGTCCTCCGACAGCAGGTGCAGGCGCTGGGTGGGGACGAGAAAGAGCCGGTACTCCTCGCGGTTGCTGCCGACCAGCAGGTCGACGCCGCAGTCGGGCCCGGGCAGGACCGGGCCGTCGGTCACCGGCTCGAAGGGCATGGCGTTGAGCGCCGCCTCGCCCCACATGGCGGGGTCGGGGCGTGCGCCGATCTCGGCCCGCAGCTCGGCCTGGGCCGGCAGGAGCCGGTCGAGCGGTACGGCGGCGAAGGCGCCGGGCGTCGGCGCGACGTCCAGTTTCGCGGCCAGCCGGGCGGTGATCCGGCGGGCCGACGCGGGGCGGAGGAAGTGGTGTGCCGCCCCGCTCTGGAGTATCGCCCGGTGGAACAGGCCGCGGGCCCGGGCGTCGCCCAGGAGGACGCCGATGCTCATCGCCCCGGCGGACTCGCCGAAGAGGGTCACCCGGTCCGGGTCGCCGCCGAAGGAGGCGATGTTGTCGCGGACCCATTCCAGGGCGGCCGTCTGGTCGAGGAGCCCCCGGTTGTCCGGGACGCCGTCCAGGTGCAGGAACCCCTCGGCTCCCAGGCGGTAGTTGAGGGAGACGAAGACGACGCCGTCCCGCGCGAAGGCGCTGCCGTCGTACGCCGAGGACGCCGCCGATCC
The DNA here is from genome assembly GCF_043077235.1 of Streptomyces sp. NPDC016309. Lineage (NCBI taxonomy): Bacteria > Bacillati > Actinomycetota > Actinomycetes > Kitasatosporales > Streptomycetaceae > Streptomyces > Streptomyces sp. NPDC016309. Next base: position 244,619 of record NZ_JBIBSG010000009.1, on the reverse strand, counting down.
GTTGGTGAAGGCCCCGCCGTGCAGCCACACCATGACCGGCAGCCGGGCACCGGGTCCGGGGGACGGGGTCCATACGTTCAGGTTGAGGCAGTCCTCGCCCGGGATCGTCGTCTCCGGTATGAGCGTGTCGAACGGCGGGGCGTAGGGCGCCTTGGGCGGGGTGGGGCCGTGGGCGGTGGCGTCCCGTGTCCCGGTCCACGCGCGCGGGGGAGCCGGTGGCCCGAAGCGCAGCGGGCCGAAGGGCGGGGCCGCGTACGGAATGCCCAGGAAGGAGGCGATCCCGTCGGAGGAGATGGTGCCGCGTACGGAGCCCTGCCTGGTCATGCACACCGGTCGCATCGGGGTCCCTTCGTCGTGGTGCCTCTCTCGTACCGTGCCGCCGGGCCCCGCGTAAAGGTCCCCCAGGGTTCACGTCCGGCGGCGGGCCAGGGCCAGGAGTTCGGCGTTATGGTGGCGACGGGTCCGGGCGACGACGGCCAGCAATGCGGCGAAGACCACCGGGGTGAACCAGTACCGCCCGTCCAGGAACACGAGTTGGGTGACGAGCGCGCCCGCCATGAGGCCGATGAGCGCGAGTGCCGCCACCCCGGACAGGAGGGGGACCACCAGCCCGACGGCCCCGGCCAGTTCCAGGGCGCCGACCAGGTACATGAACCAGTCGCCGAACCCGATGGTGTCGAAGGACTCCGCGGCCGAGGCGTGTCCGACCAGCTTCGGCGCGGCGCTGGGGACCGCGAAGAACAGGGCGAGGACGATCTGGAGCACGCGCACGCCGATGTCGGCCCGTCGGGTCGGCGCGGAGGCCGCGGTGGTGGTCCGGGCGGTGGTGGCGCTCATGTGGGTCTCCCTCTGGGGGTGGTGAAATCGTGTCAGAGGATGGACCGGGGGAACGCCGGAAAGTCATCGGCCGTCGGGCCGCCGATCGTCGGGCCGTGCCGGATCGACGGGGCGCCGGTCGTCAGGCCGCCGAGCCTCCGAGGACGGGCCGTGCCCGCGCCCAGGTGCCGTCGTCGGTCAGGTAGGTCTCCACCGCGAGGCCGGCCGCGCGCAGGCTGTCCTCGAACTCCGCCACGGACAACGGCCGGGACAGGAACGTCTGGGTCCAGCGGGCGTCGGGGAAGACGTACTCGGCCACCACCCGGTCGACCCCGTCCCCGACCGGTTCGGCCGAGGCGATCCGCACGGTGCAGCCGGCCGGGTCGACCCGCTCGCGCGGTACGCGGGTGTGCCAGTCCGGGCCCTCGCGCTGGACCAGGACGCACCCGTCGTCCGCCACGTGCCGCCGGCAGGCCGCGAGCAGCCCGTCGCGCACCCGCCGGTCACCGGTGTGCACCAGGAAGGAGCCCAGGAGGACGGCGTCGAACCGCTCCTCCAGGTCCAGGATCTCGATCGGGCTCTGTACGGTCCTGATGCCGGGGACCCGGTTGCGGACCCGCTCCAGCATCTCGGCCGACTCGTCCACCGCGGTGACCCGGAGGCCGCGTTCGACCAGCGGCCGGGTGATGCGGCCCGCCCCGCTGCCGAGCTCCAGCAGGGTCGCCCCCGCCGGCACCGCGGCGGCGACGACGTCCGGCTCGGCGCCCGGGGCGAGCCTCTCGTACAGATCGACGGCACAGCCGTCCGGGGTGATCGCCCCCGGGCCGGTGCCCTGGTGTCCCTCGCGCATCCGTCCGCTCATATGCCCGGAACGGCCGGCGGCACGGGCCCGTTCCCGTCCGGCGGCGGGATGGCTCGGATCGAACGGTCACCGGGCGGGTACCCGGCGGTCGGAGGGTGATCGCCATGCGTACAGGCAGTGAACCGAGGACCGCGCGCAGCCCCCTCCGGATCCGCTTCTGGCTGGGTGTGTGGGGCCTGATCTGGGCGGGTGCGGGAACGGCGGCCTTCGCGCTGGCCGGCCGGCCCGGGTGGGCGGCCGCCTGCGGGGTGCTGGCCGTGGTCGTGGTGGTCGACCTGGTGGTCGTCCTGCGCCACATCCGCCAGGGCCCGCACTACCAGCCGGGCCGCGACGTGCCCCCGTACGACCCCGGCGACCGGCGCCCGGACGGCCGCTAGCCCGTCGGTCGCGCGGCCCGCCGGGGCGGGCATACGGGGTGGGCACCCGACGCCGGCCTGCCGGGGCGGGCGCGCGGCGGCGTGGTCACTCCTCGGTGGGGACGTCCGCGGGGAAGTCGACCGGGAAGCGTGCCGCCTCCAGGTACTCCGGCTTGGGGTCCAGGGCGGCGGCGAGGCGGAAGTGGCGCTTGGCCTGCTCGGGCCGGCCGGAGCGCTGGAAGGTGCGGGCCAGCGCGAAGTGCGCGAAGGCGTTGTCCGGCTCGCGCTCCAGCACCAGCTCGAACTCCAGCTCGGCGGGTCGGAGCTGGGCGGCCGCGAAGAAGGCGCGGGCCCGCAGCAGCCGGGCGGCGGTGTTCTCCGGATGGGCGGCGATCACGGAGTCCAGCAGCTTGACCGCACCGCGTGGGTCCCGGGCGGCGAGCAGCCGCTCCGCCGCGCGGTAGTCGATGACGTGGGTCTCCGGGTTGGTCTCGGGCACGCTGTCATCCTTCCCTCGCTCCGGCGGTTCAACGTGCGCGGCGCCGGCGGTATTCCTCCGGGCCCGCGGGTCCTGCTTCAGCGGCCCCGTCGGCGGGCCCCGGTCGCGGGTCCCCGTCGGCGGGCCCCGGTCGCGGGTCCCCGTCGGCGGGCCCCGTCAGGCCCCGCGGCCGCCGCGGCGGGTGCTCACCCGTCCCGGCCGGCCGGCCCCTGGGCGGCGGCCCGCTCCGTCAGGTGCTCCCACACCTCGCGTACCTGGGGCTCCAGGGCCTCCAGCGGCCCGTCGTTGTCGATCACCAGGTCCGCGACGGCGCGCCGCTGCTCGCGGGTGGCCTGGGCGGCCATCCGGGCGCGGGCCTCGGCCTCGGTCATGCCGCGCTGCCGGACCAGCCGGTCGAGCTGGGTCGCCGGAGAGGCGTCGACGACCACGACGAGGTCGTACAGCGGCGCCAGGCCGTTCTCCGTGAGCAGCGGGACGTCGTGCACGACCACCGCGTCCGGGCCGGCGGCGGCCTCCAGCTCGGCGGAGCGGGCCCCCACGAGGGGGTGGACGATGCGGTTCAGCGTGGCCAGCCGCTCGGCGTCGGAGAAGACGATGGAGCCGAGCCGGGGGCGGTCGAGGGTGCCCCCGTCGGTGAGGATGTCCGGTCCGAACGCCTCCACGACGGCCGCGAGCCCGGGGGTTCCGGGCTCGACGACCTCGCGGGCGATCCTGTCGGCGTCGACGACCACCGCTCCGTACGAGGAGAGCAGCCGCGAAACCTCGCTCTTTCCGGCGCCGATTCCGCCGGTCAACCCAACCTTCAGCATGAGCGGAAGCCTAGGGGGTGTCTCGCCGATCATGCCGGACGGGTGCCGGAGGTCGCCCCACGGTGCCGGAGGTCGCCCCCGGGTGTCAGAGGTCGCCCCCGGGTGTCAGAGGTCGCCCTCCCGCTCGGCGAGGAACCGCTCGAACTCGCGGCCGAGCTCGTCGGCCGAGGGCAGCTCCACCGGTTCGGCGACCAGGTTGCCGCGCGTCTCGGCGCCGGCCATCGCGTCGTACTGGTGCTCCAGCCCCTGCACGAGCGCGACCAGTTCCTCGTCGCCCTCGCCGATCTGGCGCTCGATCTCGGTCTGGGTGCGGTGGGCCTGCGTGCGCAGCGCGTGCGCGATGCCGGGCAGGACGAGACCGGTCGCGGCCGTGATGGCCTCCACGGCGGTCAGTGCCGCGTCCGGGTAGGCGGACCGGGCCACGTAGTGCGGAACGTGGGCGGCGACCCCGAGGACGTCGTGCCCGGCCTCCATGAGCCGGTATTCGACCAGCGCCTCGGCACTGCCGGGCACCTGCGCCTCGTCGAACGGGCTGTGGTGCCCGGGCATCAGGTCGGTGCGGTTGCCGTGCGGGGTCAGACCGACGGGACGGGTGTGGGGCACGCCCATGGGGATGCCGTGGAAGTTGACCGAAAGCCGCACCCCGAGCCGCTCGACGATCTGCCGTACGGCCACGGCGAACCGCTCCCACTCCACGTCGGGCTCCGGCCCGGACAGCAGCAGGAAGGGCGCCCCGGTGGCGTCCTGGACGAGCCGGACCTCGATGGCGGGGGTCTCGTACCCGGCCCAGCGGTCGCGCTTGAAGGTGAGCAGCGGACGGCGCGCCCGGTAGTCCACGAGCCGGTCGTGGTCGAAGCGGGCCACGACCTGGTGGGGCAGCGTCTCCAGCAGGTTCTCGACGATCTGGTCGCCGGTCTCACCCGCGTCGATGTAGCCGCCGAAGTGGTAGAGCATGACCAGGCCGGCCGACTCCTGCGCCAGCGCCATGTCGACGACGGCCAGGCCCTTCGGCTCCCATGCGTACAAATCCTGGGGATCAAGCACGATTACCGCTCCTCCTCGTGTTCGTAGGAAGAACGTCACCGGCCCTACGGGCATTCCCGGGGGTCGCTGTCCGGTCTGCCCCGCCGGACCGGGATGGCCCGAACGCTTCGAGGCAGGCGGGCCTTTCGCGCGCACGACCGAGGCCCGCCCCCCGATGGGGACGGGCCTCGGTCGTGCTACTTACCGCTCACCGTTCGGCGAGGAGCCGGGAGGTCAGCTCTGGCCGCCGGCCAGCTTCTCGCGGAGGGCAGCCAGGGCCTCGTCCGACGCCAGGGCGCCGGAGTTGTCGTCCGACTCCGAGGAGTACGAACCACCCGAGACGCCCGCCGGGGCACCGGCCGCGGCGGCGGCGGCGCCACCCTCGGCAGCGGCGGCCTCGTCGGCCTCGCGGGACTTGATGACCTGGGCCTGGTGCTGCTCGAAGCGCTGCTGCGCCTCGGCGTACTGGGTCTCCCACGCCTCGCGCTGGGTCTCGTAGCCCTCGAGCCAGTCGTTGGTCTCGGGGTCGAAGCCCTCGGGGTAGATGTAGTTGCCCTGGTCGTCGTACGACGCGGCCATGCCGTACAGGGTCGGGTCGAACTCGACCGAGGCCGGGTCGGAACCGAAGGACTCGTTGGCCTGCTTCAGCGAGAGGCTGATGCGGCGGCGCTCGAGGTCGATGTCGATGACCTTGACGAAGATCTCGTCGTTGACCTGGACGACCTGCTCCGGGATCTCCACGTGGCGCTCGGCCAGCTCGGAGATGTGGACCAGACCCTCGATGCCCTCGTCCACGCGGACGAACGCACCGAACGGAACCAGCTTGGTGACCTTACCCGGGACGACCTGACCGATCTGGTGCGTACGGGCGAACTGCTGCCACGGGTCCTCCTGCGTCGCCTTCAGCGACAGGGAGACACGCTCGCGGTCCATGTCCACGTCGAGGACCTCGACGGTGACTTCCTGGCCGACCTCGACAACCTCGGACGGGTGGTCGATGTGCTTCCAGGACAGCTCGGAGACGTGGACCAGACCGTCGACGCCGCCCAGGTCGACGAACGCACCGAAGTTGACGATCGAGGAGACGACGCCGGAGCGGACCTGACCCTTCTGCAGGGTCGTGAGGAACGTCTGGCGCACCTCGGACTGGGTCTGCTCGAGCCAGGCGCGGCGGGACAGGACCACGTTGTTGCGGTTCTTGTCCAGCTCGATGATCTTCGCCTCGAGCTCCTTGCCCACGTAGGGCTGGAGGTCGCGGACACGACGCATCTCGACGAGGGAGGCCGGCAGGAAGCCACGGAGGCCGATGTCGAGGATGAGACCACCCTTGACGACCTCGATGACGGTGCCGGTGACGATGCCGTCCTCTTCCTTGATCTTCTCGATGGTGCCCCAGGCACGCTCGTACTGGGCGCGCTTCTTCGAGAGGATCAGGCGGCCTTCCTTGTCCTCCTTCTGGAGAACAAGGGCCTCGATCTCGTCGCCGACCTTGACGACCTCGTTCGGGTCGACGTCGTGCTTGATCGAGAGCTCGCGGCTCGGGATGACACCTTCGGTCTTGTAACCGATGTCGAGCAGGACCTCGTCCCGGTCGACCTTCACGATGACGCCGTCGACGATGTCGCCGTCGTTGAAGTACTTGATCGTCTCGTCGATCGCGGCGAGGAAGGCTTCCTCGTTACCGATGTCGTTGACCGCAACCTGCGGGGTGGTGGCGGTGGTCTCGGTGCTGCTCGTCATGTGGGAAAGGGCTCCGGTACGGACAGAAAGTCGTAGGTACTGCTACGCCGAGAGCCCGTATCGCAGCTGAAGAAGCCGGACAGCCAAGGAAGCGCCCATCCCCGCCAGGGGAGGCGCCTCGACAACCGAGGGGACATACAACAGATGCGAGCGCGACCTGCTCCGTCTGAGGCGCGCAGGCCCGCAGCGCAACCTTTAGCATACGGGGACGTCCGGACAGGGTCAATGCGCGAAGGCGCACACCCGGGGCAGAACGTCGCATACCCGGCACATTTAAAGTTTCCCAAGGCCATCGTGGCCGCGGCTGCCGCTTCGCCGGGAGCCGTGCGCAACCTACAACGGCGGGCGGGATGATCCAAGAGTACGAGCCTGAAGCCACGCGGCGCCACGCCGATGAGGCGGAGAGCAGCCGGGCGAGCCGCGGCTGGTGGGACCGGAACGCGGACGAGTACCAGAGCGAGCACGGGGCGTTCCTGGGGGACGACCGGTTCGTGTGGGGACCGGAGGGGCTGGACGAGGCCGAGGCGGGCCTCCTGGGGGACGTGTCCGGGCGGGACGTCCTGGAGATCGGCGCGGGTGCCGCCCAGTGTTCGCGCTGGCTGGCCGCCCGGGGAGCCCGTCCGGTGGCCCTGGACCTGTCCCACCGGCAGCTCCAGCACGCACTGCGGATCGGGCGGGATGTGCCCCTGGTGGAGGCCGATGCCACCGCGCTGCCGTTCGCGGACGGCTCCTTCGACCTGGCGTGCTCGGCGTACGGGGCGGTGCCCTTCGTGGCCGATCCGGTGCGGGTGTTCCGGGAGGTGCGGAGGGTGCTGCGGCCGGGCGGCCGGTGGGTGTTCTCGGTGACCCACCCCATCCGGTGGGCCTTCCCCGACGAGCCGGGTCCGGAGGGCCTGTCCGTCTCCGCGTCCTACTTCGACCGCACCCCTTATGTGGAGCAGGACGAGGAGGGGCGGGCCGTGTACGTCGAGCACCACCGCACCCTCGGGGACCGGGTGCGGGACGTGGTCGCGGGCGGGTTCCGCCTCGTGGACCTCGTCGAGCCGGAGTGGCCCGCGTGGAACGGCCAGGAGTGGGGCGGTTGGTCCCCGCTGCGCGGGAACCTGATCCCGGGGACGGCGATCTTCGTCTGCGAGCGGGTCTGATGCGCCTGCGGGACGAGGCCCGGGACCTTCCCGTACGTACCGCCCTGCCCGCCCTGGAGCGGGCGCTGGACGCGCACGGGTCGGCGGTGCTGTGCGCCCCGCCCGGGACGGGCAAGACCACCCTGGTGCCGCTGGAACTCGCGGCGGGCGGCGCGCGTGTCGTGGTCGCCGAGCCCCGGCGGATCGCGGCGCGGGCGGCGGCCCGGCGGATGGCGTGGCTGCTGGGCGAGCAGGTGGGCGGCCGGGTGGGCTTCACGGTGCGCGGCGAGCGGGTGGTGTCCCGGGAGACCGTCGTCGAGGTGGTGACGACGGGGGTGCTGCTCCAGCGGCTCCAGCGCGACCCGGAGCAGGCCGGGGTGGACGTGGTGATCCTGGACGAGTGCCACGAGCGGCACCTGGACGCGGACACGGCCGCCGCCTTCCTGCTGGACGTACGGGCGGCCCTGCGGCCCGAGCTGCGGCTGGTGGCCGCGTCCGCGACGACCGACGCGGAGGGCTGGGCCCGGCTGCTGGGCGGGGCTCCGGTGGTGGAGGCGGCGGGGACGTCCCATCCCGTGGAGGTGGTGTGGTCCCCGCCGGCCGGGCCGGTGCGGCCGCCGCACGGGACGTTCGTGGACCCGGCGCTGCTGGCGCACGTGGCGTCGGTGGTGCGGCGGGCGCTGGCGGAACACGAGGGCGACGTCCTGTGCTTCCTGCCCGGTGTCGGGGAGATCGCGCGCGTGGCGGGCCTGTTGTCGTCCGTGGGGGCGGAGGTGCTCCAGGTGCACGGGCGGGCGCCGGCCGCCGTGCAGGACGCGGTGCTCTCCCCGGGGCGGGGGCGGCGGGTGGTGCTGGCCACGTCGGTCGCCGAGTCGTCCCTGACGGTTCCCGGGGTGCGGGTGGTGGTGGACTCCGGGCTGGCGCGTGAGCCGCGGGTGGACCACGCGCGGGGCCTGGGGTCGCTGACGACGGTACGGGCGTCCAGGGCGGCCGGCCGCCAGCGCGCGGGCCGTGCCGGGCGCGAGGGGCCGGGCGTGGTCCTCCGGTGCTGGGCGGAGGCGGAGGACGGGCGCCTGCCGCGGTTCCCGGCGCCCGAGATCCAGGTGGCCGACCTGGCCGGGTTCGCGCTCCGGGCGGCCGCCTGGGGCGAGCCCGACGCGTCGGGCCTGGCCCTGCTGGACGCGCCGCCGCCGGGCGCGATGGCGGCCGCCCGGTCGGTGCTGGCGGCGATCGGCGCGGTCGACGGGGCGGGCCGGGTGACGGACCGGGGCGTGACGATGGCCCGGCTGGGACTGCACCCGCGGCTGGCCCGCGCGCTGCTGGACGGCGCGCCGGTGATCGGCGCGCGGCGCGCGGCGGAGGTCGTGGCCCTGCTGAGCGAGGAGCCGCCGCGGGAGTACGGCGACGACCTGGCGGGCGCGTGGCGGGCGGCGCGTGGCGGTGGAGACGCGTACGGCTCCCGCTGGCGCCAGGAGGCGCGGCGGCTGGCCCGCCAGGTGGACGCCCGCGAGGCGCCCGGTGGCGCGGAGCCGCGCGGAGGCGCGGGGCCGGTCGGGGGCGCGGGGCCGGTCGGGGGCGCGGGGCCGGTCGGTGGGCGCGGCTGGAGTGACGACGCGGCGGCCGGTCTGGTGGCGGCGCTGGCCTTTCCCGAGCGGGTCGCGCGGGCCAAGGGCGAGGGGGCGTACCTGATGGCGTCCGGCACGGGGGCGGCGCTCGCCCCGGGGTCCCGGTTGCGCGGCTCGGAGTGGCTCGCGGTCGCGGTCGCGGACCGCCCGGCGCACGCCGCCTCCGCGCGCGTCCGGCTGGCCGCCGTGGTGGACGAGGACACCGCCCGGGAGGCGGCCCGGCACCTGCTCACGTCGGGCGAGGAGGTCCACTGGGAGGAGGGGGACGTGGTCGCCCGGTCGGTGGAGCGGCTGGGCGCCGTCGACCTCGCCGTACGGCCGCTGAAGGACCCGGACGCGGGGCTCGTCCGGGACGCGCTGCTCCAGGGGCTGCGGAGCGAGGGGCTGGGGCTGCTGCGCTGGTCCCGCGAGTCGGGCGAGCTGCGGCAGCGGCTGGCGTTCCTGCACCGGGTGCTGGGCGCGCCGTGGCCCGACGTGACGGACGCCGCGCTGCTGGAGCGTACGGAGGAGTGGCTGGAGCCCGAGCTGTCGCGGGCCCGGCGCCGGGCCGACCTGGGCCGGATCGACGCGGGGCAGGCCCTGCGGCGGCTGCTGCCCTGGGCCACCGGGGAGGCGGCCCGGCTGGAGGAGCTGGCGCCGGAGCGGATCGAGGTGCCGAGCGGCTCACGGATCCGGGTCGAGTACGGAGGTGAGCAGCCGGTGCTGGCGGTCAAGCTCCAGGAGATGTTCGGCCTCGCGGAAACGCCGTCCGTGGCGGGTGTTCCGGTGCTGGTGCACCTGTTGTCCCCGGCCGGGCGGCCCGCCGCCGTCACGGCGGACCTGGCGTCCTTCTGGCGCGACGGATACCGCGCGGTCCGCGCGGAGCTGCGCGGCCGGTACCCGAGGCACCCGTGGCCGGAGGATCCGTCGGTGGCCGAGCCGACCCGCCGGACGAACGCGCGCCGCTGACGGCGGCGCGGCGGCGCGGCGGCGCCCGGCGCCCGGCGCCCGGGGATCCGGGACGCCATGGTGCCGTCGGGGCCGACGACGTGGGAGAGGGCGTTCCGGACGACGACGTCCCGGCCGGCGTCGCGTGGCGCGCATGGATCGGCCCCCTCGCCTGATCCTCCGTCAGTTCACCGGCGGGGCGGTGAGCACACACGGCACCGCCCCGCCGTATGGGGCGGGGCGGTGCGGGGTCGTGCGGGGTGGCGCGCCGGGTGGTGTGCCCCGGTGTCGTGACGCGGGAGCCGGTCAGGCCACCGTGAGTTCGACGGTCAGGGTCGCTCCGCCGGTGGTGGTGAGGCGGAGCAGGAAGGTGCCGGTCCCGGCGTCCGCGTGGATCTTCGGCAGCGTGAGCGTGCCGTCCGCGGCGGTGGTCAGGCCGTCCAGGCTGCGGACCGGGTTCCCTTGCGCGTCCTTGAAGAAGGGGCCCTTGTCCGCGGTGGTGGCGTCGTCCGCGCTCGTGACCATGGTGGCGGTCAGCGCGACCCCGGAGGCGGCCGCGCCCTTGTACGTCGCCTTCACCTGGACCTGGTCCGCGAACTCCGTCCCGGGCGCGGCCGTCAGCGTCTTGCCGTCCGTCCGGGTCAGGGCGTCGGCCTGGCGGGCGGTGACGGTCACGGTGCGGTCGGCGGGGGCGAGCGTGCGGCCCACCACGGTGGCCCGGACGGTGAACTCGCCGGTCCGCTCCCCCGCCTGGAGCGCGGGCGCGGTGGCGGTGCCGTCGGCGCCGGTGAGGACGGTGACCGCGGTGGCCCCGTCCGGGAAGCGGGAGTCGGTGTCGCCGACCAGGGCGAAGCGCACGCCGACCCGGGCCACCGGCTTGCCCGACACGTCCAGCGCCGTGACGGCGGGGCGCTCCGCGAACCGGGTGCCCGCCGTGGCGGTCAGCGGCGCGGTGGCCGCGGCCTTGAGGCGCGCGACGGTGGCGGCGGGCGTCGGGGTGGGGGTCGGCGTGGGCGTCGGGGTGGGGGTGGGCGTCGGCTTCGCCGGCGGGGTCGGCGTGGGCGTCGGGGTCGGCGTCGGCTTGGGGGTGGCCGTGCCGCCGCCGGTGGTCGGGCCCGGGGTGGGCGCGGGGGTGGTGGGCGTGACCGGAACGAGCGGCGAGGGGGTCGGCCGCGGCGTGGTGATCGCGCCGGAGCCGTCGTCGCTGCGGTCGATCGGCAGGACGCCCGTGCCGTCCGGCACCTGGTGGCTGTTGTTCTTGTAGTACTCGAACCAGGACAGCACCGTGCGCAGGTACTCCGTCGAGCGGTTGTAGCTGAGGATCGCCTTGTCCAGGTCGGCCCTGAGCGACAGGTCGCGGTCGTTCGCGCACAGGTACATGCCGGCCGCCCGGGCGGCGTCGTAGATGTTGTTCGGGTCCTTGCGGCCGTCACCGTTGGCGTCCTGGCCCCAGGTGGCCCAGGTGGAGGGGATGAACTGCATGGGGCCGACCGCGCGGTCGTGCTTCGCGTCCCCGTCGTAGGCACCGCGGTCGGTGTCGGAGATGTCGGCGAATCCGACGCCGTTGAGGACCGGTCCGAGGATGGGCGAGAAGGTCGTGCCGTTGGCGTCGACCCGGCCGCCGCGTGCCTGGCCGGACTCCACCTTGCCGATGCCGGCGAGGAGCTGCCAGGGGAGGTTGCAGCCGGAGTCGGTGGTCTTGAGGTGCTGCTCGGCCTGCTTGTAGGCGGCGAGCACGGTCGCGGGTATGCCCGCCTCGGCGGGGCCCGTGACGACCGGTGTGGTGGGCGCGCCGGGCTTCGCCGGGGTGTGCAGCGGCGGCAGGTCCGTGTAGTACGGGGAGTTGCCGGTCGCCGAGCCGTCGGAGGACGGGAGCGTGGCGTCGGTCAGCGGCTGGCCGTCGCCGCCGGCCGCGGCGGTCGTGACCCCGGGTGCCTGTGATGCGGAGAGCGCCGCCACCGCGGCCGCCGCCACCGCGGTGCTGGTGGCTCCCTTGCGCAGTCGACGGCCGATGTGCCCTGCCATACGTGTGGTCCCTCCCCGGTGGCCCTTCGCGCTCCCCAGCGCGGTGACTCAGGCGACCCTACGTCAACTCGGCCCCGCCGGACACCGCCTCCTGACCGGTTTTCACGCTTTCGTCACCTCCGGGTCGCCCGGAATCCGGTGGGCGAACGTCACGCATACTGGGCGCCGTTGATCCGAGCTACGTACAACGGGGGACGGGACGGTCATGCCTTTCACGCTCAGCCATGCCGCGGCGGTACTGCCGGGGATACGGAGGTCCGGCACCGCACGGGGGCCGCTCGTCGCGTCGGCGCTCGTCATGGGGTCGTTCGCGCCCGACATGACCTATTTCGCCGACACCGCCGTCCCGGGCGCGATGCTCTTCGGGGACGTCACGCACAGCCTGGTGGGGATCCTGACCGTCGACGCCCTGATCGCCGCCGCGCTGGTGGCGGTGTGGCTGATGGTGCGTGAGCCGCTGCTGGCGCTGGTGCCGGCGCGGTGGCAGGGCAGGGTGCACGCGCTGGTGCGGGGCGAGTCCTGGCGCGGGCGGCCGCCGCTGGGGCTGGCGGCCCGCTTCTACGCGTCGGCCGTCATCGGGGCGGCGACGCACGTGGTGTGGGACCTGTTCACGCACGCCGACCGCTGGGGGACGAGGGTGCTGCCGGCGCTCGGCGAGGTGGTGGCCGGTTTCCCGCTGTACCTGTACGCGCAGTACGGCGGTTCGGCCGTCGCCCTGGTGGTGCTGGTGTGGTTCGTGGCCGGGGCGCTGCGGCGGGTCCCGCCGGAGGCGGCGGTGCGGGCTCCGGCGTCGGTGCCGGTGCTGGACCGGCGGGGGCGGCTGCTGGCGGGGGTGCTGCTGGGGGCGTGCGTGACGGCGGGGATCGTGCACCGGTGCGCCCGGTGGTACGCGTACTGGGGCCGGATCGACACCCCGCTCGACATCATCCCCACGGCCTGCTTCGGCGCGGGCGCGGGGCTGGCGGGAGGCCTGCTGCTGTACGGCGCGGGGATGCGGCTGCGTCGCGAGGGGTGAGCCCCCCGCGGGCCGGGCGCCCGTCCGCCGCGTCGTTCGGTCGCGTGCCCCTGGGCACCGGCCCCTCGGCAGCGGCATGGCGCGCCGCCGGTGGCCCCGGGTGCGACCGGGGCCACCGGCGGGCGCGCGTCCGCTCAGTGCGCGGCGGAGTCCCAGTCCGGGCCCACGCCCACCGAGACGTCCAGCGGCGCCCGCAGTTCGACCGCCGAGGACATCTCGCGGCGGACGAGCTCCTCGACCCGCTCACGCTCGCCGGGGGCCACCTCCAGCACGATTTCGTCGTGCACCTGGAGCAGCATCCGGGTGGTGAGGCCCGCCTCCCGCAGCGCCCGGTCGACGTTGAGCATCGCGACCTTCACGATGTCGGCGGCCGTGCCCTGGATCGGGGCGTTGAGCGCCATCCGCTCGGCCGACTCACGGCGCTGGCGGTTGTCGCTGTTGAGGTCCGGCAGGTACCGGCGGCGGCCGAGCATCGTCTCCGTGTACCCGGTGGCGCGCGCCTCGTCGACGACCCGGCGCAGGTAGTCCCGCACACCGCCGAACCGCTCGAAGTACGTGTCCATCAGGGCGCGCGCCTCGCCCGCCTCGATGTTGAGCTGCTGGGACAGGCCGAAGGCGGACAGGCCGTAGGCCAGGCCGTACGACATGGCCTTGATCTTGCGGCGCATCTCGGCGTCGACGGCGGACCGCTCCACCCCGAAGACCTGCGAAGCGACGGTGGTGTGCAGGTCCTCGCCGGAGGTGAACGCCTCGATCAGGCCCTCGTCCTCCGACAGGTGGGCCATGACCCGCAGCTCGATCTGGCTGTAGTCGGCCGTCATCAGGGACTCGAAGCCCTCGCCGACGACGAAGCCGTGCCGGATGGCGCGGCCCTCGTCGGTGCGGACCGGGACGTTCTGGAGGTTGGGGTCCGTGGACGACAGGCGGCCCGTCGCGGCGACCGTCTGGCTGAAGGTGGTGTGGATGCGGCCGTCCGCCGCGATCGTCTTGATCAGGCCTTCGACCGTGGAGCGCAGCCGGGCCTGCTCACGGTGGCGCAGCATGATGACCGGCAGTTCGTGCTCGGTCTGGGCGGCCAGCCACGCCAGCGCGTCGGCGTCCGTGGTGTAACCGGTCTTCGTCTTCTTCGTCTTGGGCAGGTTCAGCTCGCCGAAGAGGACTTCCTGGAGCTGCTTGGGCGAGCCGAGGTTGAACTCGTGCCCGACGGAGGCGTGCGCCTCCTTGACCGCCTGCTGGACGGCGCCCGCGAACTGCTGCTCCATGGCCTCCAGATGGGCGCGGTCGGCGGAGATGCCGTGCCGCTCCATGCGGGCGAGCAGCAGGGAGGTGGGCAGCTCCACGTCGTGGAGCAGGCCGGTCGCACCGACCTCCGCCAGCTTCTCGCCGAACGCCTCCCCCAGGTCCAGGACCGCGCGGGCCTGGGCCATCAGGGCGTCGGCCTCGGCTTGTTCGTCGGCGCCGAAGGCGAGCTGGCCGTCCGCGGCCGCCGGGGCGAGCTCGCGGTGCAGGTACTCGACGGACAGGGCGTCCAGCGCGAAGGACCGGCGGCCCGGCTTGACCAGGTAGGCGGCGAGGGCGGTGTCCATGGTGATGCCCTCGAGGTGCCAGCCGTGCTCGGGGAGGACCCGCAGCGCCTCCTTGGCGCTGTGCACGACCTTCGGCCGGGCCGGGTCGGCGAGCCAGCCGGCGAACGCCTTCTCGTCGGACTCGTCGAGCTGGGTGGTGTCGAACCAGGCCGCCTTGCCGTCGGCGGCGGCCAGCGCCACCTCGGCGACATTGCCCACGCCCAGCGCCCAGGTGGCGACGGTGGCCACACCGAGGGGCTGCCGGCCGTGCTCCTCCAGCCAGGCCGCCACCTCGCCGGCGCCCAGCACCGAGCCGTCCAGCTCGACACCGGCGGCCGGGGCGGGGGCCTCTTCCTCCGCCGCGCCCGGGTCGACCGCCAGGAGCCGGTCCCGGAGGCTCGGGTTGCGGATCTCCAGGACCTCCAGGAAGCCCTTCAGCGCCGTCCTGTCGTACGGCCGGCGCTCCAGGTCCGCGACCCCCTTGGGCAGCTCCACGTCACGGACCAGCTCCGTCAGGTGCCGGTTCAGCTTGACCGACTCCAGGTGGTCGCGCAGCGCCTGTCCGACCTTGCCCTTGACCTCGTCGGCGCGCTCCACGAGCTCGGCGAACGAACCGAACTGATTGATCCACTTCGTGGCCGTCTTCTCGCCCACACCGGGGATGCCCGGCAGGTTGTCCGACGGGTCGCCGCGCAGGGCGGCGAAGTCCGGGTACTGCGACGGGGTCAGCCCGTACTTCTCCTGCACCTTCTCCGGGGTGAAGCGGGTCAGCTCGGAGACGCCCTTGGTGGGGTACAGCACCGTGATGTGGTCGGACACGAGCTGGAAGGAGTCACGGTCGCCGGTGACGATCAGCACCTCGAAGCCCGCCGCCTCGGCCTGGGTGGCCAGGGTGGCGATGACGTCGTCCGCCTCGAAGCCGTCGACCGCGAACCGGTCCGCGTTCATCGTGTCCAGCAGCTCGCCGATCAGCTCCACCTGCCCCTTGAACTCGTCGGGGGTCTTGGAGCGGTTCGCCTTGTACTCGGGGAAGTCCGCCGAGCGCCAGGTCTTGCGGGACACGTCGAACGCCACGGCGAAGTGCGTGGGCGACTCGTCACGCAGCGTGTTCGCCAGCATCGACGCGAAGCCGTAGATGGCGTTGGTCGTCTGGCCGCTCGCGGTGGTGAAGTTCTCCGCGGGCAGCGCGAAGAACGCCCGGTACGCCAGGGAGTGCCCGTCCATGAGGAGCAGGCGCGGACGGTTGTCGTCGGTCTTCTTCGATGCTGTCTCTACCACGGGGACGATCCTGCCACGGCGCACTGACAATCCCGACCGAGCGAGCCTTGAGTCCGCCGCTGTCGGTGCCACGTGACAGGATCGGAGACGTACACCGAAGACGTCCGTCGGACACGACCGCTCGAGGGAGAGCGCGATGGCCAGCAAGCCGCCCGCAGGGGACCCGGTCCAGGACGCGCCGCGGGTCACGCCGCCGCAGCACGCCGCCGCGGGCCTCCCGGCGATCGGGCACACGCTCCGCATGTCCCAGGCGCAGATGGGCGTGGCCCGCACCGCGCGGACGCTCCTCAAGGTCAACCAGAAGGACGGCTTCGACTGCCCCGGCTGCGCCTGGCCCGAGGGCGACAAGCGGCACGTCGCGGAATTCTGCGAGAACGGGGCGAAGGCCGTCGCCGAGGAGGCGACGCTGCGCCGCGTCACACCGGACTTCTTCGCCGCCCACCCCCTCGCGGACCTCGCCACCCGCAGCGGGTACTGGCTCGGCCAGCAGGGCCGCATCACCCACCCCGTGTACGCCGCCGAGGGCGCCGACCGGTACGAGCCGGTGAGCTGGGAGCGGGCCTTCGAGATCATCGCCGAGGAGCTGACGGCGCTCGCCTCCCCCGACGAGGCCCTCTTCTACACCTCGGGCCGCACCAGCAACGAGGCCGCGTTCCTGCTCCAGCTCTTCGCCCGCGAGTTCGGCACCAACAACCTTCCCGACTGCTCCAACATGTGCCACGAGTCGTCCGGCTCGGCGCTCACGGAGACGATCGGCATCGGCAAGGGCAGCGTCTCGCTGGAGGACCTGCACCGCGCGGACCTGATCATCGTGGCCGGGCAGAACCCGGGCACCAACCACCCCCGGATGCTGTCCGCCCTGGAGAAGGCCAAGGCCTCCGGCGCCCGGATCATCTCGGTGAACCCGCTGCCCGAGGCCGGTCTGGAGCGGTTCAAGAACCCGCAGACCCCGCAGGGCATGATCAAGGGCGCCGCGCTCACCGACCTGTTCCTCCAGATCCGCATCGGCGGCGACCAGGCGCTCTTCCGGCTCCTCAACAAGCTGGTCCTGGAGACGGACGGCGCGGTCGACGAGGAGTTCGTCCACGAGCACACCCATGGGTACGAGGAGTTCGCCGCCGCGGCCCGGGCCGCCGACTGGGACGAGACCCTCGCCGCCACGGGACTGGAGCGCGCCGAGATCGAGACCGCCCTGCGCATGGTGCTGGCCTCGCGGCGCACCATCGTCTGCTGGGCGATGGGCCTCACCCAGCACAAGCACTCCGTGCCCACCATCCGCGAGGTGGTCAACTTCCTGCTGCTGCGCGGCAACATCGGCCGCCCCGGTGCCGGGGTCTGCCCGGTGCGCGGCCACTCCAACGTGCAGGGCGACCGCACGATGGGCATCTTCGAGCGCCCTTCGGCCGGCTTCCTGGACGCGCTCGACAAGGAATTCGGCATCACCTCCCCCCGGCACCACGGCTTCGACGTCGTCCGCGCCATCCAGGCGCTGCGCGACGGCGAGGCGAAGGTCTTCTTCGCCATGGGCGGCAACTTCGTCGGCGCGACGCCCGACACCGAGGTCACCGAGGCCGCCATGCGGCGCGCCCGGCTCACGGTGCACGTGTCGACCAAGCTGAACCGGTCGCACGCGGTCACCGGCACGCGCGCGCTGATCCTGCCCACCCTGGGGCGCACCGACAAGGACGTACAGAAGAGCGGCAGGCAGTTCGTCACCGTCGAGGACTCGATGGGCCTGGTGCACGCCTCCCGGGGCAACCTGCCCCCGGCGAGCCCGCACCTGCTGTCCGAGCCGGCGATCGTGGCGCGCATGGCGCGGGCGGTGCTGGGAGCGGCGTCGGCCACGCCGTGGGAGGAGTTCGAACGGGACTACGCCACGATCCGGGACCGCATCGCGCGCGTGGTGCCCGGCTTCGAGGACTTCAACGCCAGGCTCGCGGCGAACCCCGGCGGCTTCGCCCTGCCGCACGCCCCGCGCGACGAGCGCCGCTTCCCCACGAAGACCGGCAAGGCGAACTTCACGGCCGCGCCCGTGGAGTACCCCCGGGTCCCCGAGGGCCGGCTGCTGCTCCAGACGCTGCGCTCGCACGACCAGTACAACACCACGATCTACGGCCTGGACGACCGCTACCGGGGCATCAAGGGCGGCCGCCGGGTCGTCCTGGTCCACCCCGAGGACGCCCTCGCGCTGGGCCTGGCCGACGGGGCGTACGCCGACCTGGTCAGCGAGTGGCGGGACGGGGTGGAGCGCCGGGCGCCCGGATTCCGGGTCGTCCACTACCCCACGGCCCGCGGCTGCGCGGCGGCCTACTACCCGGAGACCAACGTCCTCGTACCGCTGGACTCGACCGCCGACGTCAGCAACACCCCCGCCAGCAAGTCCGTCGTCGTCCGTCTGGAACAATCACCCTCCGCCTGAGCGTTTGCTTAGGCGGCAACGGACCAGGGACATGACCGCACGACGATCGGAGCCGGGCCCCATGGGCGAGCAGACACAGGTGAAGTTCCCGCAGGAGGTCATCGACGAGTACGCCTCGCTCGGTGTCGACCTGCCCGCCCTCTTCTCCGCGGGGCACCTCGGCAACCGCATGGGCGTCCAGATCCGCGAGGCGTCCGCCGACCGGGTCGTCGGCACCATGCCGGTCGAGGGCAACACCCAGCCGTACGGGCTGCTGCACGGCGGCGCCTCCGCCGTGCTGGCCGAGACCCTCGGCTCGATCGGCTCCATGCTGCACGGCGGCGTCTCCAAGATCGCCGTGGGCGTCGACCTGAACTGCACGCACCACCGCGGTGTCCGCAGCGGGCTGGTGACCGGCGTGGCCACCCCCGTCCACCGCGGGCGCTCCACCGCCACGTACGAGATCGTCATCACCGACGAGCAGGACAAGCGGGTCTGCACCGCCCGCCTGACCTGCCTGCTGCGCGACGTCTCCCCCAAGGACGCGGACAACGTCCCGGGGGCGGCCGCCCCCGGCACCACGGGCTGACCCCCGCGCCACTCGCACCCAGGGCCGACCGGCGGAGCACCCCCGGTCGGCCCTCGGCGTGCCGCCCGCGCGCCCGTCCACCCCGCCCGGTCCCCTCCGGCAGGTGCGCCCACCCGCGGGTCCGGACTCCGCGCGGGCGTCATCGGCCGGCGTGAACGTCGCCGATCCGCCGCGCGGACGCCGGAAAGTGTCCACCCCTTGGACACTCTTCAAATCGGCGTCATCAGGCGGATCGGGCCGCACCGGGCATTGATCCCACCCGGGGGAACAGACCCGCAGGCCCCCGGAGCCCCTTACCTCCCAGCCCCTTCGCCGGCTGCCCGACCTCACGTGCGGAGGGCCCGCGAGGACCCCCGGACCGGCCCCTCGCCGACCTCCCCGGAGGGGGGTTTCCGCAGGCCGCGGGACCCGCGGCGGCCCACTGCGGCGCCCGCCGCCTCCGTCGCTGTCCGTCGCCGTTCCCCGGCCCGCCCGCCGTCGGCCGGCACCCGCCGGAAGCCCCGCCGCGCGGCCGCCGCCGCCCCGGCGCCCGGCCACCGGACCGGTGGCCCGCCCACGGCGACCGCCTCCATCACCCCCACCGGAACCGGTCCGGCACCGCCGCCCCGCACACCGGAGACGCCACCGCGGCCGGCCCGAGCAATCCGGCCGATCGCGACAAACCGACCGCCACCGGCATCAGGGACCCGCGCGGCGGCCACCGGAACCGCACACATACTCCACGCTCCACCCACCCCTCCCACCGGAACCGCCCAACCCCCCGATGCTCACGCACAGTTGACCTTTCCCACCCCTGGCCGGAGGCCCGGCCGAGCCGTACCGTCTTCCCCATGACGCCCGGTGCACCACGCCGCGACCGACGCCACGCACGGCCGCTCACGCTGCTCTTGTGCGCCGCCCTGCTCGCCGGCTGCGCCTCGGGGCCGCGAACCGACGCCCGCCCCAACTCACCCGCGCCGTACACCACTTCACCTATCGGACTCTGTGTCTCCCTCATCGGACACTGGGCACGTGAAGAGCTGGCCGGGCGCGCGAAGGGGGACTTCATGCAGAAGGGTCTCTCCGGCGGTCAGAACGAGATCCTCAAGGCGGTCGTCGCGGAGGCCCGCGAGGAGCTCGGACGCACCGGCGCGGCGGGCGCCGAGAGGGTCGTGCGCGAGGCGACGGAGCGGCGGTGCGAGGAGCGCTACCGGAGCGGCGGACCCACCGGCCACCCCTGGCAGTGACCCGGAGACCCCCGGGCCGTTCGTCACTCTGCGTAACATACGGCAGGGTGGATGATCATGCTTCGGGAGGGGCTCCGGGCGCCCCGGAGGGCGTGCCCACCCCCCTCGCGGAGCGTCGGCGACCGAGCCGCCCGTAAGCACCAAGATCGACCCAAGCCCCTTAGCGGAACTGGGCGTTCTCGACATGTGAGAGGAACGCCGGATCATCGCCGACGCGTGTAGGCGCCACGCATACAAACGTTTGGCCACGGCATAACAAGAGAGTCACATCCTGCCGATGGCGCTCCCCGAGCCGCCCCGGCTGCGCCTAGAGTCACGGCCAGTCACCGCGCCGCCGGGCGCGTCAACTGCACGGCTGTACCACTCCATGTACGGCCCGGCGCTCGACACGGCTCCTCGACCCGAGGAGACCGCGCCAGGGAAAGGACCCCTTCGTGCGACAGCGTTCGTTGCTCATACTCACCGCAGTGCTCACGACCGGAGCACTGTCCCTCACCGCCTGTGGCTCGCGCGACGACAAGGGTGGGGACTCCGCCGGAGGTGGCGGCACCACCGTCGTCATCGGCGTGGACGCGCCGCTGACCGGCGACCTCTCCGCCCTGGGCCTCGGTATCAAGAACTCGGTGGACCTCGCCGCCAAGCAGGCGAACGAGAAGAAGTACGTCGACGGCGTCACCTTCAAGATCGAGGCGCTCGACGACCAGGCACAGCCCTCCTCGGGCCAGCAGAACGCCACCAAGCTGGTCGCCGACAAGAACGTCCTCGGCGTGGTCGGCCCGCTGAACTCCTCCGTGGCCGAGTCCATGCAGAAGGTCTTCGACGACGCCAAGCTCGTCCAGGTCTCCCCCGCCAACACCAACCCGGCCCTCACCCAGGGCCAGGACTGGAACGGCGGCACGAAGAAGCGGCCCTACGCCTCCTACTTCCGCACCGCGACCACGGACGCCATCCAGGGCCCCTTCGCGGCGCAGTACCTCTTCAAGGACGCCAAGAAGAAGAAGGTCTTCCTGGTCGACGACAAGAAGACCTACGGCGCCGGTCTGGCCGCCACCTTCAAGGCCGAGTTCACCAAGCTGGGCGGCACCGTCGCCGGCGAGGACCACGTCAACCCCGACACCAAGGACTTCTCCGCGGTCGTCACCAAGATCAAGAACTCGGGGGCCGACGTCGTCTACTACGGCGGCGAGTACCCGGCCGCCGGCCCGCTGAGCAAGCAGATCAAGGCCTCCGGCGCCAAGATCCCGCTCGTCGGCGGCGACGGCATCTACAGCGCCGAGTTCATCAAGCTGTCCGGCAAGGAGGGCGCGGGCGACCTCGCCACCTCCGTCGGCGCGCCGGTCGAGACCCTCCCCTCGGCCAAGGAGTTCGTCGACAACTACAAGAAGGCCGGCTACAAGGAGGCCTTCGAGGCCTACGGCGGCTACTCCTACGACTCCGCCTGGTCGATCATCGAGGCCGTCAAGAAGGTCGTCGACGACAACGGCGGCAAGCTGCCCTCCGACGCCCGCACCAAGGTCCTCGAGGCCATGAAGGGCGTCTCCTTCGAGGGTGTCACCGGCAAGGTCTCCTTCGACGAGTTCGGTGACGCGACCAACAAGCAGCTCACCGTCTACCGCTACGAGGGCGGCGCCTGGAAGCCCGTGAAGTCCGGCACCTACACCGGCTGATCACGACTCCGCATCACATCCCTGGCCGCGCGGGACGCTGCACAAAGCGCCCCGCGCGGTGTCACATCCGGCGAAAGACTTCGGAGGACCTGCGGTGAACGAACTGCCGCAACAGCTGGTCAACGGCCTGCTACTCGGATCGATGTACGGGCTGGTCGCCATTGGCTACACGATGGTCTACGGCATCGTCCAGCTCATCAACTTCGCCCACGGCGAGATCTTCATGACCGGTGGCTTCGGCGCACTCACGGTCTGGCTGATACTCCCCGGCGGCACCACCATGTGGCTCGCCCTGCCACTCATGATCATCGGCGCGATCATCGTCGCCGTCACCATCGCGGTCGGAACCGAACGATTCGCCTACCGGCCCCTCCGCGGGGGGCCACGCCTGGCCCCCCTCATCACCGCCATCGGCATCTCGCTGGCCCTCCAGCAGGCCGTGTGGGCCTGGTACCCCGGAGCCACCTCCTCCCTCACCTTCCCGGAGATACCCGGCGGCCCCTTCCACCTCGGCAGCATCACCATCCAGACCGGTGACGTCTTCCTCCTGACGGCCGCCCCCCTCTCCATGGCGGTCCTCGGCTACTTCGTCATGAAGACCCGGACCGGACGCGGCATGCAGGCCACCGCCCAGGACCCCGACACCGCCAAGCTCATGGGCATCAACACCGACCGCATCATCGTGGTCGCGTTCGCCCTCGGAGCCGCCTTCGCCGCCATCGGAGCCGTCGCCTACGGCCTCAAGTACGGCGAGGTCAACTTCCGCATGGGCTTCATCCTCGGCCTCAAGGCGTTCACCGCGGCCGTCCTCGGCGGCATCGGCAACATCTACGGCGCCATGATCGGTGGCCTCGCCCTCGGCCTCGCCGAGACCCTCGCCACCGCCTTCATCGCCGACATCCCCGGCATGCAGCAGCTCGGCGGCCAGTCCTGGGCCGACGTCTGGGCGTTCGTACTCCTCATCCTCGTGCTCCTCTTCCGGCCCCAGGGCCTCCTGGGCGAGCGCGTCGCGGACAGGGCGTGACACCACCATGACCACACAGACCACCACCGCGGACACCCCGCACACCACCACGACCGCCGAGCGCACCGGGCTCATCGCCCTGCCCCCGCACATCGCGCGGGCCACCGCCACCGCAGGCGGCGCGCTCACCGTCGTCTCCGCGTTCCTGGCCTGGACCTGGACCCCCGCCTTCCCCGGAGACCTCACGGTCTACGGCTACCCCGGCGGCCTCCAGTGGCTCGTCCTCATCGGCGGCGCCCTGACCGCCCTCTTCGGACTCGCCTCCTACGGGATCAAGGGCACCCGCTGGCTCGTCCCCGCCGGCGCCGACTCGGCCATCAAGCTGGCCGCCCTGGCCGCCTTCGCCACCGCCTGGTACACGGTCATCGCCATCAGCGTCCAGCTCGGCGGCCTGATCAACCTCGAACCCGGCGGCTTCGTCGCGGCCCTCGCCACGCTCGCCGCCCTCGTCGGCGCCCTGGCCCTCCCCTTCGACCGGCCGCAGCTACTGCCCGCCGACCCGGAGGACACCGGCTGGGACCAGCTCAAGCACCGCGCCGGCAACCAGTGGGCCACCATCAAGGCCGCCCTCGCCACCGGGCCGGTCACCCCGGCCCGCAAGCTCCCCGGCTACGTCGAGATCCTGATCATCACCGCCGTACTCGCCCTCGGCCTCACCGTCTTCACCTACGGCATCGGCACCGAGTACGACGAACTCTTCCTCGGCTTCCTGATCACCGCCGCCTTCGGCTTCGCCGCCCTCAACAAGGCCGGCCTGATCGCCCGCGTCTCCGCGCTCACCGCACGGCACCGCAACGTGGCCATGATCGGCGCCTTCGTCGCCGCCGCGGCCTTCCCCTTCACCCAGAGCGACGACCAGTACGCCACCATCGGCGTCAACATCCTCATCTTCGCCACCGTCGCCCTCGGCCTGAACATCGTCGTCGGCCTCGCCGGCCTCCTCGACCTCGGTTACGTCGCCTTCCTCGGCGTCGGCGCCTACGCCGCGGCCATGGTCTCCGGCTCCCCCTCCTCGCCCTACGACGTGCACCTCCCCTTCTGGGCGGCCATCCTCGTCGGCGCGACGGTCTCCATGATCTTCGGCGTCCTCATCGGCGCCCCGACGCTCCGGCTGCGCGGCGACTACCTCGCCATCGTCACCCTCGGCTTCGGTGAGATCTTCCGCATCACCGTCCTCAACCTCGACGGCACCTCCGGCCCCGACGTCACCAACGGCTCCAACGGCATCTCCTCGATCCCGAACCTCAACATGTTCGGCTTCGACTTCGGTGCCGTGCACAGCATCGGCGGCTTCACCATCGGCCGGTTCGCGAACTACTTCTTCCTGATGCTGCTGGTCACGCTGATCGTGGTCGTGGTCTTCCGCCGCAGCTCCGAATCGCGCATCGGCCGCGCCTGGATCGCCATCCGCGAGGACGAGACCGCCGCGCTCGCCATGGGCATCAACGGCTTCCGCGTCAAGCTCGTCGCCTTCGCCCTCGGCGCCACCCTGGCCGGCCTCGCCGGCGCCGTCCAGGCCCACGTCACCTACACCGTCACCCCCGAGCAGTACCAGTTCGCCCACGTGGTCCCGCCCAACTCGGCCTTCCTGCTGGCCGCCGTCGTCCTCGGCGGCATGGGCACCATCAGCGGACCGCTCGTCGGCGGCGCGCTGCTCTTCCTCATCCCCAACAAGCTGCAGTTCCTCGGCGACTACCAGCTCTTCGCCTTCGGCGTCGCGCTCGTCCTGCTGATGCGCTTCCGCCCCGAGGGAATGATCCCCAACCGCCGCCGTCAGCTCGAATTCCACGAGAACGAGGAAGCGCCCGCCACCCTCACCAAGGCAGGTGCCTGAACATGACCACCACCACGACGGCCACCACGGCCAAGGCCCCGGCAGCCGGCGAGACCGTCCTCGACGCCCGCGGTGTCACCATGCGCTTCGGCGGCCTCACCGCCGTCCGCTCGGTCGACCTCACCGTCAAGAGCGGTGAGATCGTCGGCCTCATCGGCCCCAACGGTGCCGGCAAGACCACCTTCTTCAACTGCCTCACCGGCCTCTACATCCCCACCGAGGGAGAAGTCCGGTACAAGGGCCAGGTCCTGCCCCCGAAGTCCTTCAAGGTGACCGCGGCCGGCATCGCCCGGACGTTCCAGAACATCCGGCTCTTCAGCAACATGACCGTGCTGGAGAACGTCCTCGTCGGCCGTCACACCCGCACCAAGGAAGGCCTCTGGTCCGCCCTCCTCCGCGGCCCCGGCTTCCACAAGGCCGAAGCCGCCTCCCGCGCCCGCGCCACCGAACTCCTCGAGTTCGTCGGCCTCGGCGCCAAGGCCGACCACCTCGCACGCAACCTCCCCTACGGCGAGCAGCGCAAGCTCGAAATCGCCCGCGCACTCGCCAGCGAGCCCGGCCTGCTGCTCCTCGACGAGCCCACCGCCGGCATGAACCCGCAGGAGACCCGCGCCACCGAGGAACTGGTCTTCGCCATCCGGGACATGGGCATCGCCGTCCTCGTCATCGAGCACGACATGCGGTTCATCATGAACCTCTGCGACCGCGTCGCCGTGCTCGTCCAGGGCGAGAAGCTCATCGAGGGCGACGGCCCCACCGTCCAGCGCGACGAGCGCGTCATCGCCGCCTACCTCGGCGAGCCCTTCGAGGGCGAACCCGGCGAAGCGGAGGCGGCCGAGGTCGCCGCCGCCGAGCAGGCCGCCGAGCAGGCCGCCGACGACGGGACGGACGCCGACGAGGACGCCGAACCGGCAGCCGAACCGGCAGCCGAACCGGAAGCCGCTTCGGACGCCGACGCCGACGCCGAAGAGGCCGAGGCCGACGCCGAGACGGACGCCGAGACCGACGCCGACGAGGCCGACGCCGAGACCGACGCCTCGGACACCGCCCCGGACGCCGACGCCCCGGACGCCACCGCCACCCCCGGCGACACCGACGGCGACGGCGACACCGACCGCACCACCGCCCCGACCACCGCCGCCGAAGCCTCGGGCGCCTCGGGTTCCGGCAAGGAGAACGACTCATGACCGCCCTGCTCGAAGTCGAGGACCTGCGCGTCGCCTACGGCAAGATCGAAGCCGTCAAGGGCATCTCCTTCACCGTCGACGCAGGCGAAGTCGTCACCCTCATCGGCACCAACGGCGCCGGCAAGACCACCACCCTGCGCACCCTCTCCGGGCTGCTCAAGCCGGTCGGTGGCCAGGTCAAGTTCGACGGCAAGCCGCTGCGGAAGTACCCCGCCCACAAGATCGTCTCCTTCGGGCTGGCCCACTCCCCCGAGGGGCGGCACATCTTCCCCCGCATGACGATCGAGGACAACCTCCGCCTCGGCGCCTTCCTCCGCAGCGACCGGACGGGCATCGAGAAGGACATCCAGCGCGCCTACGACCTCTTCCCCATCCTCGGGGAACGCCGCAAGCAGGCCGCCGGCACCCTCTCGGGCGGTGAGCAGCAGATGCTCGCCATGGGACGCGCCCTGATGTCCCAGCCCAAGCTGCTCATGCTCGACGAGCCCTCCATGGGCCTCTCCCCGATCATGATGCAGAAGATCATGGCCACCATCGCCGAGCTCAAGGCCCAGGGCACCACCATCCTGCTCGTCGAGCAGAACGCCCAGGCCGCGCTCTCGCTCGCCGACCAGGCCCACGTGATGGAGATCGGCAAGATCGTCCTCTCCGGCTCCGGACGGGACCTCCTGCACGACGAGTCCGTCCGCAAGGCCTACCTCGGCGAGGACTGACCGGACCGACGGACGCACACGAAGAGGGCCCACCCGGTGACGGGTGGGCCCTCCTCGTGCATACGCGTCTATGCGCTACTGCCCCTTCGCGGCCTTCTTCTCCTCGGCGTCCTCGATGACCGCCTCCGCCACCTGCTGCATCGACATCCGCCGGTCCATCGACGTCTTCTGGATCCACCGGAACGCCGCCGGCTCCGACAGCCCGTACTGCGTCTGGAGGATGCTCTTCGCCCGGTCCACCAGCTTCCGCGTCTCCAGCCGCTGCGAGAGGTCCGCGACCTCCTTCTCCAGCGCCTTCAGCTCCGCGAACCGCGACACCGCCATCTCGATGGCCGGCACCACGTCGCTCTTGCTGAACGGCTTCACCAGATACGCCATGGCCCCGGCGTCCCGCGCCCGCTCGACCAGGTCCCGCTGCGAGAACGCGGTCAGCATCAGCACGGGCGCGATGGACTCGCCCGCGATCCTCTCGGCGGCCGAGATCCCGTCCAGGACGGGCATCTTCACGTCCAGGATCACCAGGTCGGGCCGGTGCTCCCGGGCCAGCTCGACGGCACGCTCACCGTCACCGGCCTCGCCGACCACCGAGTAGCCCTCTTCCTCGAGCATCTCTTTGAGGTCGAGGCGGATGAGGGCCTCGTCCTCGGCGATGACGACACGGGTCGTCATCGGCGGGACGTGCGACGTGTCGTCGTCGGTGGCGTCGGGCTGGGGCGACTCGGGGGCGGTCACTTTGGCTCCTCGTTCCAAGGCAGGTACAGCTCCCCATGAGCCTACCTATTGAGGGGAGGGGACACGCACACGGTATGCTGCTCACAGTCTTGTGGCCGGGTTGGCGCAACTGGCTGACGCGGAGGTCTCAAACACCTCTGTCCGTAAGGACGTGTGGGTTCGAATCCCATACCCGGCACCACCCATGAAGCGGATGCTCACCTTCTCGTGAACATCCGCTTTTTGCTGCTCGCCGTAGCGATCACTCACTCACAGTTGCCGTATGAACTTCCACGGCACAGCTGTGCGACAGAAGGCCCTCACTCTCCTTCGTGGCGGCGCGCGGAACGCGGACGTTGCCCGGCTCCTCGACGTGCCCCCCGGGACGGTCGCGTACTGGCTCCACGTCGACCGGTCCAAGCGCGGGGAGTGCCCAGGTAGGCACGATCCGGAATGCCCCCGGTGCGACGGCCGGAACCTCGACCGAGCCGCCTACTCGTATCTTCTGGGCCTGTATCTCGGGGACGGGCACATCAGCCACTACTCCGCGCACCGCGTGCCGAACCTCATGATCACCTGCACAGAAGGCTGGCCCGGGGTGATGGACGCCTGCGAGGAGGCCATGCGCGCCGTGTTCCCCGGCAATGCGGTGTGCCGAGTGCGCCGCACCGGATGTCGCAACGTCAAGGTCTACTCGAAACACCTCGAGTGCCTCTTCCCCCAGCACGGCCCCGGCAAGAAGCACGAGCGCCGCATCGTCCTCGAAGAGTGGCAGCAGGAGATCGTCGACGAGCACCCCTGGGAGTTCGTCCGGGGGCTCATCCATTCCGACGGGTGCCGGATCGCCAACTGGACCACCCGCCTCGTGGGCGGGGAGCGGAAGCGGTACGAGTATCCGCGGTACTTCTTCACCAACGTGTCGGACGACATCCGGCGGCTGTACACCGACACCCTGGACATGCTCGGGGTCCGGTGGACGCTCTGCGCGCGGGGCGGGGACCCGTACAACATCTCGGTCGCCCGACGCGCGTCCGTGGGGTTGATGGACGCGCACGTCGGGCCGAAGTACTGAGGGGGTTACGCGGTCACGCCAGGGGTTCGCCGATGTGGTGGACGCGCACGAGGTTGGTGGAGCCGGAGACGCCCGGCGGGGAGCCGGCGGTGATGATCACGACGTCGCCCTTGCGGCAGCGGCCGATCTCCAGGAGGTGTTCGTCCACCTGGGCGACCATGGCGTCCGTGGACTCGACATGCGGCCCGAGGAAGGTCTCGACGCCCCAGGTGAGGTTGAGCTGGGAGCGGGTGGCCGGGTCGGGGGTGAAGGCCAGGAGCGGGATCGGGGAGCGGTAGCGGGAGAGGCGGCGGACGGTGTCGCCGGACTGGGTGAAGGCGACGAGGTACTTGGCGCCGAGGAAGTCGCCCATTTCGGCGGCGGCGCGGGCGACGGCGCCGCCCTGGGTGCGGGGCTTGTTGCGTTCGGTGAGGGGTGGCAGGCCCTTGGCGAGGACGTCCTCCTCGGCCGCTTCGACGATGCGGCTCATGGTGCGCACGGTCTCCACGGGGTAGCGGCCGACGCTGGTCTCGCCGGAGAGCATGACGGCGTCGGTGCCGTCGATGACGGCGTTGGCGACGTCGCTGGCCTCGGCGCGGGTGGGGCGGGAGTTGTCGATCATCGAGTCGAGCATCTGGGTGGCGACGATGACCGGCTTGGCGTTGCGCTTGGCGAGTTTGATGGCCCGCTTCTGGACGATGGGGACCTGTTCGAGGGGCATTTCGACGCCGAGGTCGCCGCGGGCGACCATGATGCCGTCGAAGGCGGCGACGATGTCGTCGATGTTGTCGACGGCCTGCGGCTTCTCGATCTTGGCGATGACGGGTACGCGGCGGCCTTCCTCGTCCATGACGCGGTGGACGTCCTCGATGTCGCGTCCGCTGCGTACGAAGGAGAGGGCGATGATGTCGGCGCCGGTGCGCAGTGCCCAGCGGAGGTCTTCGACGTCCTTGTCGGAGAGGGCGGGGACGGAGACGGCGACGCCGGGGAGGTTGAGGCCCTTGTTGTCGGAGACCATGCCGCCCTCGACGACGGTGGTGTGGACGCGGGGGCCGTCGACCGAGGTGACTTCGAGGGTGACGCGGCCGTCGTCGACGAGGATGCGTTCGCCGGGGGTGACGTCGGCGGCGAGGCCTGCGTAGGTGGTGCCGCAGGTGTGGCGGTCGCCCTGGACGCCGGGTTCGACGGTGATGGTGAAGTGGTCGCCGCGTTCAAGGAGTACGGGGCCTTCGCGGAAGCGTCCGAGGCGGATCTTCGGGCCTTGAAGGTCGGCGAGGATGCCGACGCTGCGGCCGGTTTCGTCGGAGGCTTTGCGTACGTGCTGGTAGCGCTCCTCGTGGTCGGCGTAGCCGCCGTGGCTGAGGTTGAAGCGGGCGACGTCCATTCCGGCTTCGACCAGGGTCTTGATCTGGTCGTATGTGTCGGTGGCTGGGCCCAGGGTGCAGACGATTTTGGCTCGGCGCATGGGTCGACCCTACGGCTTACCGGTCGGTAGGGATTTGGTCCTGCGTGACTACTCAACGACCTTTCGATGAAGCCCTCTTGACAAGTGTTGAATGTGTGCGGGGCGCTGCTCCGATGAGCGGAGCCGGGGGTGTCAGAGCTGGGGCGGGTGCATGGTGAAGCGGGCGTCGACCCGTGCCGTGACGGTCTGGCGCTGGGGTTCGAGGTCGAGGGGCGCGGCGTCCTGTTCGGGGGCGGCGGTGCCGGCGAAGGAGCGGACGGCTCCGCGGGGGGCGGGCGGGAAGAAGGGGGTGGTGTCGTCGGTGCCGATGTCGGCGAGTTCGACGAGGGCGGCGAGGTGGGTGCCGAGGGCGTCGGCGTATTCGCGGGCGCGCTGGACGGCTTCGCGGACGGCTTGGCGGCGGGCCAGGGTGTGGGCGGGTGAGTCGGGGCGCAGGGCCCACCAGGGGCCGTCGACCTGGGTGAGTTCGAGGTCGGCGAGGCGGGTGGTGAGTTCGCCGAGGGCGGTGAAGTCGGTGAGTTCGGCGGTGATGTGGACGGTGCCGTGGTAGGCGCGGACGCGTTCGGTGCGGCCGTGGCGGGTGAGTTGGGGGGTGATGGAGAACGTTCCGGTCTGGAGGTTCTCGACGGTGTCGCCGTAGGTCTTGATGAGGTCCAGGACGGTGGTGTTGCGGCGGGTGAGGTCGTCGAGGGCGGTGCGGCGGTCGGTGCCCCGGGCGGTGACGGTGATGCCGATGCGGGCGATCTCGGGGTCGACTTCGAGGTGGGCTTCGCCGCGGACGGCGACACGGGGGGTTCGGGGGGTGCCGTAGGGGAGGTCGGCGGGCTGGTCGGTGGTCGGGGTCATCGCCGGTCGGCTCCTTCGCTCGGGGGTTCCACTCTTCCGTAGCCGGTCATCGGATCGAAACCTGTGGGGGGTGTTGCGGGGGGCGGGTCTGCGCCAGAATCTACGCGCGTCATGCGCGCGTCATGCACAGAACGAAGGAGATCACATGCCGCTGAATCGTAGGACTTTCCTGGGCACTTCGGCCGTGGCGGGTGCCGGTGCGGCGATCACCGGGGCGGTGGGGGCGGCACCGGCGGCGGCGGCGCCCCGGGCGAAGCGGTACTCCTTCACGGTCATGGGGACGACGGACCTGCACGGCAACGTCTTCAACTGGGACTACTTCACGGACAAGGAGTTCGACGACAAGGCGCACAACGACGTCGGCCTGGCGAAGATCTCGACGCTGGTGGAGCGGGTCCGGAAGGAGAAGGGACGCCGGAACACGCTGCTGATCGACGCGGGTGACACGATCCAGGGCACGCAGCTCTCGTACTACTACGCCAAGGTCGACCCGATCACGGCCCGGCGCGGCCCGGTGCACCCGATGGCGCAGGCGATGAACGCGATCGGGTACGACGCGGCGGCGCTCGGGAACCACGAGTTCAACTACGGCATACCGGTGCTGCGGAAGTTCCAGGAGCAGTGCGACTTCCCGCTGCTGGGTGCGAACGCGCTGGACGCGAAGACGTTGCGGCCGGCGTTCCCGGCGTACAGCATGCACCGGCTGCGCACGCCGTGCGGGCGGGATGTGCGGGTGGCGGTGCTGGGGCTGACGAACCCGGGGATCGCGATCTGGGACAAGGCCAATGTGAGCGGGAAGATGGTGTTCCCGGGGCTGGAGGAGCAGGCGGCGAAGTGGGTGCCGAAGCTCCGGTCGATGGGCGCGGACGTGGTGGTCGTGTCGGCGCATTCGGGGTCGAGCGGGACGTCGTCGTACGGGGACCAGCTCCCGTACGTCGAGAACGCGGCGGCGCTGGTGGCGGAGCAGGTGCCGGGGATCGACGCGATCCTGGTGGGTCACGCGCACACGGAGATCCCCGAGTACCGGGTGACCAACAAGGAGACCGGCAAGGACGTCGTGCTGTCCGAGCCGCTGAAGTGGGGGCAGCGGCTGACGCTGTTCGACTTCGACCTGGTGTGGTCGAAGGGGCGCTGGACGGTGGAGCGGGTCGGCGCGCAGGTGCTGAACTCGAACACGGTCGAGGAGGACCCGGAGATCGTCAAGCTGCTGGGCGACGAGCACGAGAAGGTGGTGGCGTACGTCAACCAGGTGATCGGTACGTCGACGGCGGCGATGTCCACGGCGGACGCGCCGTGGAAGGACGAGCCGATCATCGATCTGATCAACCATGTGCAGGCGGAGACGGTGCGGGGGGCGCTGGCGGGTGGCGAGTACGCGTCGCTGCCGGTGCTGTCGCAGGCGTCGTGCTTCTCCCGTACGGCGCGGATCCCGGCCGGGGAGGTGACGATCAAGGACGCGGCGGGGTTGTACCCGTTCGAGAACACGCTGGAGGCGCGGCTGCTGACGGGGGCGCAGCTCAAGGACTACCTGGAGTTCTCGGCGCGGTACTACGTGCAGACGCCGGCGGGCGCTCCGGTGGACACGGCGAAGCTGACGAACGCGGGCGGGACGCCGGATTACAACTATGACGCGGTGTACGGGCTGTCGTACGAGATCGATGTGGCGAAGCCGGCGGGGTCGCGGATCGTGAACCTGTCGTTCGAGGGGAAGCCGCTGGATCCCGCGGCGCGGTTCGTGCTGGCGGTGAACAACTACCGGGCTTCGGGTGGTGGGGCGTTCCCGCATGTCGCGGGGGCGAAGCAGGTGTGGGCGAACTCGGAGGAGATCCGGAACACCATCATCCAGTGGGTGAAGGCGCAGGGGACGGTCGACCCGGGCCGGTTCGCGTCGGTGGACTGGAAGCTGACCCGGGACGGTGTGCCGGTGTTCTAGGGAGTGTCCGGAAAGTATCGGCGTCCGCCCGGAGGGCGGGGGCCGCGGTGTCCGGTGCGTGCGATCGCAAGGCGGAGGGGGGGTCATGGCGGAGTCATGGCGACCGACGACAACGCCGCGAGCGCGCGTGCAGGACACCGTGGGCCAGGCGAGACTTTGCGGACACGACCTAGGAGCGCAGGCCCTGGGGGGTCTGGCGGCTGTTGAGCGGAGGCGTCTGGCGGGGAATGCCGGGCGCCTCCTGGCGTTCGAGGCCGAAGGTGGTGAAGGCGGTGCGGCGCGGGAGGGGGTAGGGCTCCTTGCCGGTGAGGTGGTTGAGGATGGTGGCGCTGCGCCAGGCGGCGAGGCCGAGGTCGGGGGCGCCGACGCCGTGCGTGTGGGTCTCGGCGTTCTGGACGTAGAGGGACCCGGTGACGGAGGGGTCGAGGACGAGCCGGTGGTGGGCGTCGACGCGGGGGCGGTCCTGGGAGTCGCGGCGCAGGTAGGGGTCGAGGGCGGCGAGGATGCGGCTGAGGGGGCGTTCGCGGTAGCCGGTGGCGAGGACGACGGCGTCGGTGGTGAGGCGGGAGCGGGTGCCCTGCTGGAGGTGTTCGAGGTGGAGTTCCACCTTGGTGGTGGCGAGGCGGCCGGCGGTGCGGACGCGGACGCCGGGGGTGAGGACGGCGTCGGGCCAGTCGCAGTGGAGGCTGCGGCGGTAGAGCTCGTCGTGGATGGCGGCGATGGTCTCGGCGTCGATGGCCTTGTGGAGTTGCCATTGGCGGGGGACGAGGTCGCCGCGTACCTGTTCGGGGAGGGCGTGGAAGTAGCGGGTGTAGTCCGGGGTGAAGTGTTCGAGGCCGAGTTTGGAGTACTCCATGGGGGCGAAGGCCTCGGTGCGGGTGAGCCAGTGGATCTTCTCGGCTCCGGTGGGGCGGGTGCGGAGGAGGTCGAGGAAGATCTCGGCGCCGGACTGGCCGGAGCCGATGACGGTGATGTGCTCGGCGGCGAGCAGTCGTTCGCGGTGGTGGAGGTAGTCGGCGGAGTGGATGACGGGGACGGAGGCCTGTTCGGCGAGGGGGCGCAGCGGGTCGGGGACGTACGGTTCGGTGCCGACGCCGAGGGCGATGTGGCGGGCGTGGGTGCGGCCGAGGGCGAGGGCTTCGCCGTCGGGGCCGAGCCGGGTGTGGTCGATCTCGTAGACGTCGCGTTCGGCGTTCCAGCGGACGGCGTCGACCTGGTGGGCGAAGTGGAGGCCGGGGAGGTTGTCGCTGACCCAGCGGCAGTAGGCGTCGTACTCGGTGCGGTGGGTGTGGAACCGCTCGGCGAAGTAGAACGGGTAGAGGCGGTCGCGGGTGCGGAGGTAGTTGAGGAAGGTCCAGGGGCTGGTGGGGTCGGCGAGGGTGACGAGGTCGGCGAGGAAGGGGACTTGGAGGGTGGTGCCTTCGATGAGCTGGCCGGGGTGCCAGTGGAAGGCGGGGCGCTGTTCGTAGAAGGCGGTGGCGAGGCCGCCGGGTACGCCGTGGGCGAGGGCGGCGAGGGAGAGGTTGAACGGGCCGATGCCGATGCCCACCAGGTCGTGGGGCTGGTCGTGGTCGTGCTGGGGTGTGCTGCCGGTCATCGGGTGGTGCTGCCTTCCACGAGTGCGAGGAGTGTGTCGAGGTCTTCGGGGGTGGTGTGGGGGTTGAGGAGGGTGGCTTTGAGCCAGAGGCGGCCGTCGGCGTGGGCGCGGCCGAGGACGGCGTGGCCGTGGGTGAGGAGGTCGCGGCGGGCGGTGGCGACGGCGTGGTCGGTCGCTCCGGTGGGGCGGAAGAGCACGGTGGTGAGGGTGGGGCGTTCGTAGAGGTCGAGGTGGGGGCTCTTGTCGACGAGGTCGGCGAGGTGCTGGGCGGCGGTGTGGACGCGGTCGACGAGCCGGCCGAGGCCGGTGCGGCCGAGGGCGCGGAAGGTGACGGCGATCTTGAGGATGTCGGGGCGGCGGCTGGTGCGCGGGGAGCGGCCGAGGAGGTCGGGCAGGCCGGCGTCGGTGTCGTCTTCGGCGTTGAGGTAGGGGGCGGTGTGGCCGAGGGGGGCGAGGTGTGCGGTGTCGGGTACGGCGAGGAGGCCGGCGGCGACCGGTTGCCAGCCCAGTTTGTGCAGGTCGAGGGTGACGGTGCGGGCGCGGTCGAGGCCGGTGAGGAGGTGGCGGTGGGTCGTGCTGAACAGCAGGGGCCCGCCGTAGGCGGCGTCGATGTGGAGGGTGGCGCCGTGGGTGTCGCAGAGGTCGGCGATCTCGGGGAGGGGGTCGATGGCCCCGGTGTCGGTGGTACCGGCGGTGGCGGTGACGAGGAGGGGGCCGCGGAGGCCGGTGAGGACGGCGCCGAGGGCGGTGAGGTCGATGGTGCCGCCGGGGGCCGGGACGGTGACGGGTTCGGGGAGGCCGAGGAGCCAGGCGGCGCGGTGGACGGAGTGGTGGGCGTTGGCGCCGCAGACCGTTTGCAGGGTGGGGCCGTGGTGTTCGCGGGCGAGGAGGAGCGCGAGGTGGTTGGACTCGGTGCCGCCGGTGGTGACGAGGGCGTCGGGGGCGGGTCCGGCGGGGTGGGTCTGGGCGGCGAGGGTGCGGGTGACGAGTCGTTCGAGCGTGGCGGCGGCGGGGGCCTGGTCCCAGGAGTCGAGGGAGGGGTTGAGCGCGGAGGCGGCGAGGTCGGCGGCGGCCGCCAGGGCGAGGGGCGGGGTGTGGAGGTGGGCGGCGCAGAGCGGGTGGGCGGGGTCCGCGGCGCCGTGGGCGAGGGCGGTGACCAGGGTGCGGAGGGCTTCCTCGGCGCCGGTGCCGGTGGCGGGCAGAACGTCCCCGAGCAGGGTGCGGAGGTGGGCGGTGACGGCCTCCGGTCCGCCGGCGGGGAGCGGCCCGTCACGGGTGGCGGCGCCGTCCCGGAGGGCGTCGAGCACGGTGCGCAGGAGTGGCCGGAGCGCGTCGGCGCCACCGGGGCCTCCGGCGAGGGGTGGCGTGCCGCACGGGGTGCTCGACGGGGTGCTCCACGGACTGCTGCTCATGCTGCCAGCGTGACGCGGCCCGGTGGGACGTGGTTGCGCTGCGGGGCGATCTCAACCCGAAAGGGGGACACGGGGGTTGTGGACAGGCGGGACGTGCTATGAGCCACGGCCGGGTGTTTCCGGGGCCTCCGGTGCCCGCGGGTGGCCGCCCGGAGTGGGCGCCGGGGGCGGGCCGGGGCGGTTCCGGGGCGGGCGGGGTGGCCCGCCCGGGCCGGGTGGCCCGGGCGGGGGGCCGGGTCAGGCCTTGCGCACCGCGAGGGCGCGGCGGAGGTCGTCGATCTGGTCGACGAGCTTGCGGCGGAGCGCCGGGAGGAGGGCGTCGGACGCCAGGTGCTGTTCGGCGAGGCGGAGGTGCGCGGCGTCGACGGCGTGGGCGGGGAAGGCGTACCGGCCGGCCGCGTCGGCGATCGCGGGGCCCCGGCGGTCGGCGAGCGCGGTGGCGTCCGGGTAGAAGCGGGGCACGTACTCGCGCACGAGGTCGGCCTGCTCCGGCTGCCAGAAGCCCTGGGCGGTCGCGGTGAACAGGTAGTTGGACAGGGTGTCGGAGGTGAACATCCGCTCCCAGGCGGCCGCCTTCGCCTCGGGGGTGGGCAGGGCGGCACGGCAGCGCGCGGCGCCCTCCTCGCCGGTGGCGCTGGCGTCGCGGTCGAGTTCGGCGGCGATGGCGGCCTCGTCGGTGGCGCCGAGGACGGCGAGCCGGCCCAGGATGCGCCAGCGCAGCTCGGGGTCGAGTTCGGGGCCGCCGGGGACGCCGCCCTCGTCGAGCCAGCCGTGGAGGGTGCCGTGCCGGTCGGTGGCGTCGATGTAGTGGCGTACGGCGGTGAGGCGCAGGCCCGGGTCCTTGCCGTCCTCGGTGCGGCGGATGAGGTCGCGGGTGAGGTCGGTGAGCAGGGCGAGCGCGCCGGGGCGGGCGTCGGCGGGGAGGTACCGGTCGGCGATGTGGGCGGCGGCGAAGCCGAGGACGCCCTGGACGATCGCGAGGTCCTTCTCCTCCGGCAGGTGGGCGCGGGCGGTCTCCAGGTAGGCGAGGGGTTCGAGCTCGCCGTCGCGGACCATGTCGCGCAGGGAGTTCCACACGACGGCCCGGGTGAGGGGGTCGGGGATGCCGGAGAGGGCGCGCAGGGCGCATTCCAGGGAGTGCTCGTCGAGGCGGATCTTGGCGTAGGTGTGGTCGCCGTGGTTGAGGACGATCAGTGCCGGGCGGGGGCCGGGGAGGTTCGCCGGGGTGTCCTGGGGGACGTCGAGTTCCAGGCGGTCGCGGAGGACGAGGCGCCTGCCGTCGGCGAAGTCCCGGTCGTAGACGCCGGCGGCGACGCGGTGGGGGCGGCTGCCGGTGCGGGTGACCGTGAGGGTGCCGGCGCCCTGGTCGTACCGCGGGGTGAGGGTGTCGACGCCGGTGGTGCGCAGCCACTGCCCGGCCCATCCGCGGACGTCGCGCTCGGTCGCGGAGGCGAGGTTGTCGATGAAGTCGGCGAGGGTGGCGTTGCCGAACCGGTGCCGGGCGAAGTGGGCGTTGATGCCGGCGAGGAACTCCTTCTCCCCCATCCAGGCGACGAGCTGGCGCAGCGCGGAGGCGCCCTTGGCGTAGGAGATGCCGTCGAAGTTGAGCATCGCGGAGGCGGTGTCGGGGACGGCGTCGGGGTCCGGGGCGACGGGGTGGGTGGAGGGGCGCTGGTCGGCGTCGTACCCCCAGGCCTTGCGGGCGATCCCGAAGTCGATCCAGGTGTCGGGGTAGCGGCTGGTGGCCTCGTTGATGATCTGGTAGCCCATGTACTCGGCGAAGGACTCGTTCAGCCAGATGTCGTCCCACCACTTGAGGGTGACGAGGTCGCCGAACCACATGTGGGCCATCTCGTGGGCGATGACCATGGCGCGGGTCTGGCGTTCGGTGACGGTGACGGCGGAGCGGTAGACGAACTCGTCGCGGAAGGTGACGAGGCCGGGGTTCTCCATGGCGCCGGAGTTGAACTCGGGGACGAAGGCCTGGTCGTACGAGTCGAAGGGGTACGGCTCGTCGAACTTCTCGTGGTACCGGTCGAAGCACTGCCGGGTGACCTCGAGGATCTCGTCGGCGTCGGCGTCGAGGTGGGGGGCGAGGGAGCGGCGGCAGTGGATGCCGAAGGGCAGTCCGGCGTGCCGGGTGCGGACGGAGTGCCAGGGGCCGGCGGCGACGGCGACGAGGTAGGTGGAGATCGGCGGGGTGGGGGCGGCCTGCCAGCGGCCGTCGCCCTGGTGGGTGGTGATGCCGTTGGCGAGGACGGTCCAGCCGTGGGGGGCGGTGACGGCGACCTCGAAGACGGCCTTGAGGTCGGGCTGGTCGAAGGCGGCGAAGACGCGCTGGACGTCCTCCATGAACATCTGGGTGTAGACGTACGTCTCGCCGTCGCTGGGGTCGGTGAAGCGGTGCATGCCCTCGCCGGTGCGGGAGTAGCGCATGGCGGCGTCGATGCGGAGGGTGTGCTCGCCCTCGGTGAGGGTGAGGGGGAGCCGGTTGTCGGTGAGGCTCTCGGGGTCGAGGGGGTCGCCGTCGAGGGTGACGGAGCGGAGGGTGGCCGGCTTGAGCTCGACGAAGGTGGTCCCGGCGGTGCGGGCGGTGAAGTGGATGACGGTGGTGGAGTCGAAGGTCTCTTCCCCGCGCTCCGCCGCGGGGGTCCCCGCACCGGTGGTCAGGTCGAGGTCGACCGTGTACCGGTGGACGTCGAGGAGCTGGGCTCGGGTCTGCGCTTCGTCGCGCGTCAGTACGGGCATGGGGCCATGCTGCCCGATGGGGTGGGGGCGGGGCACGGGTGTTCATCTCAGGGCTGAGCGGAGGGCCTTCTCAGGCGGTCCGTGAGCCGCCCGCGATCGTCTCGTGGTGGCGGATGACCTCGGCGATGATGAAGTTCAGCAGCTTCTCGGCGAACGCCGGGTCGAGGTTGGCGCTCTCCGCGAGCTGCCGCAGCCGGGCGATCTGGCGGGCCTCGCGGGCCGGGTCGGCCGGGGGCAGGTGGTGGCGGGCCTTGAGGTGGCCGACCTGCTGGGTGCACTTGAAGCGCTCGGCCAGCATGTGGACGACCGCCGCGTCGATGTTGTCGATGCTTTCGCGCAGCCGGTTCAGCTCGGCGCGTACGGAGTCGTCGGTCTCGCTGGTGCTCATGGGCAGCGAGCTTAGACGTGTCCGGTGACGATCGTCGGAGGGTGTTCGGCATCCGGGATCCGGGTGCTCCAGCCGCCCGGTACGGTGCGCCCCTGCTGCTCCCGGAAGCGGACGGGGGCGGTGCCGACACGGCGGGTGAAGAGGCGGGAGAAGTACGCGGGGTCGTCGTAGCCGACGCGGCGCGCGACGGCGGCGACGGGCAGCTCGGTGCCGGTGAGGAGCTCCTTGGCCCGTCCGAGCCGGATGCCGAGCAGGAAGTCCTTGGGGCTGCACCCGGCGCTCCGGCGCACCGCGGTGCGCAGTTCGGCGGGGGTCATGCCGTGCCGGGCGGCGTGTTCGGCGACCGACAGGGGCTGGAAGGCGTCGCGGGCGAGGGCCTCCAGGACGGGGTCGCCGTCGGCGTTGGTGTCGGCGCGGGCCCGGCGCAGGGTGACGAGCAGTTCGTGGACGGCGGCGGAGGTCTCGACCTCCAGGAGCGGGTTGCCGCGCCGGGCGGCGCGGGCGACCCGGCGGATGACGGAGCGGGCGGGGCCGGCGTCGGTGAGGGGGACGACCGGGCGGCCGGGTTCTATGTAGCCGAGTTCGGTGTAGGTGGAGGTGACCGGTCCGGTGAAGTCGACGAAGCCCTCGTCCCAGCCGGTGGCGGGGTCGGGGGCGTAGTGGTGGGGTACGCCGGGGGTGAGCCAGAGCAGGGCCGGTGCGGTGACGGTGGTGCGCCGGCCGTCGGGGTGCCGGTACCAGCCGGCGCCCGCGCCGATGACGACGGCGACGTGGTGGTCGAGGGTGCGGGGGCCGACGGTGGGCAGGGTGCCGTGCTGGAGGCCGACGCCGAGGCAGACGAGTCCGAGCCGCCGGTGGAGCGGGCCGGGGGTGAAGAAGCGCATCCAGGTGTGGTACATCCCGCGTCCTCCCGGAGGTCGTCGCGTCCAACCAGTGCTGATCTTTGTCCATGGACCGGCCGGCCGCCAGGGGGCGACAGTGGGGCGCGGTGGCCGACCGGGAGGCGGGGGAACATGGCGGTGTTCACGGTGGGTGAGCGGGACTTCCTGCTGGACGGCAGGCCGGTGCGGCTGCTGTCGGGGGCGATGCACTACTTCCGGGTGCACGAGGAGCAGTGGGGCCACCGGCTGGCGATGCTGCGGGCGATGGGCCTGAACTGCGTGGAGACGTACGTCCCCTGGAATCTGCACGAGCCGGAGCCGGGCCGGTACCGGGACGTGGGCGCGCCGGGGCGGTTCCTGGACGCGGCGCGGGAGGCGGGGTTGTGGGTGATCGTGCGGCCGGGCCCGTACGTGTGCGCCGAGTGGGACAACGGGGGGCTGCCGCACTGGCTGACCGGGCGGGTGGGGCGGCGGGTGCGGACGGGGGACGCCGAGTACCTGCGGCACGTCGGCCGCTGGTTCCGCACCCTGCTGCCGCAGGTGGTGGCGCGCCAGGTGGACCGGGGCGGTCCGGTGGTCATGGTGCAGGTGGAGAACGAGTACGGGAGTTACGGCTCGGACCGGGGCCATCTGCGCCGTCTGGCGGACCTGCTGGAGGCGTGCGGGGTGGCCGTGCCGTTGTGCACGTCGGACGGGCCGGAGGACCACATGCTGACGGGCGGGTCCCTGCCGGGCGTGACGGCCGCGGTGAACTTCGGTTCGGGGGCGCGGGAGGCGTTCGGGGTGCTGCGCCGGCACCGGCCGCGCGGGCCGTTGATGTGCATGGAGTTCTGGTGCGGCTGGTTCGACCACTGGGGTGCGGAGGGCGCCGGGCGGGAGGCGGAGGAGGCGGCCGCGGCGCTGGCGGAGGTGCTGGAGAGCGGGGCGTCGGTCAATGTCTACATGGCGCACGGGGGCACCAGCTTCGGCGGGTGGGCGGGGGCGAACCGGGCCGGGCCCCTGCACGACGGGGCGCTGCGGGCGACGGTGACGTCGTACGACTACGGGGCGCCGGTCGACGAGGCGGGGTTGCCGACGGCGAAGTTCTGGGCGTTCCGGGCGGTGCTGGAGCGGTACGCGGAGGGCCCGCTGCCGCCGGTTCCGGCACCGCCGGTGCGGCTGGCGGGGCCGGTGGGGGCGGTGCTGGGCGAGTGGGCGCCGCCGGAGACGGTGCTGGAGGTGCTGGGCGACGAGGAGCGGTACGGGCCGGTGCCGCCGTCCTTCGAGGAGCTGGGGGTGGACCGGGGCGTGGTCCGCTACCGGGTGGAGGTGCCGGGGCCGAGGCGGCCGTACCCGTTGTCGGTGTCGGGGCTGCGGGACCGGGCGGTGGTGTACGTGGACGGTGTGCGGGCGGGGGTCCTGGCGGCGGAGGACGCGGTGCTGCCGGAGCCGGTGGCGGGGCCGGCGGTGGTGGACCTGTGGGTGGAGTCGCTGGGGCGGGTCGGTTACGGGCCGCGGCTCGGGGAGGCCAAGGGCGTCACGGGCGGGGTGCTGCACGAGCGCCAGTACCTGCACGGGGTGTGGGCGCGGGGGCTGCGGGTGGACGCCTTCACGGCGGGCGGGGTGGCGAAGGTGCCGTTCACGCCGGTGGCGGGGGGCGGTGCGGGGCCGGGCGCGCCGGGACTGTACCGGGGGGTGGTGGAGGTGGCCGGCGCGGGGGACGCGGCGCTGGAACTGCCCGGCTGGACGCGGGGGTTCGTGTGGCTGAACGGGTTCTGCCTGGGGCGTTACTGGGCGGTGGGGCCGCAGGAGTCGCTGTTCGTGCCGGGTCCCGTGGTGCGGGAGGGGGCGAACGAGGTGTGGGTGCTGGAGCTGGAGGGCGCCGGGACGTCCGTACGGCTGGTGTAGCGGACGGGGTGCCGGTGGGCGCACGGGCGCGGGCGGCTCCGGGCGGGCCTGCGCGCGCTGGAGGGGGCGGGCCCCGCCGGGCCCGCCCCCCGGGGCCGGTCCTAGAGTGTCGCCGCCGCGGACTTGATGGCGGAGGCGAAGGTGGACACCTCGGTGTACACGCCGGGGTAGTCGGGGCGGGCGCAGCCCTGGCCCCAGCTCACGATGCCGACCTGGATCCAGGCTCCGGCGCTGTCACGCCGGAACATGGGGCCGCCGGAGTCGCCCTGGCAGGTGTCGACGCCGCCCTGCGGGTATCCGGCGCATATCTCCTCGCTGGGGACGAGGTCGGTGCCGTACGACTGCTTGCAGGTGGCGTCCGAGACGAACGGCACGGTGGCCTTGCGCAGGTAGCGCTGCTGGGCGCCGCCCTCGCGGGTGGCGCCCCAGCCGGCGACGGTGAAGGTGCCGGTGTTGTACGTGGTGGTGGTGGCGATGTTGAGGGTGGGCTGGTTGATCGGCTGGGCGAGCTTGATGAGGGCCCAGTCCTTGCCCTTGCCGTTGTAGCCGGGCGCCTGGAGGACCTTGGTGGAGCGGACCTTGATGGCGCTGGAGCTCTGGAGGTCGACGACACCGGCGGTGGCGGTGATGCCGGTGTTGTTGCCGGAGCCGCTGACGCAGTGGGCGGCGGTCAGCACGATCTGCGGGGTGAGCAGGGAGCCGCCGCAGCCCATGGAGAGCCTGACCATCCACGGGAATTCGCCCTGCGCGGCCTGTGTCCCGCCGACGACCGGCTGGGGGGCGGCGGAGGCGGAGGAGGGCTGGAGGCTGACGGCGGCGAGGACGACGGCGCCGGCGGCGGCGCATCTCTTGAGGGTGCGAAGGATGTTCAACTGTCTGCCTTTCGTGGGGGGTTGAGAACGTGCGCGCACGACGGGGACCATGTCCCGGGCAGCTCTATGACATGGGCCCGTCAAGGCGTGATCCGGATTATCCGGAGCCTGCCGGAGGGACCACAAGGCCGCGTTTTCGGCCATCACCCGCCCTCCCGGCGGCCCGCGGCCGGCCCCGCCGACGGTCGCCGGACCACCCGTCCGGGGCGGGCACCCGGCCCGGACGGGCGCTTACAGTGGAGGAGGGTCGACGTCGCACATGGGGGTAGGGACGTGGCGAACGGCAGCGAGGTCGTGCACGGCTACCCGCACCTCGACACCGTGCGGGCGGCGATCACCGCCCTGTACCGGCGGCTCACCCAGGAGGGGCTGTACGCGTACGCCGGCA
This sequence comes from Streptomyces sp. NPDC016309, assembly GCF_043077235.1. Lineage (NCBI taxonomy): Bacteria > Bacillati > Actinomycetota > Actinomycetes > Kitasatosporales > Streptomycetaceae > Streptomyces > Streptomyces sp. NPDC016309. The sequence continues at coordinate 202,138 of NZ_JBIBSG010000009.1, read as the reverse complement.
GCGTCGCCCCCGCCGACGTGTGCTTCGCCGACGACGACGACCTCCACCTGGGCGCCCAGCGGGTGGCCCACGCGCTGGTGCAGCAACTGCGGCTGCCGGACGCCCGGGTGATCGTCAGCTTCCGGGAGATGACGCACGCGGCGAGCGTCGAACTGGCGTCGGGACCCGAGTACTTCATCGAGCTCAACGACCGGTTCCGCACACACCGCCGGGACATCGGCGCGGCCCTCGCCCATGAGATCACCCATGTGCTGCTGCACCGGCTCGGCCTGAGTTTCCCCGGCACGCGGGACAACGAGATCCTGACCGACACCGCCACCACGTACCTGGGCGCCGGCTGGCTGCTGCTGGACGCGTACCGCGAGGACGGGGTGTCGAGCCAGAAGCTGGGCTACCTCACCCCGGAGGAGTTCGGGTACGTGCTGGCCAAGCGGGCCCTGGCCTTCGGGGAGGACCCGTCGCCGTGGTTCACCAGCCCGCAGGCGTACGTCGCGTACACCGGCGGCCGCGCGGTGGCGCTGGACGACGGGCGCCGGCCTCCGCTGACGGCGGCGGGCCGCGCGGGCCGCCGCCGCTACGCCAGGGACCGGCGTCACGCCCAGGACCACCCGGGGGCGGTCACCGGCGTCTCGTACGCCTTCGACGGTGGCGGCAGCGGCAGCGGCGACGGCGACAGCGACGGGCGGGGCACCGGGCTGCGGGTGTCGTTCCCGTGCCCCACCTGTCAGCAGCGCATCCGGATCCCCGTGCGGGGAAGGGTGCGGGCGCGCTGCGGGCTGTGCCGGACCGTGCTGGAGTGCGACACCTGACGACCGCGCGGCTCCCGCCGTGCCCGGTCTCAGCGGAGCCGGAGCGCCCCCGGGGCCCTCTCCTCCATGATCTCCACCAGCTCGGCGAAGAGGGCCCGCCCGAGCGTGCGGCGGGCGGCCTCGTGGTCGCGCCACTCGAAGACGAAGTCGCCGTCCTCGGGGGTGCCGAAGCCGCCGCTCAGACAGTCCGCGAACGCGTCGAGGTTGCGGCCGAAGTAGCCGCCGGGGCCGTTGACCGCTTCGCCGACGGCCCGCCAGAAGCCGGCCGGTCCGGTGATCCGGCGGCCCTCGATCACGTACACGGTCGCCATGGGAACGGCCCGGTCAGCAACCGTGGTCGACGAGGTCGAAGGACTCGTAGTGGTCGGCGGTGTAGTAGTCCTCCCGCCCGGCGTCGCCGGTGACGATGCGGCGCGCGCCCCGCGTGTCGGAGCCGGGGGTGACGACGGTGTACTCGTGGTAGTAGCCGCTGGTCCGGCTGGGCAGGACGCGTTCGCGGTTCTGGAAGACGGTGCCGTCCTGGGGGTACGGGTAGGGGCCGCCGCCCTCGATGAGGCGAAGGGTGTCGTGCGCCTGGGAGGGCAGCGCGGAGTAGCAGATGTCGCCCACGGCCGTGGCGACGGGCGCGGAGGCGGGGGCGGTGGCCGGTGCGGGAGCGGCCGTGGCCGGTCCGGCGACGAGGGAGGACAGCAGCGCCGCGGCGCCGCCGAGCAGGGTGAGGCGTGGGGGGATTCGCATACGCCGATGATGACGCGTGTAGATGTGTGCACGTCAACGCCAAGTGGCGGGAATTCCCCGGACGTTGACGCCTTGGACACGTAGGGGGCGAGATGGTGAACGTTTCCCCCCTCCCTCAGCCCTCCCGCTCTCCCGTCCGGTGGTACGACTCCGGCCCGCCCCCGGCCGGTGCCCGGGCCCGTCCCGGCGGACCGGGAGGGGCGGGGCGGGGCCGGCGGGGGCGGGCCGGAGTGTGGAGGGCTGTCCGTCAGGCGGCGCTGCGGCGACCGCCGCGCGCGGCGGGGCGACCGGTGCCGGCGCCCGTGCCGGAGCCCGAGGCGGTGCGGCGCCGGCGGGAGGCCCCCGCCTGCGTGCTCGCCGCACCGGCGGTCGCCGTGCCGGTGCCGGTGCCCTGGCCGCTGCGGCGGGGGCGGCGGCGTCGGCCGGGCTTGTCGGAGGGCTGCGCGGCGGGCCGGGCCGGCTGCGGGACCTCGATGGTGACCGGTATTCCGGACGGCTCCCGGGCACCGGTGAGGCGGGCCAGTTCCTCGTCCGACGACTTCACGCGGGCGGCCCGCGGCGTGATGCCCGCGTGGGACATCAGCCGGCTCATGTCGCGCTTCTGCTCGGGCAGGACGAGGGTGACGACGCTGCCGGACTCGCCCGCGCGGGCGGTACGGCCACCGCGGTGCAGGTAGTCCTTGTGGTCGGTGGGCGGGTCGACGTTCACGACGAGGTCGAGGTCGTCGACGTGGATGCCACGGGCCGCCACATTGGTCGCCACGAGCGCGGTGACCTGGCCGTTCTTGAACTGGTCCAGGGTCCGGTTGCGCTGCGGCTGCGAACGGCCGCCGTGCAGGCCCGCCGCGCGCACACCGCTGGCGAGGAGCCGCTTGACCAGCCGGTCCACCGCACGCTTGGTGTCCAGGAAGAGGATCACCCGGCCGTCCCGGGCCGCGATGCGGGTGGTGACGGCCTTCTTGTCGGTCTCGTCGGCGACGTACAGCAGGTGGTGCTCCATGGTGGAGACCGCGCCCGCCGAGGGGTCGACCGAGTGGACGACGGGGTCGGTGAGGAACATCCGCACCAGCCGGTCGATGTTCTTGTCCAGGGTGGCCGAGAACAGCATCCGCTGGCCGTCCGGCTCGACCTGCTTCAGCAGGGCGGTGACCTGCGGCAGGAAGCCCATGTCGGCCATCTGGTCGGCCTCGTCGAGGACGGTGACCGACACCTGGTCGAGGCGGCAGTCGCCGCGCTCGATCAGGTCCTTGAGGCGGCCGGGGGTGGCGACCAGGATCTCGGCGCCGCGGCGCAGCGCGCCCGACTGCCGGCTGATCGACATGCCGCCGACGACAGTGGCGATCCGGAGCTGCACGGAGGTCGCGTACGGGGTGAGGGCGTCGGTCACCTGCTGCGCCAGCTCACGCGTGGGGACCAGGACCATGCCGAGCGGGGCCTTGGGCTCGGCGCGGCGGCCGGCGGTGCGGGCGAGCAGAGCGAGGCCGAAGGCGAGGGTCTTGCCGGAGCCGGTGCGGCCGCGGCCCAGGATGTCGCGGCCGGCGAGGGAGTTCGGCAGGGTCGCGGCCTGGATCGGGAACGGCTCGGTGACGCCCTGGGCGGTGAGCGTCTTCAGGAGGGCGGCCGGCATGTCGAGGTCGTCGAAGGCCGCGGCCGGGGGCAGCGCGGGGGTGGCCGTCTCCGGCAGGGTGAATTCGCGCGGGGGCGCGACGGGGGCGCGGTTGCCGGCGCCGCGGGCGGGTGCCTTGCCGTTGCCGGAGCGGGCGGCATTCACGTTCGCGGACCGCGCGGGACGCTTACGGGCGGGGCGTTCGGGTCGAGTCGTCGTCATACATTGCCTTCCTTGGGCCTGAGCACAGCACAAGCCGGGACCCGCACCTGCGACTGCTCGGTGCGGGTCCCGGCTGCGAGATACCGGTGCTGCGTATCCGGTGATCAGGCGGGGAGGATGTTCTCCGCCTGGGGGCCCTTCTGGCCCTGCGTGACGTCGAAGGTCACCTTCTGGCCTTCCTGGAGCTCACGGAAGCCCGAGGTGGCGATGTTGGAGTAGTGGGCGAAGACGTCGGCGCCGCCGCCGTCCTGCTCGATGAAGCCGAAGCCCTTTTCCGAGTTGAACCACTTCACGGTACCGGTGGCCATAATTATCTCCTGATGGTGTCGGGGCCCCATCCGGAGAAAGCCGGTAAAACAATAATGCGCCTGAGGAACATTCCCGTCAGGCGCACATAAAGTTCATGGGTACCAAAACTGCAACGTGAACAACCGTAGCACACCATCCCGGGGACCCGTCCGCAACAGGGCGCGCCATGGACCGCCGTCCCCGTCACAGCCCTTCCCCGCCGTGCCGGTGCGGGGCACGGCGGGGCGGGGTGAGGTCAGAGGGTGGACGGGTTGTACGGGTTGAAGCCGGTGTACCGGGTCTCGCACTGGTCGGCGGTCCCGGGGTGCTCACGGCACACGGTGAGGGTGACGCTCTTGATGCCGCTGGGGTCCGTCGCCCGGATGCCGCGGAAGTCGGCGGTCGTGCCGCAGCCGCGGGTGTTGTGCCGGGCGTCCGAGGCGAGGGTGGTGCCGGAGCCGGTGCGGATGGTGAGGGTGGCGTAGAGGGAGCGGTCGTCGCACGTCTGGTCGGCGACCGCGAGGGTGGCGTCCCGGAACGAGTCGCGGTCCAGCCACGTCACCTGGATCCGGGTGCGGTCTCCCCAGCTCGTGGTGATGTCGCCACTGGACGTGGACGCCCAGCCCGGTCCGGCGGCCGCGAGCGTGAGCGCGGTCGTGGTGGCGGCGACGAAGATCGGACGGTACATGTGCGTGTCTCCTGTGCGGTGGGCCGGCCCCGAGGGCAGCCCTACCCGCCGGGCCCGGCCGTTCACGAGGGGCCGGGCACAATCACACGGCCGGCTCAGCCCGTCCGGCCGAGCGTGACGACCGCCGCGTACCCCTGCGTACGCAGGAGGGGAGCGGGCGCGTCCAGCCGCGCCGCGTCGTACCGTCCCAGCCGGACGCCCGCCACCTCCGCCGGACCGTCCAGGGCCACCACGAGCACCGTGGTGTCCGGCGGGACCGCGACGGGCAGAGCGCCCCGTACCACCGCGACGGCCGCCGCGACCGCCCCGCGCCGGTGCATCACGTTCAGGTTGACCACGGGCCCCGCCAGGAGCCGCCCGCCGGTCGGGACGTCACCGGGGAAGGGCACCGGACGGTACCGCTCCGCGCGCAGGGGCCGGCCGCCGGCGTCGAGGTCCATGCCGGCACCGGCCACGACCGTGAGGATCCGGTCCGTACCGGGAAAGGTCGAGAACGACCCGTCGGCGGCGACGTCCGCGAGGCTGACCCGCCACGTGAAGCCCTCGGTCCCGGCGTTCTCCGGGAGGGCGGCGACCTCCCGGGTGACGCCGCCCCCGTTCTTCCACGGCACGGCCGTCCGGCCGGCCGCCCGCAGCACCCGTACGCCCGTCACCGCACGATGCCCTGGGCGCGGGCGGCGGCGAGCCAGGCGGGGAACTCGGCGACCAGCCGGTCGTACAGCTCGGCGTCCGGGACGCGGCGCGGGTCGGTGCCCGCGTGGAAGAAGCCCGCGTTGTCGACCCGGCGCCTGGCGGGCACGGCCAGCTCGTCGAGCTTGCGGAGGAACTCGAACTGGCGGCTGCCCGGGTCGCCGAAGCCGATGAACTGCCAGAAGAGCGGCAGCTCGGCGGCCTTGCAGAGGTAGCGCTCGGCGGCGAGCTTGTTGATCGGGCCGCCGTCCGTCTGGAAGACGACCAGCGCCGGGGCGGTGGCGCCGCTGTCCAGGTAGTGGTCGATGACCGCGTCCATGGCCAGGTGGTAGCTGGTCTTCCCCATGTGGCCGAGACCCGCCACGATCCGGTCGATCCGGCCCCGGTGGTCGTCGAGCGCGATCTCGGTCTCGGCGTCGACGTCGGTGGAGAAGAAGACCACCGGGACGCGCCCGTCGTCGTCGAGGTTCGCCGACAGGCCCAGCACCCGGTCGGCCAGGGCCTGGACACTGCCGTCCGCGTAGTACGGCTTCATCGATCCGGAGTAGTCGACGACCAGGTACACCGCCGCCCGCTCACCGTCCAGTCCGTGCTTGCGCAGCGAGACGCCCGCGCTTCGGTAGAGGCTGACCAGGGCGGGGGCGGTCTCCTGGACCTTGTGCAAGCTGACCGGCATACGAGGAGACTATGCGACCGCGTCACAGCTCCTCGCCCAGCGGGAGCCGGCGCACCCCCGGGAGGAACGCGTCCAACTCCCCCGGCGGGAACCGGCACATGCCCACCACGTGCCAGAACTCGCCGGCGACGGTGGCGGCGACGGTGGCGCTGGCGGCGACGTCATGACGGCGGGGTGCCCCGCAGCGCGGCGGCGACCGTTTCGAGGACGTACGTCAGGGTCTCCGCGCGGGCGGCGACGAAGCTGCGCCCGCTGTCGGGGCCGTTGAACCGGGGCCGGAAGGGGGCGCCCCGCAGGGTGCGCAGTTCCGCGCCGGCCTCGGCGGCGAGCAGCGCGCCCGGGGGCAGGTCGACGCCCTCGGCGCGGTAGCCGACGAACCCGTCGATGGTGCCGCGGGCCAGCAGGCTCCAGCCCAGCAGCGGCGCCCACAGTTGCAGGACGCGCCGGCAGCGCCGTTCCAGGCCGCCGCGCAGCGCGGTCGCCGTGCGGTCGGCGCGGTCCACGGCGTGGCCCTGGGTCCAGGCGAGCACGGGTCCCGGTCCCGGGAGGGTGCTGCGCGGCCCCCGCAGCCGGAGCCCGTCGTCGTCGTGGGCGCCCTGGCCGGTGACGGCGTGCCAGGTCCGGTTGGTGACGGGTTCGTGGACGACGCCCACGACGGGGATGTCCCCGACGCACAGCCCGATGCCGACGACGTACGCCGGGAGGCCGATCGCCACGTTGTTGCGGCCGTCCAGCGGGTCGACCAGCCAGGTGCGGCCGTTGCCGTTGTCGAGGAGCCCCGCTTCCTCGGAGAGGATCCGGTCGTGCGGGAAGTGGTGCCGCAGCCGGGTGAGGATCAGCTCCTCGGCGGCCAGGTCCAGGTCGGTCACCACGTCGCCGTGCGTGCCTTTGGTCCGTAGCGTCCGGGCGTCGGCGAAGTGGCCGCGCAGCAGGCGTCCGGTCGCCTCGGCCGCGGCGACGGCCACCCGGCGTTCGGCGGCGAACGGGGGGCGTCGGCCGGTGTCAGGCGCGGCGTTCCGCATGGGTCCTCCCCAGGGCCGTGCGTACGGCCCGCATGGTCGCCTCGGTGCCGTACGTCCGGCGGACGGTGCGGCGGGGTGGCCCGTCGAGCGGGCCGGGGGACGGGTCCCGGCCGCCGGGCAGGGACCGTCCGAGGACGAGGGTGGCGGCGGTCCGGCCGGGTGTCACCACGGTGGTGGGGAACTCGCCCGCGCCGAGCGCGTACGTGGGCGCTCCCCCTCCCCCGATCCGTAGGCGATCGTAGGAGACGCGGGGCGCCGCCCGACAGGGCGCACGCGGCGCACAAGGGCGCAGCGCCTGCCACGGTCCGGTCGGGGACACGGCAGGCGCTGCTGTGTTCCGCACGCCGTTGTACGGGACGTCTCTGGGGGCCCGCGCCCGGTGAGGGGGGCGCGGCCGGTGATACGCCGACTCTACCCCCTCCGGCCGCCGTCCCGTGCCGGGCCGGGGGCGTGCCGCCCCCCCGCGGGGGGGGGGGCCGGGCGGGGGGGGGGGGGCGGGGGGCGGGCCGGGGGGGGCGCGCGGGGCCGGGGGGGGGTCGGGGGGGGGGGCGCGCGCGCGACCCCCCCACTCCCCCCCCCCCGCCCGCCGCCCGGGGCGGGGGGGGGGGCGCCCCCCCCGCGGGGGGGGGGCCCCCCCGGCCGGTGGGCGTCGGACGGTGAGCGTCAGACGGTGAGCGCGCGGTCCGTGGGGCGGATCGGGGCGGGGAGCTCGCTCGCGCCGGTCAGGTAGCGGTCCACGCCGCGTGCCGCGGAGCGGCCCTCGGCGATGGCCCAGACGATGAGCGACTGGCCGCGGCCGGCGTCACCGGCGACGAAGACGCCGTCGACGTTGGTGGCGAAGTCGGCGTCGCGGGCGATGTTGCCGCGCTCGTCGAGCTCCAGGCCGAACTGCTGGACCAGGCCGTTGGACCGGTCGGTGCCGGTGAAGCCCATGGCGAGGGTGACGAGCTGGGCCGGGATCCGCCGCTCGGTGCCGGGCTTCTGCTCCAGCTTGCCGTCCTTGAACTCGACCTCGATCAGGTGGAGGAACTGGACGTTGCCGTCCTCGTCGCCCTCGAAGTGGGTGGTGGAGACGGAGTAGACCCGCTCGCCGCCCTCCTCGTGCGCCGAGGTGACCTTGTAGAGCATCGGGAAGGTCGGCCACGGCTGGTTCGCGTTCCGCTCCTCGCCCGGCCGCGGCATGATCTCGAGCTGCGTGACGGAGGCCGCGCCCTGGCGGTGGGCGGTGCCCACGCAGTCCGCGCCGGTGTCGCCGCCGCCGATGACCACCACGTGCTTGCCCTCGGCGGTGATGGGGGGCGCCACGAAGTCGCCCTCCTGCACCTTGTTGGCGAGCGGCAGGTACTCCATCGCGAAGTGGATGCCCTTGAGCTCCCGGCCCGGGACCGGCAGGTCGCGCGAAACGGTGGCACCCGCGGCGATGACGACCGCGTCGTACCGGCGCCGCAGCTTCGCGGCGTCGATGTCGACACCGATCTCGACCTCGGTGCGGAACTTGGTGCCCTCCGCGCGCATCTGCTCGATGCGCCGGTTGATGTGCACCTTCTCCATCTTGAACTCGGGGATGCCGTACCGGAGCAGACCGCCGATGCGGTCGGCCCGCTCGTACACGGCGACCGTGTGGCCGGCCCGGGTGAGCTGCTGCGCGGCGGCGAGGCCGGCCGGGCCGGAGCCGATGACGGCGACGGTCTTGCCGGACAGCCGCTCGGGCGGCTGCGGGGTGACGTCACCGGAGTCCCACGCCTTGTCGATGATCGAGACCTCGACGTTCTTGATGGTGACGGCGGGCTGGTTGATGCCCAGCACGCACGCCGCCTCGCAGGGCGCCGGGCACAGCCGCCCGGTGAACTCCGGGAAGTTGTTGGTGGCGTGCAGCCGCTCGGAGGCGGCGGACCAGTCCTCGCGGTAGGCGTAGTCGTTCCACTCGGGGATCAGGTTCCCCAGCGGACAGCCGTTGTGGCAGAACGGGATGCCGCAGTCCATGCACCGGCCGGCCTGCTTGCTGATGATCGGCAGCAGGGAGCCGGGGACGTAGACCTCGTTCCAGTCCTTGACGCGCTCGGCCACGGGGCGGGTCTTGGCGACCTCGCGCCCGGTGGTCAGGAAGCCCTTGGGGTCAGCCATGGGTCGCCGCCTCCATCATCTTCTCGGTGGTCTCCTGCTCGGAGAGACCGGCGAGCTCAGCGGCGTCCTTGGCGGCGAGCACTGCCTTGTACGTGGTCGGGATGATCTTGCTGAAGCGGTCCACGGCCGCGGACCAGTCGGCAAGGAGCTTCTCGGCTACGGTCGAGCCCGTCTCCTCGTGGTGGCGGCGCACGACGTCGTGCAGCCACGCCTGGTCCGTCTCGTCCAGGGCCTCGATCGCGCCGAGGTTGCCGGAGTTGACGTTGTCCCGGTCGAGGTCGATGACGTACGCGACACCGCCCGACATGCCGGCCGCGAAGTTGCGGCCCGTCTCGCCGAGCACCACCGCGTGACCGCCGGTCATGTACTCGCAGCCGTGGTCGCCCACGCCCTCGGAGACCACCAGCGCGCCGGAGTTGCGGACGCAGAAGCGCTCGCCGGTGCGGCCGCGGAGGAAGACCTCGCCGCCGGTCGCGCCGTACGCGATGGTGTTGCCCGCGATGGTGGAGTACTCGGCGAGGTGGTCGGCGCCCCGGTCGGGGCGGACGATCACCCGGCCGCCGGACAGACCCTTGCCGACGTAGTCGTTGGCGTCGCCCTCCAGGCGCAGCGTGATGCCGCGCGGCACGAAGGCGCCGAAGGACTGGCCGGCCGAGCCGGTGAAGGTGATGTCGATGGTGTCGTCGGGCAGGCCCGCGCCGCCGAACTTCTTCGTCACCTCGTGGCCGAGCATGGTGCCGACGGTGCGGTTGATGTTGCGGATCGCGACCTGGGCGCGGACCGGCCGGGCCTCCTCTGCGGAGGCGGCGCCGAGCGCTTCGGCGGCCAGCTCGATGAGCTGGTTGTCGAGCGCCTTCTCCAGGCCGTGGTCCTGCTCGATCAGCGCGTGGCGCACCGCGCCCTCGGGCAGCTCGGGCACGTAGAACAGCGGCTCCAGGTCGAGGCCCTGGGCCTTCCAGTGCCGGACGGCGCGGCTGGTGTCGAGCAGCTCGGCGTGGCCGACGGCCTCCTCCAGCGTGCGGAAGCCCAGCTCGGCGAGGAGCTCGCGGACCTCCTCCGCGATGAACCGGAAGAAGTTGACGATGTACTCGGCCTTGCCGGAGAACCGGTCGCGCAGCACCGGGTTCTGGGTGGCGATGCCGACCGGGCAGGTGTCGAGGTGGCAGACGCGCATCATGACGCAGCCGGAGACGACGAGCGGCGCGGTCGCGAAACCGAACTCCTCGGCGCCGAGCAGCGCGGCGATGACGACGTCGCGGCCGGTCTTGAGCTGGCCGTCGGTCTGGACGACGATCCGGTCGCGCAGGCCGTTGAGCAGCAGGGTCTGCTGGGTCTCGGCGAGGCCGAGCTCCCAGGGGCCGCCCGCGTGCTTGAGCGAGGTGAGCGGGGAGGCGCCCGTACCGCCGTCGTGGCCGGAGATGAGCACGACGTCCGCGTGGGCCTTGGACACACCCGCGGCCACGGTCCCGACGCCGACCTCGGAGACCAGCTTCACGTGGATGCGGGCGGCCGGGTTGGCGTTCTTCAGGTCGTGGATGAGCTGGGCGAGGTCCTCGATGGAGTAGATGTCGTGGTGCGGCGGCGGGGAGATCAGGCCGACGCCCGGGGTGGAGTGCCGGGTCCTGGCGACCCACGGGTAGACCTTGTGGCCGGGGAGCTGGCCGCCCTCGCCGGGCTTGGCGCCCTGGGCCATCTTGATCTGGATGTCGTCCGCGTTGACCAGGTACTCGCTCGTCACGCCGAAGCGGCCGGAGGCGACCTGCTTGATGGACGAGCGCCGCGCCGGGTCGTACAGGCGGTCCGGGTCCTCGCCGCCCTCACCGGTGTTGGACTTACCGCCGAGCTGGTTCATGGCGATGGCGAGGGTCTCGTGCGCCTCCTGGGAGATGGAGCCGTACGACATGGCGCCGGTGGAGAAGCGCTTGACGATCTCGGACACCGGCTCGACCTCGTCGATGGGGATCGAGGGGCGGTCGGACGTGAAGCCGAACAGGCCGCGGAGCGTCATCAGCCGCTCGGACTGCTCGTTCACCCGGTCCGTGTACTTCTTGAAGATGTCGTACCGGCCGGAGCGGGTGGCGTGCTGGAGGCGGAAGACCGTCTCCGGGTCGAACAGGTGCGGTTCGCCCTCGCGGCGCCACTGGTACTCGCCGCCGATCTCCAGCGCGCGGTGCGCGGAGGGGACGCCGGAGGCGGGGTACGCCTTGGCGTGGCGGGCGGCGACCTCCTTGGCGACGACGTCCAGGCCGGCGCCGCCGATCTTGGTGGCGGTGCCGTGGAAGTACTTCTCGACGAAGGCCTCGTCGAGGCCGACGGCCTCGAAGACCTGCGCGCCCCGGTAGGAGGCGACGGTCGAGATGCCCATCTTGGACATGACCTTCAGGACGCCCTTGCCGAGGGCGTAGATCAGGTTGCGGATGGCCTGCTCGGGCTCCAGGCCCTCGACGAAGGTGCCGGCGCGGACCAGGTCCTCGACGGACTCCATGGCGAGGTACGGGTTGACGGCGGCAGCGCCGTAGCCGATCAGCAGCGCGACGTGGTGGACCTCGCGGACGTCACCGGCCTCGACCAGCAGGCCCACCTGGGTGCGCTGCTTGGTGCGGATGAGGTGGTGGTGGACGGCCGAGGTGAGCAGCAGCGACGGGATCGGCGCGTGCTCGGCGTCGGAGTGCCGGTCGGAGAGCACGATCAGCCGGGCGCCGCCCTCGATGGCGGCGTCGGCCTCGGCGCAGATCTCCTCGATGCGGGCGGCCAGGGCGTCGCCGCCGCCGGAGACCCGGTAGAGGCCGGAGAGCGTGGCGGCCGTCATGCCGGGCATGTCGCCGTCGGCGTTGATGTGGATGAGCTTGGCCAGCTCGTCGTTGTCGATCACCGGGAACGGCAGGGTGACGCTGCGGCAGGACGCGGCGGTCGGCTCCAGCAGGTTGCCCTGGGGACCGAGCGAGGAGTGCAGCGAGGTGACGAGCTCCTCGCGGATGGCGTCCAGCGGCGGGTTGGTGACCTGCGCGAAGAGCTGGGTGAAGTAGTCGAACAGCAGGCGCGGGCGCTCGGAGAGCGCGGCGATCGGCGAGTCCGTACCCATGGAGCCGAGGGGCTCGCCGCCGGTGCGGGCCATCGGCGCGAGGATGACGCGGAGTTCTTCCTCGGTGTAGCCGAAGGTCTGCTGGCGGCGGGTGACCGAGGCGTGGGTGTGGACGATGTGCTCGCGCTCGGGGAGGTCCTCGAGCTCGATGATCCCGCTCTCCAGCCACTCCTGGTACGGGTGCTCGGCGGCGAGGGCGGCCTTGATCTCGTCGTCCTCGATGATGCGGTGCTCGGCGGTGTCGACGAGGAACATCTTGCCGGGCTGGAGGCGGCCCTTGCGGACGACCTTGGCGGGGTCGATGTCCAGGACGCCGACCTCGGAGGACAGCACGACGAGGCCCTCGTCGGTGACCCAGTAGCGGCCGGGGCGCAGGCCGTTGCGGTCGAGAACGGCGCCGACCTGGACGCCGTCGGTGAAGGTGACACAGGCCGGGCCGTCCCAGGGCTCCATCATCGTGGAGTGGTACTGGTAGAAGGCGCGCCGGGCCGGGTCCATGGAGTCGTGGTTTTCCCACGCCTCGGGGACCATCATCAGAACGCTGTGCGGCAGCGAACGGCCGCCGAGGTGGAGCAGCTCCAGCACCTCGTCGAAGGAGGCGGAGTCGGACGCGTCCGGCGTGCAGACCGGGAAGATCCGGTCCAGCTTCTCGGCCCCGAAGAGGTCGGAGACGAGCTGCGACTCGCGGGCCCGCATCCAGTTGCGGTTGCCCTTGACCGTGTTGATCTCGCCGTTGTGGGCGACGAAGCGGTACGGGTGGGCCAGCGGCCAGCTCGGGAAGGTGTTGGTGGAGAACCGGGAGTGGACGAGCGCCACGGCGGTGGCGCAGCGGCGGTCCGACAGGTCCGGGAAGAACGGCTCGAGCTGCCCGGTGGTGAGCATGCCCTTGTAGACGATGGTGCGGGCGGAGAGCGAGGGGAAGTAGACCCCGGCCTCGCGCTCGGCGCGCTTGCGCAGCACGAACGCCTTGCGGTCCAGGTCGATGCCCGTGCTCGTACCGCCGTCGCTCACGAAGAGCTGCCGGAAGGCGGGCATGGTGGAGCGGGCGGTGGCGCCCAGCAGCTCGGGGGCGACGGGGACCTCGCGCCAGCCGAGGACGGTGAGGTCCTCCTCGGCGGCGATCGTCTCGATGCGCGAGACGGCCTGTGCGGAGTCGTCCGCGGGGAGGAAGGCGATGCCGACGGCGTACTCGCCGGCCGCCGGGAGTGCGAAGTCGGTGACCTCGCGGAGGAACGCGTCCGGCACCTGGAACAGGATGCCCGCGCCGTCGCCGGAGTCGGGCTCGGAGCCGGTGGCGCCCCGGTGCTCCAGGTTGCGCAGAACGGTCAGCGCCTGCTCCACCAGCGCGTGGCTGGCGACACCGGTGAGGGTGGCAACGAAGCCGACACCGCAGGCGTCGTGCTCGTTGCGGGGGTCGTACATACCCTGCGGGGCGGGGCGACCGTCCATGGGCGACCAGGCGTCGGAACGCATCGGCTCTCCCGTCGTCGTCGTGGCATATGAGCGCCAGAGGGACGACGTTGGCCCTCCGCAAAATTTCGTGCAGGTTACATGATGGAGTGCTTCTCGGAAAGCGGAAAGCTCGTTCCAGCATGCGGACACCGCTGATGGCGGTGGAGGTCTTACAAGCCTGATGAGCGGACGGACCGTCGAGAGATCGACTTCCGGCGTCCTGGGGGGTGCGCGGGCTTCGTTGCCCACGGGTTAACGGCTCATGCCCCGTGTCGGGGGACTCGAAACCGCCGTGTTACGGCTACTTATGTGCCGCGTTGCATAGTGTCTCATCAGAGGGGTGGATCGGGCTATTGGACGTTCGTCACAGCGCTCATGGCGTTCTCGCCAACGTACGGCAACGGTACGGCGAAGCCCCCTCGCTCGCCTGTCGAGGGGGCTGACCTGCCGGAACGCCCCGGGGCGGGCGGCGGGGCGCGGGTCGGGGCGCCGGCCGGGGGCGGCACGGGACCGGGGGCAGCGACCGGGGGCCGGGGGCAGCGGCGCCGGCCGGGGCCGGCCCCGGGTCAGACCGCCGCGCCGAACAAGGCGCCCAGGCCGTACGTGACGGCCGCCGCCGCACCACCGAGGGCGAGCTGACGCAGACCGCTGTACCACCAGCTACGGGCGGTGACCCGGGCCACCAGAGCGCCGCACGCGAACAGGCCGAGCAGCGCCAGCAGGACCGCCGGCCACAGCGCGGTGGCGCCGAGCAGGTACGGCAGGACGGGCAGCAGCGCGCCGAGCGCGAACGAACCGAAGGACGAGACGGCGGCGACGGCCGGCGAGGGCAGGTCGTCCGGGTCGATGCCCAGCTCCTCGCGGGCGTGGATCTCCAGCGCCTGCTCCGGGTCCCTGGAGAGCTGCATGGCCACCTCGCGGGCGAGCGCCGGCTCGACGCCGCGCGCCACGTACAGCGCCGCCAGCTCCTCCATCTCGTCCACCGGGTGCTTGCGCAACTGGGCGCGCTCGACGTCCAGTTCGGCCTGGACGAGCTCGCGCTGCGAGGCCACGGAGGTGTACTCGCCGGCGGCCATGGAGAACGCGCCGGCCGCGAGGCCCGCCAGACCCGTGATGACGAGGGTCTGCTGGGACACCGCGCCACCCGCCACACCGGTCATCAGCGCCAGGTTCGACACGAGACCGTCCATCGCCCCGAAGACGGCGGGACGGAGCCAGCCACCGTTCACATCGCGGTGGGTGTGGTTGTCGCGGTGCGCCTCGTGAAGCGTCGCCTCGGTCTCGATGATGGACACAGCTCTCCCCTTACGCCTTGCGTACAGCAGCGGGTCCGGGTGACCCCGCTCCCCCAACACTCTCGAAAATACGCGCGATGTAAGGGGCCCGCCAGCAAGGCAGGCTTTACTTACCACGGCATGCGGCCCGGTCGCGGGGGGCACGCGCGCGGCCCGGTCGCCGGGGCACGCGCGCGGCGGTCGCGGGGGCGCGCGCACGGCCGGTCGCGGGGGCGGCGCGCACGGCAAGCGGCGGGCCCGCGCGCGGTGGCCGGTGGGACACGCGCGCGGCGGCCGGTGGGACACGCGCGCGGCGGCCGACGGCCGGGTCCGGCGGGCAGGTCCGGTGGGCGGCTGCGGCACGCGGGTGACAGCACGTCCCGGGCCGACAGCCCGCCCCCCGCCCGTGGCACGTATCCAGGATTCGGATCGGTGCGCACGGAAGGGCCACGCCGATGGAGCCGGTCATCCGCGATCCCGCCTCCCCCACCGCCGTGGAGGCGCTGCTCGACCGCGCGCGGGGCGCCCTGCTGGGGCTGGCGGTCGGGGACGCGCTCGGCGCTCCCGCCGAGAACATGCGCCCCTCCGAGATCCGGCGCCGCTGGGGCCGGATCGAGGGGTTCGTCAGCGACGACCCGGCCGGCACGGACGACACCGAGTACGCGATCTTCTCCGGGCTCCTGCTCGCCCGGCACGGCTCCGCGCTGACCGTCCACCACGTCGAGCAGGCCTGGCACCGCTGGATCGCCGACCTCGACGAGGGCCCGTTCCGGGGTGCCGGCTTCAGCGAGCGCGGCACGCTGGAGAACCTCCGGCGCGGCCTGGCAGCCCCCATCTCGGCCCAGCACCGGCACGCCTGGAGCGACGGTCTGGCCATGCGCGCGGCTCCCTTCGGGGTCTTCGCGGCGGGGCGCCCGGCGGAGGCGGCGCGGCTGGTGGCGATCGACGGCACGGTGAGCCACGACGGCGAGGGCATCTACGGGGGCCAGGCCGTCGCGGCGGGCGTGGCGGCGGCGATGTCGGGCGCCGGGCCGGCCTCGGTCATCGCCGCCGCCCTGTCGGTGGTGCCGATGGACTCGTGGACGGCCCGCTCGATGCGCCGCGCGGTGGTCGCGGCCCAGCGCGTCCAGCCCGACCCGCTCGTACGGGAACGGGCCGTCCGCTCGGCGGTGGTCATCGGCGGCTACCCGTGGACGGACCTCGCGCCGGAGGCGGTCGGCCTCGCCTTCGGGGCGTTCGCGGCGGCGCGCGGCGACTTCCGCACCTCGGTCCTCACGGCCGTCAACATGGGCCGCGACGCCGACACCACCGCCGCCGTGGCGGGCGCCCTGGCGGGCGCGATGTCCGGCGCGACGGCGATCCCGCCGGACTGGGCGGCCGCCATCGGTCCCGTACGCGGCAGTTGCCTGCCCTCGATGCGCGGCTACCACGTGCTGGACGTCGCGGAGCTGCTCACCCCGTACGACGAGACGGAGGCCCCCTGATGCCGCCCACGCCCCCGCACGCCCCTCCGGCCGGGCGGGCCGCGCCCCCCGGGCCGGGGCCGGCGGACCCGGAGGCCCCCGCCCCCGCCCCCGCGCCCGCCCCGCCGCCGGCGACCGCACCCGTCACCACCGCCCCGGGCGCCACACCAGGTGCCACCCCCGGCGCCCCGCACCACGACCCCGCCGCCCGTAAGGGACGGCGTACCGACCTCGCCGGTACGAGGGGCGCGGCCCGCATCTCCCCGGCGGACGGGCCGCGTCGCGTCGAGGGCCTCCTGCTCGGCCTCGCCTCCGGGGATGCCGCGGGGTGGCCCGCCGCCCGGCACCGCGCCGCCCGCATGCCGGAGTGGACCCGCCGCCTCACCCGTGAGCTCGACACGTTCGCCGAGCAGAACGCCACCACCACCCTCCCGGTCCCGATCGCCCTCAACCAGCCCCCCGAGCCGCTGCGCCTCGGCCCCTCGGACGACGCCGAATGGGCGGTCTTCACCGCCGAGACCCTGCTGACCGCCGCCGGGGGACTCTTCCGCTCCCTCCCGCCCGCCCGCCGCCTGTGCGCCGCCGTGGACCTCGCCTGGAACTCCCTCGCCGCCGAGATCGCCGCCGCCGCCGACCGCGCCCCCGAGGTGGAGTCCGCCGTCCTGCCGCTGCGCGCCCGGATCTCCGTACGCGCCGGACTGGGCAACCTGGCCACCGGCCTTCGGCCGCCCGCGACCGGCCACGACAACCCGCACTACTTCGACGACGCCGCCTGCGTCCGCGCCGCCGTCCTCGCCGTCGCCCACCCCGGCGAGCCCCGCGCCGCCGCCGAACTCGCCGAGTTCGACGCCCGCTACACCCAGGACGGCGACGGCGTCCACGGCGCCCGGGCCATGGCCGCCGCCGTCGCCGCGGCCCTCGGCGGCGCCCCCGCCGGCGACGCCGTGGACGCCGCGCTCGACCAGCTCCCGCCCGGCACCGAGATCGGCCGCAACGCCCGGCACGCCACCCGGCTCGCGCGCGCCGCCGACAGCGCCTTCGCACTGGTCCCGCTCCTGGAGCACCAGATCGTCGACCATGTCTACAGCTACGGCATCGCCGCCGCCGAGACCGTCCCGGTCGCCCTTGCCCTGGCCGTCGCCGCCCGGGGCAGGGTGACCGAGGCGGTACCGGCCGCCGCCTGCCTGTCGCGGGTCGCCGACTCCGCCCCCGCCCTCGCCGGGGCCCTGACCGGCGCGCTCAGCGGCGGCGCCGGCGTGCCCGCCACCTGGCGCGACGCCTGCCGGACCCTCGCGGGCTGCGCGCTGCCCCGGCTGAGGGGTACCGATCTGGTGGAACTCGCCGAACAGCTCGCGCACACGGAACTCGCCACCCCGGGTGGACAATTCCGACATGACGCCGAAACCCACACTGGAGGACCGGATCACCGGCAGCCTCGTCGGAGCAGCCGTCGGTGACGCCCTCGGCGGCGCGGTCGAGGGCTACCCCCCGGACCGCATCGCCGAACGCCACGGCGGCCGCGTCACCGGCATCGTCGGTCCCTGGGACGGTGACGACTGGCGCACCGCCCGCCCCATCGCCCCGTACCACAAGGGTGACGGGCACGTCACCGACGACACCCTCATGACCCACGCGCTGGTCCGGGTGTACGACGCGGTCCGCGACCATCTGGACGCGTACGCCGTGGCGGACCACCTCGTCCCGGACCTCATCGCCACGCCCCGCTGGATCCCCGAGCTGGAAGCCGAGGCCCTGCCCCTCCAGCGGGTCTTCCTCGCCGAGAAGTGGCTGGTGGCCCGCATCCACTACGGCCACGTCGACCCGCGCGAGGCGGGCACCGGAAACATCGTCAACTGCGGCGCGGCCATGTACATGGCTCCGGTCGGCCTGGTCAACGCGGCCAACCCGGCCGCCGCGTACGCCGAGGCCCTCGACGTCGCCGGCGCCCACCAGTCCTCGTACGGGCGTGAGGCGGCGGGCGTGTTCGCGGCGGCGGTCGCCGCGGCCTGCCTCCCCGGCGCGACCCCGTCCTCCGTGGTCGGCACGGCGCTGGAGCTCGCCAAGGACGGCACCCGCTCGGCGATCGAGGCGGTGGCCGACGTGGCCGGCCGGCACACCGACTTCGAGTCCGCGCTCCGCCCCCTCCGTGCGGCGGTCGCCCCCTTCGACACCGTCGGCCCCGACTACCGCGCCCCCTCCCTCGGCGCGCGCCGCCCGTCGCGGCTGCACTCCATCGAGGAGCTGCCGATCGCCCTCGGCATGCTGCTGGTCGGCGAGGGCGACTACCGCCGTACGGTGCTGGGCGCCGTCAACTACGGCCGTGACTGCGACTCGATCGCCACCATGGCGGGCGCCGTCGCGGGCGCCCTGCACGGGGAGGCTGCGGTCCCCGCGGTCTGGGCGAAGCAGGTCGCCGAGGCCAGCCGCCTCGACCTCCACGCCCCGGCGGCGGTGCTGGCGGACGTCGCCCACGAGGTGTTCGCGCGCGACACGGCCCGCCGCCGCGCCCACGAGCGTGCCTTCGCCGCCCTGTCGCCCGCCGCCGGGGCACCCCGGTGAACGTGCGCCTCACCTGGGTGCAGCCCGAGGACCTGATCGGTCACGAGCTGCGCCAGGCCGGCGAGGACGGCCGGGACGCCTCGGCCGTCGGGGCCCGCTGGCGTGCCGCCGGGGGCGCCCCCGCCCCGGTGGCGGCGGGTGCCTCCGCCGGCCCGGCGCCCCCGCACCTGCGGGCCCTGGCCGAGCACCTGCTGGACGAACTGGCCGCCCTCCCGGCCCCCTTGGCCGCCGCCGAGCCGACCCCCCTCCCCCACATCCGGCGGCTCTGCCCCCACTGGCCGCCGCCCCCCGCCGCCCCGGGCACCCCACCACCCGGCCCGCCCCCCGCCGCCCCGGACGCCCCACAGGCAACCGCCCGTCCGCCCGCACCCCTCGCCGTGGCGCCGGGGCTGGGCGCCCGGCTGCACGCCGCGTGGCTGGGGCGGGCCGCCGGGTGCCTGCTCGGCAAGCCCGTGGAGAAGCTGCCGCTCCCCGCGATCCGGGCCCTGGCCCGGGCCACCGGGAACTGGCCGATCACCTCGTGGTTCACCGCCAGGGGGCTGCCCCCGGCGCTCGCCGCCGCCCACCCGTGGAACCGCCGCTCCGCCGCCACCTCGCTCGCCGAGAACATCGACGGGATGCCCGAGGACGACGACCTCAACTACGCCTTGCTCAACCTGCTGCTCCTCCAGCGGTACGGCCCCACCTTCAGCACCGCCGACGTCGCCCGCCTCTGGCTGGACGAACTGCCCGCCGGCCGGACCTTCACCGCCGAACGCGTCGCCTACCGCAACCTCCTCTCCGGCCTCGAACCCCCGCTCACCGCCGTCCACCGCAACCCCTTCCGCGAGTGGATCGGCGCCTGGATCCGCGCGGACGTCCACGGCTGGACCCACCCGGGCGACCCCGCGGCCGCAGCCGAACAGGCCCACCGGGACGCCACCCTCACCCACACCGCGAACGGGGTGTACGGGGCCATGTTCACCGCGGCCGTCATCGCCACCGCCGCCTCCGGCACCGCCGACGTCCACCGGGCGCTCGCCACCGGGCTGACCGTCGTCCCGCCCGACTCACGGCTGGCCCGCGCGGTCCGCTTCGGCATCGGGACGGCCCGCGCCCACGGTGACTTCGACGCCGTCGTCGACCGGCTGCACGCCGCCTACGGCTCCTACCACTGGGTACACGCCGTTCCGAACGCCGCCCTCCTCGCCGCCGCGCTCACCCACGCCGACGGCGACTTCACCCGCTCCGTCTGCCGTGCCGTCTCAGGCGGCTGGGACACCGACTCCAACGGTGCCACCGCAGGCTCCGTCGCCGGTCTCCTGGCCGGCGCCCCCGACCGGATCCCCGACCGCTGGACCTCCCCCCTCAAGAACCGGCTCGCCACCTCCGTCCACCCCTTCGACGGCATCGGCTTCGACACACTGGCCCGACTCACGCACCAGGAGGCACACCACTCATGACCCACATCGCGGTGCTCGGCAGCACCAACATGGACCTCGTCGCCTATGTGAGCCGCGCCCCCAAGCTCGGCGAGACCGTCACCGGCCGGGAGTTCCGCACGATCCCCGGCGGCAAGGGCGCCAACCAGGCCGTCGCCGCCGCCCGCGCCGGAGCCGAGGTGTCGATGATCGGCGCCGTCGGCTCCGACGAGTTCGGCACCCGTCTCCGGGCCGGGCTGGAGAGCTCCGGGGTGGACACCGACCTGCTCCGCACGGTCGAGGGCCCCTCCGGCACCGCCCACATCGTCGTGGACGACGAGGGTGGCAACGCCATCGTCGTCATCCCCGGCGCCAACGGCACCGTCACCTCCCTCTCGCCCGGCGACGACACCCTCATCGCCACCGCCCAGGCCCTGCTCCTCCAACTGGAACTCCCCCTCTCCGCCGTCGTCGCCGGCGCCGAGGCCGCCCGCCGCCACGGCGTCCGTACGATCCTCACCCCCGCTCCCGCCCAGCCGCTGCCCCCCGCCCTGCTCGCCGCCACGGACCTGCTGGTCCCCAACGAGCACGAGGCGGCGGCCCTCACCGGCCTGGCCGACCCGCGCGCCGCCGCCGAGGACCTGCTGCGGCACGTCCCCGAGGTGGTCATCACCCTCGGCTCGGCCGGCAGCCTCCACGCGGCCCGCGGCACCGCCCCTGTCACCGTCCCCGCCCCCCGGGTCCGGGCCGTCGACACCACCGCCGCCGGTGACACCTTCGTCGGCACGCTGGCCGTCGCACTCGCCGAGGGCAAACCCGTACCGGACGCCCTGGCCTGGGCGTCCTCGGCCGCCGCCCTGTCCGTCCAGCGCCCGGGCGCCTCGTCCTCGATGCCGTACCGCACGGAGATCGACGCCGTATGACCACCACCGCTTCCACGACCCCCGCCCTCCAGGGACTGCGTGTCCTCGACCTCGCCACCCTCTTCGCCGGGCCGCTGGCGGCGACCCTGCTCGGCGACTTCGGCGCCGAGGTCATCAAGGTCGAGCACCCCCGCAAGCCCGACCCGTCCCGCGGCCACGGCCCGGCCAAGAACGGCGTGGGGCTGTGGTGGAAGGTGCTCGGCCGCAACAAGCGGGCCATCACCCTCGACCTGTCCACCCCCGGCGGCCGCGACACCCTGCTCCGGCTCGCCGCCACCGCCGACGTCGTGATCGAGAACTTCCGCCCCGGCACCCTGGAGAAGTGGGGCCTGGGCTGGCCCGAACTCTCCGCCGCCAACGACCGGCTGGTCCTCGCCCGCGTCACCGGCTTCGGCCAGTACGGCCCCTACGCCCGCCGCCCCGGGTTCGGCACGCTCGCCGAGGCCATGAGCGGCTTCGCCGCCGTCACCGGCGAACCCGACGGCCCGCCCACGCTCCCTCCCTTCGGCCTCGCCGACTCCATCGCCGCCCTCGCCACCGCCTACGCCGTGACGACCGCCCTCCACGCCCGGGCCGCCACCGGACGCGGCCAGGTCGTCGACATGGCGATCATCGAGCCGATCCTCATGGTCCTCGGCCCGCAACCCCTCTGGTACGACCAGCTCGGCTACGTCCAGCCCCGCACCGGCAACCGCTCCCGCAACAACGCCCCCCGCAACACCTACCGCACCGCCGACGGGGCCTGGCTGGCCGTCTCCACCTCCGCCCAGTCCGTCGCCGAGCGCGTGATGCGGCTGGTGGGCCGGCCCGACCTGGTCGCCGAGCCCTGGTTCGCCGAGGGCACCACCCGCGCCCAGCACGCGGACGTCCTCGACGAGGCGGTCGGCGGCTGGATCGCCCGGCACACCCGGGACGAGGCCATGGCCGCGTTCGAGAAGGCGGAGGCGGCGATCGCCCCCGTCCACGACATCCGTGACGTCATGGCCGACCCCCAGTACCGGGCGCTGGACACGGTCACCACGGTGCCCGACCCCGAACTCGGCCCCCTCCGTATGCAGAACGTCCTCTTCCGCCTCTCCGAGACCCCCGGCGCCATCCGCTGGGCCGGCCGCCCGCACGGCGCCGACACGGAAGCGGTGCTCACCGAACTCGGGCTCGACGCCGGTGAGATCACCGCCCTGCGCTCCGAGGGCGCGCTGTGACGCCACCGCCCACCGCTCCCCCGCCCCGGCCCGCGCCACCGCTCCGGTCCCAGCCCCTCACCTGGCTGTACGCCCCCGGCGACCGTCCCGACGTGGTGCGCAAGGCGCTCGCCTCCGGCGCCGACGTCGTGATCGTCGACCTGGAGGACGCGGTGCCCCCCGACCGCAAGGCCCACGCCCTCGCGGCCACCGCCGAACTGCTCTCCTCGCCCCACCCCGTACCGGTCCACGTCCGCCTCCCCAGCGCGCACGACACCACGGCGATCACGACCCTGGCCCCGCTGCCCGGCCTCGCCGCTCTGCGTGTTCCCAAGGTGACACACGGCACTGACATCCACCGGGTCGCCGCCCTCGCCCCCGGCGTCCCGCTGCACGCGCTGCTCGAATCCGCCCTGGCCGTCGAGCACGCCCACGCCCTCGCCACCGCCCATCCGGCCGTCCGCGGCATCGCCCTCGGCGAGGCGGACCTCCGCGCCGACCTCGGCCTGCGCGAGGACGGCGGCCTGGACTGGTCACGCAGCCGGGTGGTGGTGGCCGCCCGCGCCGCGGGGCTCCCTCCGCCCGTGCAGTCCGTCCACCCGGACGTCCTGGACCTCGACGGCCTCGCCGCGTCCTGCGCGCACGGCCGGGCCCTGGGGTTCCTGGGCCGCGCGGCGATCCACCCCCGCCAGCTCCCGGTCATCGAGCGGGCCTACCTGCCGACGCCCGAGGAGGTCACGGCGGCGGAGGAGATCGTCGAGGCGGCCGCCACCGGCGCGGGCGCGCTGGCGCTGCCGGACGGCCGGTTCGTCGACGCGGCGGTCGTCGCGGCCGCCCGCCGCACCCTGTCCCTGGCCTCGGCCCACCGCGCATGACGAAGCGGCCGCCGGGACCCTGGTCCCGGCGGCCGCTTCGCGCCACGCTCGTGTCAGCCCTTGTCCGCCGACTCCGGCTTCGCGCCGGCGCCACGGCCGGTCTTCCCGGGCGCCGCGGCGGTGTCCGTCCCCGCCGCGTCCGCCGTCGCCGGACCGGTCCCGGCCGGGCCCGTCCTCTTCGCGTCCGTCCCCTTCGCGTCCGCCCTGGCCGCCTCGGCGGCGTCCGCCTTCGCCACGTCCGCGAGCGCCGCCGGCTCCACGACCTCCTCGCGCCCCGGCCGCGTCCGCGACGAGACGACGATGTACGTCACGGCCAGCAGGAAGACCACGATCGCGGTCCACACGTTCAGCCGGAGGCCCAGCACGTGGTGCGCCTCGTCGACGCGCATGTACTCGATCCAGCCGCGTCCCGCGCAGTAGGCGGCCACGTACAGCGCGAACGCCCGGCCGTGGCCGAGGGTGAACCGGCGGTCCGCCCAGACCACCAGCAGGGCGACGCCGACGCACCAGAGCGACTCGTACAGGAAGGTCGGGTGGTAGAGCCCGGCCTCGCGGTTGGCGCCCTCGCTGATCCGCAGCGCCCACGGCAGGTCGGTGGACCGGCCGTACAGCTCCTGGTTGAACCAGTTGCCCCAGCGCCCGATCGCCTGGGCGAGTGCGATGCCGGGGGCGATGGCGTCCGCGTACGCCGGCAGCGGGATGCCACGGCGCCGGCAGCCGATCCAGGCGCCCACCGCGCCGAGGGCGATCGCGCCCCAGATGCCCAGGCCGCCCTCCCAGATCTTGAAGGCGTCGACCCAGTCCTCACCCTCGCTGAAGTACAGCTGGTAGTCGGTGATGACGTGGTACAGCCGGCCGCCGACCAGACCGAAGGGCACCGCCCACACGGCGATGTCGGCCACGGTGCCGGCTTTGCCGCCCCGGGCGAGCCAGCGCTTGTTGCCGTACCAGACGGCGACGAAGACACCGATGATGATGCAGAAGGCGTAGCCGCGCAGCGGGACCGGTCCGAGATGGAGCACACCGGTCGACGGGCTGGGAATGTAGGCAAGGTCCATGGCAGGACCGACGCTACCTTGCCGGGCGGGAGCGGGGGCAACCCGCCCGGCAAAGAGTGCATAACAGCGGTGCGTGACGGCAGCGCGCGACCGCGGTGCGTGACAGTGGCGGGCGACCGCAGTGCGTGACAGTGGCGGGCGACCGCGGTGCGTGACGGCGGCGGGCGACCGCGGTGCGTGATGGCGGCGGGTGCCGCGGCCGTTCAGCCCGCCGAGGGGGACGTGGGCTCCGGGGGCGAGGCGGGGGCGGGCGCGGAACCGGCCGGGGACGGGAAGGCCGTGCCCGGCTTCTTGCCCTTGTTCGCCTCGGCGACCCACTTCTTCAGGTTCTCGATGGAGATCTGCTCCTTGCCCTTGGTGGGGAAGATCGATTCTCCGTTGAGCAGGACGGTCGGCGTACCGCGGAAGTCCCCGTCGCGGAAGGCCTCGTTGGACTTGGTCACCCAGCTGTCGTGGGTGCCCTCGGTGACGCAGGAGCGGAAGGCGGGGGTGTCCAGACCGGGCACCTTGGCCGCCAGTTCGAAGAGCTTGGCGTCCTTGGCGAAGGCGTCGTCCTGCTCCGGGGGCTGGTTCTGGTAGAGCGCGTCGTGGTACGGCACGAAGGCGCCGGCGTCCTGGGCGCAGGCCGCGGCGTTGGCCGCGTTGAGCGAGCCGCTGCCGCCCATGTTGCCGTCGATGATCGTGGCGAGGTGGTACTCGACCTTGATCTGACCGGAGTCGGTCAGCTCGTGCATGGTGTCCCGGACGGCGTTCTCGAACTGGGCGCAGGCCGGGCAGCGGAAGTCCTCCCAGATCGTGAGCGTGGAGGGGGCGTCGGTGGCGCCGGCCGGGATCGCCAGCCGGTCCTCGCCGGCCGCGCCGGTCGGGGCGGCGACGGTGCCGGAGCCGGAGCTGTCGCTCTTGTCGCCGGTGTTGGCGGCGATGAGCCCGGCGACGGCGGCCAGCCCGAGCACGCCGACGACGGCGGCCGAGACGATCAGCGTGCGCCTGCGCCGGTCGCGCGCCTTCTGCCGGTCGCGTTCCTCCTGGAGCCGTTCTCGGGCGCTCCGCTTCCCTGCACTGTTCTTCTCGCTCACGCCCACAGCAACGAACCGGGGAGGCGCCCGCGCGCCTCCCCGGTCCACTTCCACCCGTACGAGTTACGAGGCGGGCCGGGAGCGCCGCACGCCCCGGGCCAGTTCGCCCGCCAGTTCCTTTACGGCGGCGATGCCGGCCGCGTGGTCGTCGGCGTCGAGCATGCGCTTGACGAAGGCGGAGCCCACGATGACGCCGTCGGCGAAGGAGGCGACCTCGGCGGCCTGGGCGGCGTCGGAGACGCCGAGGCCGACGCAGACCGGCAGGTCACAGGTGGCGCGGGTGCGGCGCACCAGGTCGGCCGCCTGCTCGCCGACGGACTCCCGGGTGCCGGTGACGCCCATGAGGGACGCGGCGTACACGAAGCCGGAGCCGGCGGCGGTGATGGTGGCCAGGCGCGCGTCCTGGCTGCTCGGCGCGACGACGAAGACGGTGGCGAGGCCGTGCTTGTCGGCGTGCTCGCGCCAGACGGCGGACTCCTGGACCGGCAGGTCCGGCAGGATGCAGCCGGCGCCGCCCGCCTCGGCGAGTTCGGCGGTGAAGCGCTCGACGCCGTACCGGTCGATGGGGTTCCAGTACGTCATGACGAGGACCGGCTTGCCGGTGGCCTCGTGGGCCTCGCGGACCGTGCGCATGACGTCGGCGATCCTGACCCCGCCGCGCAGCGCGATGTCGTCGGCGGTCTGGATGACCGGGCCGTCGAGGACCGGGTCGCTGTGCGGCAGCCCCACCTCGACGACGTCGGCGCCGCCGTCGAGGGCGGCCTTCACGGCCTCGATGCCGCCGTCGACGGTGGGGAAGCCGGCCGGGAGGTAGGCGATCAGCGCGGCCCGGTCCTCGGCCGCGGTCCGCTCCAGGGTGTCCTGGAGAAGCCGGATGTTCCCGCTCACTTGGTGCCCCCCTGGATCTCGGTGTCCGTCTGGATCTCGGCGGCGCCGTCGTCGGCGGAGGCGTCGGCCTCGACCGGGGCGGCGTCGGTGCCGTACAGCCCGAAGTAGCGCGCGGCGGTGTCCATGTCCTTGTCGCCGCGGCCGGAGAGGTTGACCACGATGAGGCCGTCCTCGCCGAGCTCCCGGCCCAGTTCCAGGGCGCCGGCCAGGGCGTGGGCCGACTCGATGGCCGGGATGATGCCCTCCGTGCGGGACAGCAGGCGCAGGGCCCGCATGGCCGCGTCGTCGGTCACCGCGCGGTACTCGCCGCGTCCGCTGTCCTTGAGGTACGAGTGCTCCGGGCCGATGCCGGGGTAGTCGAGGCCGGCGGAGATCGAGTAGGGCTCGGTGATCTGGCCCTCGTCGTCCTGGAGGACGTACGAGCGGGAGCCGTGCAGGATGCCGGGCTCACCGGCGGTGAGCGTGGCCGCGTGCTCGCCGGTCTCGACGCCGTGCCCGGCGGGCTCGCAGCCCACCAGGCGGACGCCGGTGTCGTGGATGAACGCGTGGAAAAGGCCGATGGCGTTGGAGCCGCCCCCCACGCAGGCGACGGCGGCGTCGGGCAGCCGGCCGGCCCGCTCCAGGATCTGGCGGCGGGCCTCGACGCCGATGACGCGGTGGAAGTCGCGGACCATGGCGGGGAAGGGGTGGGGGCCGGCGACCGTGCCGAAGAGGTAGTGCGTGCGGTCGACGTTGGCGACCCAGTCGCGGAACGCCTCGTTGATGGCGTCCTTCAGGGTGCGGCTGCCGGACTTGACCGGGATGACCTCGGCGCCGAGCATGCGCATCCGGGCGACGTTCAGCGCCTGGCGCTGGGTGTCGATCTCGCCCATGTAGATGGTGCATTCGAGGCCGAACAGGGCGCAGGCGGTGGCGGTGGCCACCCCGTGCTGGCCGGCGCCGGTCTCGGCGATGACCCGGGTCTTGCCCATGCGCTTGGTGAGCAGCGCCTGGCCCAGCACGTTGTTGATCTTGTGCGAGCCGGTGTGGTTCAGGTCCTCGCGCTTGAGGAAGACCCGCGCGCCGCCGGCGTGCTCGGCGAACCGCGGCACCTCGGTGAGGGCGCTCGGACGGCCGGTGTAGTTGACCAGCAGGTCGTCGAGTTCGGCCGCGAACGCGGGGTCGTTCTTGGCCTTGTCGTACTCGACGGCGACCTCGTCGACGGCGGCGACGAGGGCCTCGGGGATGAACTTGCCGCCGTAGGCGCCGAAGTAGCCCTCGGCGCTCGGGACCTGGCCCTCGGGGTCGGGAATGAAGAACTCGCTGGGCATGCGACATGCTCCTCTGCGGGGACGGCGTCGTCCCCGGACGTCTGGCTTGACGGTGGTCACGGTGTGCGCCGGCGCTACCGAACGACCACTGCCCGCCCGTCCGTGCGCCGGAGCGGGCGGTGGGTCAGCGGTGGTGGGGGCGCGCGGTGCGCGCGCGCCATCGCATGCCGTTGACCTGGCCGGGTTCGTCGCCGATGACGTAGCGGACGCGGCGTCCGTGCACGCGCCGCGCGGGGGCCCGGCAGCCGCGCGGGCGGCAGCCCCGGGCGAGCCGGGCGTACGGGTCGCGGGCCGCCGTGGCGTCCGCCGCCGGGACGGCCAGGTACGCGCGCGTGGCGCCCGTACCGGGACGGGCGAGGGTCATGGAGGACGGGGTGCGGGCCGGGATCCGCCCCGGCGCCGCGCCGGGTGCCGCGCCGGCGTCCGCGCACGCGCGGGACGTCCGCACCGGGCGCGAGGGCGTCCGGTGCGGCGTCGCGGCGGCGACGGTGCGGGCGGCGGCGGTCATGGGGAGGTTCAGCCCCGTCCGTGCCGGAGGGCCGGGTGGGCGCCGGCGGCGACCAGGTCGGCGACCGCGGACTTGGGGTCGCGTCCGGTGACCAGGGACTCGCCCACCAGGACGGCGTCCGCGCCCGCGTTGGCGTAGGCGATCAGGTCGTGCGGTCCGCGGATGCCGGACTCGGCGACCTTGACGATGCGGGAGGGGATCTCGGGGCCGACGCGCTCGAAGGTGGAGCGGTCGACCTTGAGGGTCTTCAGGTTGCGCGCGTTGACGCCGATGACCCGGGCGCCCGCGTCGACGGCCCGCTCGACCTCGTCCTCGTCGTGCACCTCGACCAGCGGGGTGAGACCGATGGACTCGGCCCGCTCGATCAGCGACTCCAGGGCGGGCTGCTCCAGGGCGGCGACGATCAGCAGGGCGAGGTCGGCCCCGTACGCCCTGGCCTCCCAGAGCTGGTAGGCCGTGACGATGAAGTCCTTGCGCAGGACCGGGATGTCGACCTTGGCGCGCACCGCTTCGAGGTCGGCCAGGGAGCCGCCGAAGCGCCGCTGCTCGGTGAGCACGGAGATGACGGAGGCACCGCCCGCCTCGTAGTCGGCGGCGAGCCCGGCGGGGTCCGCGATCGCGGCGAGCGCGCCCTTGGACGGGCTGGAGCGCTTCACCTCGCAGATGACCTTCACGCCGTCGCCGCGCAGGGCGGCGGCGCCGTCCTTGGCGGCGGGCGCCTTGGCCGCCCGCTCCTTGAGCTCGTCGAGAGAGACCCGCGCCTGTCGCTCTGCGAGGTCGGCGCGCACGCCTTCGATGATCTCGTCGAGCACACTCACGCGAGAGGCCCCCTTCCACGGCGGCGGTGTTGGATCAGGATCAGTCACCTTGATGGTATCCGCACCGGGGCCCAGAGTCCTCATCCGGCCGACCGCTCCGCTGTGACCTGCTGTTTCAGGGGGCGAGAGCCGATCCGAACGGAAGGTTCCGGACGACCGAGAACACCACGAGCAGAGCCCCGGCGGACCACCACCACACGGGGGCCAGGGTGAGGCGTACGGGCAGCCCCCTGGCGGCCCTGGCCAGCCAGTACGCCATCGCCACCGCGAAGAGCAGGTAGCCGGCCACGGCGAACGCGTTGGCGCCCAGGGCGGTGACCAGGTCCCCGTGGACGAAGGCGTGCGCGCTGCGCAGGCCGCCGCAGCCGGCGCAGAGCAGCCCGGTGAAGCGGAACAGCGGGCAGACGGGGTAGTGCCCGGGCTCGTTGGGGTCCACCGCGCCGACGTACGCGAACGCCGCGGCGGCCGCCGCGAGGGTGCCCAGGGGTGCCGCGAGCCGCCGCGCGAGCGGGCGCGGAGGGGGCGGCGGGTACGGGCCGGAACGCGGCGGGCCGCTCCGGAGCCCGGGACGCGCGGGCCCGGGGAGCGCGGGCCCGGCGAGCGGGGGCGCCCCGGGGTGCGGGAGCGCGGACGGCGGGGCGGGGCTGCGGGTCGGATCGGGGTCCACCGGGTGATTGTCGCCGGTCATGCGGAAAGGCGCAGCCCGGCTGGTGCCGGACCGCGCCTTCTCGTGTCGCGCCCGGACGGGTCAGGCGGTGACGTCCGCGCGGGCCGTCTCCGGGGTGCGGTCCTTGCGGGCGGCCGCCTCGCGCGCCCGGACGAGGTCGGGCGACTCCTTCTGGCCGAGACCGGCCAGCTTCATCGCACCGCCGACGACACCGCCGAGCAGGATGAGGCCGATGCCCGCCCAGAAGCCGAACGGGTTGGCCGCCACCATGAAGACACCGGCGACGCAGAAGCCGATGAAGGAGATGATGACACCGGTCCAGGCGGCCGGGGTGTGTCCATGGTCGCTGGCCATGAATTGCTCCTCGTTGATGTTGCTCTCTTAAGGCCCCGCCGGGGTGCGGACGCTCAGCGACATTGTCCCGCACGCGCGCGTACGAGGTGATCCGGGGTCACCCTCGCGGGTCGGTCGGGTCCTCGCCGCGGTCGAGGGCCTTCCACAGGTCCTCGGGCCGGTCGGGGTCGCCGGGGCGGGCCGCGCCGGCGGTCCTCCCCGGGCGGGGGCCGCCGTCGCGCTCGTACCGGCCGGACATCGCGGGCCAGCCCCGCCCGTGGCGGAGGGCGAGGAGCCCGGCGGCGAGGATCAGCAGCGCCCCCACGACGGTGACCCAGGGCCAGGGGGTGTGGGTGAGGGCCTCGACCCGGGCCGCGGCGTCCCCGGTCGTCGAGGCGGCCTTCTCGTCCAGCGCCGCCCCGTCGGAGGCGCCCAGGTAGGCGGCGGTGGCGGCCCCGGCGCCGCTGAGGGTGAGCAGCAGCGACACGAGGGACCGGCCGGCGCGGCGTACCGCGAAGACGGCGACGAGGGCGGCCAGGCCCACTATGGCGAGCGCGGTCGGGACGCCGGTGACGTCTCCGCCCGTCGCGTCGAGCGGCACGGAGCCGCCGCCGACCGTGACCGTGCCCTCGGCCCAGGTCTGGCCGGACGCGAGCAGCACGACGGCCGCGCCCGCGGCGCCGAGGGACAGGGCGGCGGCGAGACTGCGGCGGCCGCCCGAAGCGGCCGCCGTCCCGTCCGCGCGGGTGGCACGGGGCTGGGGTACGGATGCGGCACTCACCCGTCCACTATCCCTCATGCCGTCATGCGCCGTTCATCCGGTTGGCGGTGTGTACGGCGCGGAGCACGGCGGCGGCCTTGTTGCGGCACTCGGTGTCCTCGGCGACCGGGTCGGAGTCGGCCACGACCCCGGCGCCGGCCTGGACGTACGCCGTGCCGTCGCGCAGCAGCGCGGTGCGGATGGCGATGGCGGTGTCGGAGTCGCCCGCGAAGTCGAGGTAGCCGACGCAGCCGCCGTACAGCCCGCGCCGGGTGGGTTCGAGTTCGTCGATGATCTGCATGGCGCGCGGCTTGGGCGCGCCGGACAGGGTCCCGGCGGGGAAGCAGGCGGTGAGCACGTCGAAGGCGGTGCGGCCCTCGGCGACGCGGCCGGTGACGGTCGAGACGATGTGCATCACGTGCGAGTACCGCTCGATGGACATGAAGTCGACGACCTCGACGGAGCCGGGTTCGCAGACGCGGCCCAGGTCGTTGCGGCCCAGGTCGACCAGCATCAGGTGCTCGGCCCGCTCCTTGGGGTCGGCGATCAGCTCGTCGGCGTACGCCTGGTCCTCCTGGGGCGTGGCGCCGCGCGGCCGGGTGCCGGCGATGGGGTGGACCATCGCGTGCCCGTCCTCCACCTTGACCAGGGCCTCGGGGCTGGAGCCGACGACGTCGAAGCCGTCGAAACGGAAGAGGTACATGTACGGGGACGGGTTGGTGGCCCGCAGGACCCGGTAGACGTCCAGGGCGCCGGCCGTGCAGGGCGTCTCGAAGCGCTGGGAGGGCACCACCTGGAAGGCCTCGCCGGCCCTGATGCGTTCCTTGATGTCCTCGACGGCGTCCTGGTAGGCCTTGCCGCCCCACAGCGCGGTGTGCGGCGGGAGCTCGGAGGGGGGCAGGGCGACGGGCCGGGTGCGGACCGGTTCGGCCAGGTCGGCCTCCATGGCGTCGAGCCGGGCGACGGCGTCGGCGTAGGCCTCCTCGACCCCGGTGTCGAGGTCGTTGTGGTTGATGGCGTTGGCGATGAGCACCACCGTGCCGTCCCAGTGGTCCAGCACGGCCAGGTCCGAGGTGAGCAGCATGGTCAGCTCGGGCAGGTCGAGGTCGTCGCGGCCGTGGTCGCCGATGCGCTCCAGGCGGCGCACGATGTCGTAGCCGAGGTACCCGACCATGCCGCCGGTGAAGGGCGGCATCCCGGAGGCCAGGTCGCGCGGGGTGTGGAGGGCCTCCACGGTGGCGCGCAGCGCCTTCAGGGGGTCGCCGTCCACCGGGACGCCGACGGGCGGGACGCCCAGCCAGTGGGCCTGTCCGTCGCGGGCGGTGAGGGTGGCGGCGCTGCGGACGCCGATGAAGGAGTAGCGGGACCACGAGCGGCCGTTCTCGGCGGACTCCAGGAGGAAGGTGCCGGGCCGCTCGGCGGCGAGCTTGCGGTAGAGGCCGACCGGGGTCTCGCCGTCCACCAGGAGGCGGCGGCTGACGGGGATGACGCGGCGGTCCGCCGCGAGCTTGCGGAAGGTCTCGAGATCCATGGCGTCTGACCCTACTCGGTGGGAATTGCCTGTCCCAGGGGCAGCACGTCGGCGTCGAAGCAGGTGCGGGCGCCGGTGTGGCAGGCGGCCCCGACCTGGTCGACCTTGACCAGGACGGTGTCGGCGTCGCAGTCGAGGGCGACGGACTTGACGTGCTGGACGTGGCCGGAGGTGTCGCCCTTGACCCAGTACTCGTGGCGGCTGCGGGACCAGTAGGTGCAGCGGCCGGTGGTGAGGGTGCGGTGCAGGGCCTCGTCGTCCATCCAGCCGAGCATGAGCACCTCTCCGGTGTCGTACTGCTGGGCGATGGCCGGGACCAGCCCGTCGGGGCTGCGCTTGAGACGGGCGGCGATGGCCGGGTCAAGGTTGCTGGTCATGCCGCCATTGTGCCGTGACGGAGAGGGGTTCCCGGTGGTGCGTCCACTGGGCGGACCGCCCCGCGCGGTCGTACCCTGGCCCCTATGTCGACCCATGCCAAGCGTGAACGACTCCTGCTCGCCGACCTCTTGGAGGCGGCGGGCCCCGATGC
Source organism: Streptomyces sp. NPDC016309 (assembly GCF_043077235.1). Classification (NCBI taxonomy): domain Bacteria; kingdom Bacillati; phylum Actinomycetota; class Actinomycetes; order Kitasatosporales; family Streptomycetaceae; genus Streptomyces; species Streptomyces sp. NPDC016309. The sequence continues at coordinate 169,588 of NZ_JBIBSG010000009.1, read as the reverse complement.
CCTGACCCTGTGCGAGGGGTGGAAGACCCGTGACCTGGCGGCCCATGTGGTGGTGCGCGAGCGCCGCCCGGACGCGGCGGCGGGGATACTGCTCGGTCCGCTGCGGGGGCGCCTGGAGCAGGTGCAGGCGGAGTACGCCGCCAAGCCGTACGAGGAGCTGGTCCACCTGATCCGTACGGGGCCGCCGCGGTTGTCGCCGTACGCGATCAAGCAGGTGGACGAGGGTGCCAACACGGTGGAGTTCTACGTGCACGCCGAGGACGTGCGGCGGGCGCAGCGGGACTGGACGCCGCGCGCCCTGGACCCGGTCTTCGCGGAGGCCCTGTGGGTGCGGCTGGAGAAGGCCGCGCGGATGCTGTGCCGGAAGGTGCCGGTGGGGCTGGTCCTGCGCCGGCCGGACGGCCGGACGGTGGTGGGCCACCGGGGCACCCCGGTGGTGACGGTGACGGGTGAGCCGGGCGAGCTGACGATGTTCGTGTTCGGCCGCCAGGACGCGGCGGACGTCGAGGTGGCCGGCGAGAAGGACGCCGTGGAGCGGCTGCACGGGACGAAGCAGCTGGGCATCTAGGGCCCGGCCGGTCCGGTACGGGGCGCCCGCCGCGCGGTGGGCGCTCCCCGGGCGGGCCGGCCCCGGGTCGTCGTCGGCGGCGTGCGGCGGCGGGCGCCCGCGGGGGCGTGCATCATCGGACGTACGCGGCTCGTGCGCGGTGGCGCCCGTAAGCGGCCCCGCGCGGGCGGGCAGGAGGTTCACGATGATCCGGATCGCCATGACCAGCGTGTACGTCGACGACGAGGACCGGGCCCATGTCTTCTACCGGGACGTCCTCGGTTTCGCGACCCGTACGGATCTCGATCTGGGCGGGGCGCGCTTCATCACGGTGTCCGCGCCCGGTCAGGACGTGGAGCTGCTGCTGGAGCCCGGGGACAGCCCGCTGGCGGAGCGGTACCGCCGGGGGCTGCGGGACGCCGGGCTGCCGTGCATCGTCCTCGGGGTGGACGACCTGGCGGCCGAGTACGAGCGGCTGAGCGGGCTGGGCGTGCGGTTCACCCAGCCGCCCACGGAGCAGGGGCCGGTGCTGACGGCCGTGCTGGACGACACCGTCGGCAACCTCGTGCAGCTCACCCAGCCGCTCGGCTGAGCCCCTGCCCCGCGGGCGTCAGCGGACCGGGTGGCCCGCGTCGCGCAGGGTGGCCTTCACCTCGGAGATCCGCAGGTCGCCGAAGTGGAAGACCGACGCGGCCAGCACCGCGTCCGCGCCCGCGTCGATGGCGGGCGGGAAGTGGGCGAGCGCGCCGGCGCCGCCGGAGGCGATCACCGGAACCGAGACGTGCTCGCGCACGGCGGCGATCATCTCGGTGTCGTAGCCGTCCTTGGTGCCGTCCGCGTCCATCGAGTTGAGCAGGATCTCGCCGGCGCCCAGCTCGGCGGCCCGGTGGGCCCATTCGACGGCGTCGAGGCCGGTGCCGCGGCGGCCGCCGTGGGTGGTGACCTCGAAGGTGCCCTCCGGGGTGCGGCGGGCGTCGACGGACAGCACGAGCACCTGGCGGCCGAACCGCTCGGCGATCTCCTTGATCAGGTCCGGGCGGGCGATCGCCGCCGTGTTGACGCCGACCTTGTCCGCGCCGGCGCGCAGCAGCCGGTCGACGTCCTCGGCGCTGCGCACGCCGCCGCCGACGGTCAGCGGGATGAAGACCTGCTCGGCGGTGCGGCGCACCACGTCGTAGGTGGTCTCCCGGTTCCCGGACGAGGCGGTGATGTCGAGGAAGGTCAGCTCGTCGGCGCCCTCGGCGTCGTACAGCTTGGCCATCTCGACGGGGTCGCCCGCGTCGCGGAGGTTCTGGAAGTTGACGCCCTTGACGACCCGGCCGTTGTCCACGTCGAGGCAGGGGATGACGCGTACCGCGAGGGTCATGAGGGAGTGCCTCCCTGGGTGGTGCCGGTCCGGTACGCCTCGACCTCGACCTCGACGACCAGGCTGGGGTCGACGAAGCCGGAGACGATGATCATCGACGCGGCGGGTCGGACGGCGTCGAACAGCTCCTTGTGGGCGCGGCCGACCTCCTCCACGTCCCGGGCGTGGGTGAGGTACATCCGGGTGCGGACGACGTCGGTGGGGCCGAGGCCCAGTCGCTCCAGCGCGGCGAAGGCGACCTTGAAGGAGTTGACCGCCTGCTCGTAGGGGCCGCCGCCGGCGATCTGGCCGTCGATGACGGAGGTGCAGCCGGAGACCAGGACCAGGCCGCTGGGCAGCTCCACGGCCCGCGCATAGCCGAACTGCTCCTCCCAGGGGGCGCCGGTCACCACCCGGCGTACGGAGTCGGTCATCCGGCCACCGCCGCGAGCGCTTCCTCCAGGGTGAACGCCTCGGCGTACAGCGCCTTGCCGACGATGGCGCCCTCGACGCCGAGCGGGACCAGCTCCGCCAGGGCGCGCAGGTCGTCCAGCGACGAGACGCCGCCGGAGGCGACGACCGGCTTGTCGGTGGCGGCGCAGACGTTGCGCAGCAGCTCCAGGTTGGGGCCCTGGAGCGTGCCGTCCTTGGCGATGTCGGTGACCACGTAGCGGGCGCAGCCCTCGGAGTCGAGGCGGGCCAGCGTCTCGTACAGGTCGCCGCCGTCGCGGGTCCAGCCGCGGCCGCGCAGCGTGGTGCCGCGGACGTCCAGGCCGACGGCGATCTTGTCGCCGTGCTCGGCGATGACCTTGGCGACCCACTCGGGGGTCTCCAGGGCGGCCGTGCCCAGGTTGACGCGGGTGCAGCCGGTGGCCAGCGCGGCGGCGAGGGACGCGTCGTCCCGGATGCCGCCGGACAGCTCGACCTTGATGTCCATGGCCTTCGCGACCTCGGCGATCAGCTCGCGGTTGTCACCGGTGCCGAAAGCGGCGTCGAGGTCGACGAGATGCAGCCACTCGGCGCCCGCGCGCTGCCAGGCGAGGGCGGCCTCCAGCGGGGAGCCGTAGGAGGTCTCCGTGCCGGACTCGCCGTGGACGAGCCGTACGGCCTGGCCGTCCCGGACGTCGACGGCGGGGAGGAGTTCGAGCTTGCTCATCTCAGCGGGTCCTCGGTTCCTAGATCCTTTGGGCGGGTCAGAAGGTGTTGAGCCAGTTGGTCAGTAGCTGGGCGCCGGCGTCGCCGGACTTCTCGGGGTGGAACTGGGTCGCCCACAGCGCCCCGTTCTCGACCGCGGCCACGAACCGCTCCCCGTGCGTGGACCAGGTGACCTTGGGCGCGCGCATGGCGGGGTTGGTGACCTCCAGGCTCCAGTCGTGCACCGCGTAGGAGTGCACGAAGTAGAACCGGGCGTCGGTGCCGAGGCCGGCGAACAGCTCGCTGTCCTCCGGGGCGTCGACGGTGTTCCAGCCCATGTGGGGGACGACGGGGGCCTTCAGCGGGCCGACCGTGCCGGGCCACTCGTCCAGGCCCTCGGTCTCCACGCCGTGCTCGATGCCGCGCTCGAAGAGGATCTGCATGCCGACGCAGATGCCCATGACGGGGCGGCCGCCGGACAGGCGGCGCTCGACGATCCAGTCGCCGCGGGCCTCCTTGAGCCCGGCCATGCAGGCGGCGAACGCGCCGACGCCGGGGACGAGGAGCCCGTCGGCGTTCATGGCCCGGTCGTAGTCGCGGGTGATCTCGACGTCGGCGCCGACGTGGGCGAGGGCCCGCTCGGCGGAGCGGACGTTGCCGAACCCGTAGTCGAGGACGACGACCTTCTTCGCAGTGCTCATGCCACTCATTCCCAGATTCCCTGGAGCCGCAGGACGCCCGCCACCAGGCACATCAGCGAGGCGACGGCCAGCAGGACGATGACGCCCCGGGGCATCTTCTGCTTGCTGAAGGAGTACACGCCTCCCGCCAGGAAGAGGCCCACGACGATCAGGATGGTCGACAGACCCGTCACAGCGCGCCCTTCGTGGAGGGCAGGATGCCGGCCGCGCGCGGGTCGCGCTCCGAGGCGTACCGGAGGGCGCGGGCGAGCGCCTTGAACTGGCACTCCACGATGTGGTGGGCGTTGCGCCCGTACGGGACGTGGACGTGCAGCGCGATCTGGGCCTGGGCGACGAACGACTCCAGGATGTGCCGGGTCATCGTCGTGTCGTAGGAGCCGATCATCGGCGCCATGTTCTCCGGCTCGGTGTGCACCAGGTAGGGGCGGCCGGAGAGGTCGACGGTGACCTGGGCGAGGGACTCGTCCAGCGGCACGGTGCAGTTGCCGAACCGGTAGATGCCCACCTTGTCGCCGAGCGCCTGCTTGAAGGCGGCGCCGAGCGCGAGGGCGGTGTCCTCGATGGTGTGGTGGGAGTCGATGTGCAGGTCGCCGTCGGTCTTGACCGTGAGGTCGAACAGGCCGTGGCGGCCGAGCTGGTCCAGCATGTGGTCGTAGAAGCCGACGCCGGTCGACACGTCGACCTTGCCGGTGCCGTCGAGGTCTATCTCGACGACGACGGACGTCTCCTTGGTGGTGCGCTCGACCCGTCCTACGCGGCTCATGAGCTCTGCTCCTTCTTCAGTGCGCGAACCGCATCCAGGAACGCGTCGTTCTCTTCGGGGGTGCCGGCGGTCACCCGCAGCCAGCCCGGTACGCCGTTGTCGCGGACCAGGACGCCGTGGTCGAGGATCCGCTGCCACACGGCGTGGGCGCCGCCCTCGCCGGTGAAGCGTCCGAACTGCACGAAGTTGGCGTCGGACTCGGTCACCTCGTAGCCGGTGGCGCGCAGCTCGGCGACCAGCCGGTCCCGCTCGGTCTTGAGCTGCTCGACGTACCCCAGCAGCGTATCGGTGTGCTCCAGGGCGGCGAGCGCGGTGGCCTGGGTGACGGCCGACAGGTGGTAGGGCAGGCGTACGAGCTGGACGGCGTCGACCACCGCGGGGTGCGCCGCCAGGTAGCCCAGACGCAGTCCGGCGGCGCCGAAGGCCTTGGACATGGTGCGGGAGACCACGAGGTGAGGGCGGCCCTCGATCAGGGACAGCAGCGAGGGGCGGTGGCTGAACTCCACGTACGCCTCGTCCACGACCACCACGGACGGCTTGGCCGCCTGGGCCGCCTCGTACAGCGCCAGCACGGTCTCCGCGTCGACGGCGGTGCCGGTGGGGTTGTTGGGGGAGGTGATGAAGACGACGTCGGGCCGGTGCCTGGCGATGGCGTCCTTCGCCGCGTCGACGTCGATGGTGAAGTCGTCGTTGCGCGGCCCGGAGATCCAGCCGGTGCCGGTGCCGCGCGAGATCAGGCCGTGCATCGAGTACGAGGGCTCGAAGCCGATCGCGAGGCGGCCGGGTCCGGCGAAGGTCTGGAGGAGCTGCTGGAGGACCTCGTTGGAGCCGTTGGCGGCCCACACGTGGGCGAGACCTACCTCGTACCCGGTGGTCCGGGTGAGGTAGGCGGCCAGCCGGGTGCGGAGTTCGACGGCGTCCCGGTCGGGGTAGCGGTTGAGGCCGCGGGCCGCCTCCCGGACGCGCTCGGCGATCCGCTCGACGAGCGGCTCCGGCAGCGGGTACGGGTTCTCGTTGGTGTTGAGGCGTACGGGCACGTCGAGCTGCGGCGCGCCGTAGGGGGACTTGCCGCGCAGCTCGTCGCGGATGGGCAGGTCGTCGATGCCGAGGGTCCCGCCGGTCACCGCTGCGGCACCTTCCACCCGAACCGGGCCTTGATCGCCGCGCCGTGCGCCGGCAGGTCCTCCGCCTCGGCGAGGGTCACCACGTGGTGGGCCACCTCGGCGAGCGCGTCGCGGGTGTAGTCCACGATGTGGATGCCGCGCAGGAACGACTGCACGGACAGGCCGGAGGAGTGGCAGGCGCAGCCGCCGGTCGGCAGGACGTGGTTGGAGCCGGCGCAGTAGTCGCCGAGCGAGACCGGCGCCCAGGGCCCGACGAAGACGGCGCCCGCGTTCCGCACCCGCTGGGCCACGGCAGCGGCGTCGGCGGTCTGGATCTCCAGGTGTTCGGCGCCGTAGGCGTCGACGACCCGCAGGCCCTCCTCCAGGCCGTCGACCAGCACGATCGCGGACTGCTTGCCGCGCAGGGCGGGCACGATCCGGTCCTCGACGTGCCGGGTGGCGGCGACCTGCGGCTCCAGTTCCTTCTCGACGGCCCGGGCGAGGTCGGGCGAGTCGGTGACCAGGACGGCGGCCGCGAGCGGGTCGTGCTCGGCCTGGCTGATCAGGTCGGCCGCGATGTGCGCGGGGTCGGCGGTGTCGTCGGCGAGGACGGCGATCTCCGTGGGGCCGGCCTCGGTGTCGATGCCGATCCGGCCGGTGAAGTACCGCTTGGCGGCGGCGACCCAGATGTTGCCGGGGCCGGTGACCATGTTGGCGGGGGCGCAGGACTCGGTGCCGTACGCGAACATGGCGACGGCCTGGGCGCCTCCGGCCGCGTACACCTCGTCGACGCCGAGGAGGGCGCAGGCGGCGAGGATGGTGGGGTGCGGGAGGCCGCCGTGCTCCTTCTGCGGCGGGGAGGCGAGGGCGATCGACTCGACGCCCGCCTCCTGCGCCGGTACGGCGTTCATGATCACGGACGACGGGTAGACGGAGCGGCCGCCGGGCGCGTACAGCCCGACCCGCTCGACGGGGACCCACTTCTCGGTCACCGTGCCGCCGGGCACCACCTGGGTGGTGTGCGCGGTGCGGCGCTGCTCGCGGTGGACGATCCTGGCCCGCCGGATCGACTCCTCCAGGGCGGCGCGGACCTTCGGGTCGAGCTCCTCCAGCGCGCGCGTGAGCGCGGCGGCCGGAACCCGCACCCGGTCGAGGACGACCCCGTCGAACTTCTCCGCGTAGTCGATCAGCGCCGCGTCCCCGCGATGGTGCACGGCCTCGCAGATGGGCCGCACCTTCTCCAGGGCGGCTTCCACGTCGAACTCGGCACGGGGCAGCAGGTCGCGCAGCGCGCCGCCCTTCGGGAGGGCGTCGCCGCGCAGATCGATTCGTGAGATCACAGGTCAATTCTCGCAGACGGCATCGCGCGGCCGAGCGTCCGTATCACTGGCTGATACACGTCGCAGTGGCGTCTTGTTGTCACACCTGACCGTTAGCGTTCGGTCCGTCACACAGCGGGAAGAACAACCGTACGAAACAGGGGAAGCGGAGGGGGCGGCAGTGACCGAGCCGCACGACGACGATGTGCCGGCCGATCTCACCCCGTCCGAGGTGGGGATGTGGCAGGCGTTCCGGATCGGCGCCACCTATGACCTGAGCACCGGCAACGGCTTGCTGGACGACCCGTTCGCGCCGCGCGTCTGGCCGCCCGAGCGGAGCGTGCGGGCGGACAAGGTGGCGCTGCTGCTGCTGGACGGGCCGCCGGCGCTGGCCGGGCGGGTGTCGGCGCTGAAGCTGCGCGGGGTGCAGATCACCGGCACGCTCGATCTGGCCGGCGGCACCATCGCTCCGTACGTGGAGCTGCACGGCTGCCGGTTCGAGAACGAGGTGGTGCTGCCCGAGTCGCGGTTCACCACGCTGCGCATGGTCAAGTGCGCGATACCGCGGCTGGAGGCGGCGCGGCTGCACACCGAGGGGGACCTGCACCTCCCCCGCTGCCGGGTGGACCGGGGGATGCGGCTCACCGACGCCCAGATCGGCACGGATCTGCTGATCAGCCAGATCGACGTGGGCCCGGACCGGCGCGGCCGGGCGATCGTGGCCGACGGGATGTCGGTGGCGCAGGACCTGACGGCGGAGCTGATCGAGACGCACGGCGAGTTCTCGCTGCGCGGGGCCAAGGTCGGCGTGTCGCTGAGCCTGCGCGGCAGCCGGCTGCGGGGCGCCGAGGGCCGGCGGGCGCTGAACGCCCCGCAGCTCACCGTGGAGCGGACGCTGTACATGACGTACGCCTGGGTCAGCGACCGGACGGGGAACGCGGCGGGCGCCACACCGCCCGGGGGGCTGGCCAACTTCAACACGCCGATGCGCGGCACCCGCATCCAGCCGTTCGAGTGCCGGGGCGGGGTGCGGCTGGACGACGGCCGGTTCGGGGACGCGGTCGACTTCCACCACGCGCGGTTCCTGCTGTCGTCGGAGCGGCGGGAGGAGCTGTCGCTGCGCCGGATCGTCACCCCGGAGCTGCGTTTCAACGGGGAGCGCCCGGAGGAGGGCCGGGTGGTGCTGAACGGCGCGAAGGTGGTGACGCTGATCGACCTGTCCACGAGCTGGCCCGGCCCCGGGGGCCTGGCGATGGGCGGGTTCGTGTACGAGAACCTGGTGCCGTACGGGCACTTCCCGCTCGCCCGCCGCCTGGAGTGGGTGGCGGCGGCGACCCCCGAGTTCGCCCCGGAGCCGTACGAGCGGCTGGCGACGGTGCTGCGCAACAGCGGCGAGGACGCCGACGCCCGGGAGGTGCTGCTGGCCAAGCAGCGGCGGCGGCGCGAGACCCTGCCGCTGGCCGCCAAGATGTGGGGCTTCCTCCAGGACTGGACGGTGGCCTACGGCTACCGGCCGGGCCGGGCGGCGCTGTGGATGGCGGTGCTGTGGGCCGCGGGGACGTTCGCCTTCTCCCGGTCCGATCCGCCGGCCCTCAAACCGGGTGAGCACCCGAACTGGAACGCGGCCCTGTACGCCCTGGACCTGCTGCTGCCGGTGATCGATCTCGGCCAGGACGGGTACTGGCGGCTGGACGGCATGTGGCAGTGGGCGTCGGCCGTGCTGATCCTGCTCGGCTGGATCCTCGCCACGACCGTCGCGGCCGGTGCTTCCCGTCTCCTCAGGCGCAGTTGACACACCCGTACACCGCTTTCTTTACGTTCTCTTGCCATTCGTCCGTGCAACCATTCCGCCCCTACCAAAGCTTCACAGCAGCCCCTCTGGCGCGGCCCCGACCTGCGGTTTTCAATGGTCCGCACCATGTCCTTGCTCCGTGCCCTGTTCAGCACCGCCCGCGCGCTGTGCCCTCCCGGGGAACACTCCCGGACCGCCGCGGGGCACACCGCGCTGCTCCCGGACGGACTGCCGCCGGACCACGCGGTGCTGCTGGACGCGCCGGACGACCGGCTCGCCCCGGCGCTGGTCGCCGCCGCGCTGGGGGATCACGAACCGGCCGCGAAGCTGCTGGCCACCACGCGCGGCGCCGCCGAGTGGGAGAGCCGGGACCGGTACGTCACCCGGCTGGCCGCCTTCGCGCACTGCCGGGACGAGTGGCTGACGGGGTGGCTGGCGAGCACACCCGGCGACCCGGACGCGCTGCTGGTCGAGGCGGAGGTGGCGGTGCGCCGGGCGTGGGCGTCCCCGGCGCGCGCCGAGCGGCTGGGTGAGCTCGGACCGCTGATCGACGCGGCGGCCGGGGCGGCGCCGCGCGACCCGGTGCCGTGGCGCCTGGCGCTGGACCACGCGCGCGGGACCCGGGCCGGGCACGCCGCCTTCGAGTCCCTGTGGGAGCAGGCCGTGCGCCGGGCCTCGCACCACTACGGGTGCCATGTGGCCGCGCTGAAGTACCTGTCCGCCCAGCGGCGTGGCGCGCACCGCGAGTGCCTGGACTTCGCCGAGCAGGCCGCGGCCGACGCGCTGCCGGGCTCGCTGACCCGGGCGTTGCCGGTGCGGGCGGCGTTCGCGCAACTGGTCGCCGGGGACGACGGCGGCGTGCCGGCGGAGCGGATCGACCGGGCGGCGGACCTGGCGGTCGAGCTGTCCGGGCGGTACGCGCCGGGCGACCCGTGGCCGGCCGAGGTGCGCAACGTGCTGGTCTACGTGCTGGCGGGGCGGGGTCGGTGGGCGGCGGCGCTGGAGCAGTTCCGGCTGATCGGCCCGTACGCGACGTCCTTCCCGTGGTCGTCGGTGAGCGACGATCCGCTGGGCCGGTTCCTCGAGACGCGCGACGAGGCGCGCCGCGCGACGGTCCCGGCCGCGCCCTCGCGGGGACGGGCCGGACGCGGCCTTTCGGGCGGCCATTACGCTTGACCGCTGTGACCACCGCTCGCCTGCCACTCTTTCCGCTGAACGCGGTGCTGTTCCCGGGCCTCGTGCTGCCCCTGAACGTTTTCGAGGAGCGTTATCGCGCCATGATGCGCGAGCTGCTGAAGACCGACGAGTCGGAGCCGCGCCGCTTCGCCGTCGTGGCGATCCGCGACGGGCGTGAGGTCGCGCCCAGCGCGCCCGGGATGCCCGACCAGACCGCGCTGCCGGAGAAGGGCCCCGCCGCGGGCTTCGGACCCGACCCGATCCAGGCGTTCCACCGGGTCGGCTGCATCGCCGACGCGGCGACGATCCGGGAACGGGAGAACGGCAGCTTCGAAGTGCTGGCGACCGGCACGACCCGGGTGAAGCTGCTGTCGGTCGACGCGACCGGGCCGTACCTGACCGCCGAGCTCGAAGAGCTGGAGGAGGAGCAGGGCGACGGGGCGGGCGCGCTCGCCGAGGGCGTCCTGCGGGCGTTCCGCGCCTACCAGAAGCGGCTGGCCGGAGCCCGGGAGCGGTCGGTGGCGACCGGTCAGGAACTGCCGGATGAGCCGTCGGTCGTCTCGTATCTGGTGGCCGCGGCCGCGGTGCTCGACACCCCGGCCAAGCAGCGGCTCCTCCAGGCGCCGGACACGGCGACGCGGCTGCGGGAGGAACTGCACCTGCTGCGTGCGGAGACGGCGGTGCTGCGGCACCTGCCGTCGCTGCCGGCGGTGGAGCTGACCCGGGCACCGACGAGCCCCAACTGAACCGGGAGACGACGACCGACGTGGCGAAGAAGTCAAAGAAGCAGTCCGGCGGCACCCCGGCGACGGTGGCCCTCACGGCCGCGGGCACGCCCTTCACGACCCACGCCTACGACCACGACCCCGCCGCGCCCTCGTACGGCGAGGAGGCGGCCGAGGCCCTCGGCGTCTCCCCGGACCGGGTGTTCAAGACCCTGGTCGCGGACGTGGACGGCGAGCTGACCGTGGCGGTCGTCCCGGTCGCCGGCCAGCTCGATCTGAAGGCCCTGGCGGCCGCGGTGGGCGGCAAGCGCGCCACCATGGCCGACCCGGCGGCGGCGGAGCGCACCACGGGGTACGTCCGGGGCGGCATCTCCCCGCTGGGCCAGCGCAAGCGCCTGCGTACCGTGCTGGACGCGTCGGCGTCGGAGCACGCCACGATCTGCGTCTCGGCGGGGCGCCGCGGCCTGGAGGTCGAGCTGGCGCCCGCCGACCTGGCCGCGCTCACCGGCGCGGTGGTGGCACCGATCGGCCGCGCGTAACGCCCCTCGCGCCCGGGGCTCGGTGTCCCGGACGCGGCGTCCGCCGGACCGGGTGTCCCGGATGCGGTGTCCGCCGGACCGGGTGTCCGCCGGACCTTCCGGATCAGAAGGCGGGGCCGCGGTGTCAGGGCTGCGGGGGCAGGTCCCAGTCGGGCTCCGGGTCGCGGGGGCCGAAGAGGGCCGTCAGCGCGAGGTGCACGAGCATCGCGGCCACCGGCCACGCCAGCACCGCCCCGTGCGCCTTGAGCTCCAGCGGCGCGTCGAACGTGACGCCCGCGCCGACCGCCCGGGCGTGCTCCGCCACGTCGTGCGCCGGGCCGAGCAGGGTGCCGAGGCCCCAGCCGAGCAGCGACGCCAGCAGCCCGCCCACGGCGAGCCCGACCACCACCGCGATGCCGCCGTGCCGGTGGAACCAGAAGACGACCGCCGCGCTGAGCGCCCCGAGACCGAGCGCCAGCAGGGTGAACGTCCCGTCCGCGCCGACCGCGCCCTCGCCCTCGGTCTCCCGGAGGAACACGGCCTTGCCGTCCGAGATCAGCGGGATCCGCGGCGCCAGCCACAGCCACAGCAGCCCCAGGGCGATCCCGGCGAGGGTGACCACCAGCAGGACGACCAGGCCCTGGCGCACCTCCGTGGCCGCGTCCGGCACGTCGTCCGTGTCCTTGGGGGCGGCGGGGTACGGCGGCGGCCAGGAGGGGTCCTGCGGGGACGGCCGGTGGGGCGGAGTCAGCGGTGCGGTCACCCTGCCATCGTGCCAGGCCGCCCGGTGCGGTGCCTCACCGGACCGCCGCCCGCCGGTACGCCCACGTCGCGACGGCCAGCGACACGACGCCGACCCCCGCGCACACCGCCAGGTCCAGCCCGACGACCGCCCAGTCCGGCCGGGCGTCGAACGTCCGCGCGAGCGCCTCCACCCCGTACGTCGACGGCAGCAGGTCGCGCGCCCACGCGATGGGCTCGGGCAGCCGCCCGGCCGGGAGCACCCCCAGCAGCAGGGCGGCCGACATGCCGAGCTGGCCGAGCAGGGTGGCCAGTTCCTGGCGCGGCGCGAGCAGCCCGAGCGCCGCGCCGAGCCCGGCGAGGGCGGCCCCCGAGAGCGGGACGACCGCCGCCAGGATCCACAGGTGGGTCAGCGGAAGCTGGAACAGCACCGAACCGGTGACGGCCGTCACCACCGTGCCGGGGACCGTGAAGGAGGCGTACGCACCGGCCGCGCCCAGCACCACCGCCGCGGGCGGCACGGGCAGCGTGGCGTAGTGGTCGAGGCCGCCGCTCGCCCGTAGCTGGCCGAAGTACTGGGCGAGCAGGTTCAGCGCCACGAAGGCGACGACCAGGACGGACGACCCGGCGACGACCGCCCGCGCCTCCGCTCCCCCGTCCACGACCCCGCGCATCAGCACCATGATCCCGACGGACTGGAAGGTCGCCACGAACAGCAGCGGGATACGGGCCACCCGGGCCCGCGAGAGCTGGGCCCCGTACACGGCGGCGAGCGCCGGCAGCAGCCGCGCCCGGGGCGCGAGCGGCGCCGCGTCGCCCGGGGCGGATGCGCCGGCCGGTGCGGCGGCCACCGCGCCGGACGGCACGGCCTGTGCGGGCATGATGCTCAACGGATGCTCCTGTTCACGCCTTGACCGGGCCTTCCACGCCGATACCGGACCCGCATGCCTGCCTCCCGGCCGGCCACGCCGTGAGCGGGCCCGCGGGCTTCGCTCCGGCCGTGCCGGCCGTGACCGGGCCCTTCCTGCCGTGGCCCCGGCCGTTCATGCCGTGACCCCTTCACGCCTCGACCCCTTCACGCCTTGACCAGGCCCTTCGTCTCGCCGCCCAGCGCGAGGTACACGTCCTCCAGGCTCGGCGTCGCCAGCGTGAAGTCGTCCAGTGCCGCGAACGCCGCGCCGCCCGTCACGGCCGCGACCGCCGCCCGGGCCTCGTCCGGCGCCAGCCGCAGCACCCAGGTGCGCCCCGACTCCTGGGCCGAGCCGCGCAGCGCCGCCACCTCGGGCACCTCCAGCGGGGCACGCTCGCGCCACACCAGCTCCACCCGTACCTCGCCGGCCACCCGTTCCTTGAGGCCGGCCGGGGTGTCGCAGGCGATGACCCGGCCACGCTCCAGCACGGCCACCCGGTCCAGTACGGTCTCGGCCTCGATGACGTTGTGGGTGACCAGCAGCACGGTGGTGCCGTGCCGCTCGCGCCGCCGGTCGACCGCGGCCCACACGGCGCGCCGTGCGACGGGGTCCATGCCGGTGGTCGGCTCGTCGAGGACGAGAACCGGCCGCTCCCCGACCAGGGCGGTCGCGAAACAGGCGAGCCGGCGCTGCCCGCCGGACAGCTTCTTCAGCGGCCGCCCGGCCAGCCCGGTCAGGCCCAGCTCGTCCAGGACGGCGTCCCGCTCGGCCCGGGCGGCCCGGGCGGTAAGGCCGCGCAGCCGCCCGGTGGTCTCGGCGGCGAGCGCGACGGTCAGCTCGTCGAGCGCGGTGGACTCCTGCCCGAGGTAGCCGATCAGGCGCGCGGCGCGGTCGGGGTGGCGCACGAGGTCGTGGCCGAGCATCTCGACAGTGCCCGAGTCGGGGCGCATCAGGCCGGTGAGCTGGCGGACGAGGGTGGACTTGCCGGCGCCGTTGGGTCCGAGCAGGCCGAAGACCTCACCGCCGCGCACGTCCAGGGACACCCCGTCGGTGGCGCGCACCTCGGGGGTCGCGGGCCGTCCGCGCCCGCCGCGCGTGGCGGGGTACGTCTTGACCAGCTCCCGCACCACGCACACCGTACTCACGAGGGATGAGCCTAAAGGGTCGCCCTGCCCTATTCGCCCACGGGGGCGTGCTCGGCCGCCGCCCGTACGTCGATCTCGCGCCAGAACCCGGCCCGGATCGCGTACCGGTCGTGCTCGTCGATCTGGTCGTCCTTGTGGGCGAGCAGGCCGAAGCGTGCCGCGTACCGCAGCAGTTCGCCGTCGATGCGGTGCGGGATGCGCGGGTACATGGTGGACAGCTTCTGCACATGGGCCGGGTCGGGGAGCCGTTCCATCCAGCGCCGGGCGAAGACCTGGCCCACCTCGAAGGGGTCGCCGCCGACCGTGGTGATGTCCTCCTCGCGGTCGGCCCACCGCTGCTCGGCGCTGGTGAGCTGGGCGAGGGTGGGCAGCGAGGCGGTCTCGGGCGGTTCGCCGACCGGGCCGCCCGGGCGGTCGACCCAGCCCCGGTCGGAGGACCAGCGGAGGGTGGCGTTCGCGGGCGGTGCGGCCGCGCCGGCGGTCCCCGGGGTCTGGTTCCCGGGGGCGTGCAGGGCGGCCAGGTCCTTGGGGGTGGGGACGCCGCCCTTGGTGGCGCCGCCCGCTCCGGGCGCGCCGGGCGCGCCGGTCCGGTCGGCGCCGGTCCGCCCGTCGGGGTGCGGCGCGCCGTGGACGGTCCGGCCGTTGACGGACGTGCCGTTGCCGGCGGGCGTGCCGTTGACGGACGGGGCGGAGCCGTTGACCCCGGCGGCGGCCGCGGCTTCGGCGGCGCGTTCGGCGGAGGCGGCGAGCGCCGACTCGGGCAGCGGGGCGGAGAGGATCGCGGCGATCTCGGGGCGCGGGACGGGGGGCGGCGAGCAGGGGCCGGTGAGCTCCTTGGCCCGTACGGCCCGGATGATCCATTCGCGGTCGAGCACCCGGCGTTCGTCGGCCTCGGCGACCAGGTCCTCGGACTGGTTGTAGTCGCCGTCGGCGGCCTGGACGGCCCAGAGGTGGACGGCGACGCCGTGTTCCTTGGCGGACATCAGGCCGGGCAGCAGGTCGCCGTCGCCGGTGACCAGCACGATGTCGGAGCAGGCGCGGTTGCGTGCCAGCTCGGTGAGTTCGGCGTGCATGGCGGCGTCGACGCCCTTCTGCGCCCAGCGGCCGTCGCTGCGGGTCAGGGCGCCCAGGCGGACGGTGACGCGGGGCATGACGCGCAGCCGGCGGTGTTCCGGCTGGGGTACGCGGTCGGGGGCACCGTCGAACCAGTAGATCCGGAGCAGGGGCTGCTGCGTGTCGGCCTCCGCGCGTTCGCGCAGGCCCTGGATGAGGGCGGCGTGGTCGACGGTGATCCGGGAGCGGGCCGGTTCTCCGGCGAGAAGGCTGGCGGCGGCTCCCAGCAGGTAGCCGGCGTCCACCAGAACGACGCAGCGGTCCACGTGTTCCACCCTCTTTCGGGAACCTCGGGATCGGGAGTTGCTTCGGGTTTCCTTCGAGTCTGCCCGACTGCCGGGGGGTTAACGGCCGGAACTGGATCATCGGCGTGGCGGATCGCGCCGAGCCCCGGCGACGGCGGCCGACTACCGTCCGCAATGATCCAAAATGCGCCTTTTATGTGCATATGTGAGTCTGGCAGCGGCCCTGGCCCCTACACCCCACGGAGGCACCACCATGGCCAAGAACAAGAAGTCGGACCGCAGTCAGAAGGCGTCGCCCGCGGAGCGTGGCACGCAGCAGGCGAAGAGCTCGTCGATGGAGGCCCAGGCGGAGCACCGGCTCGCCCAGGTCACGCCGGCGGACGTGGCCGGCAAGGGCCGGCAGAAGAGGTTCGGCCACAACTGAGGCCGCGACCGAGCCGCGCACGCCGGAAGGGGCGCACCCGTGACGACGGGCGCGCCCCTTCCGCGCGGACGGGCCGCGGCGCTCGGCCGGCCGGGCAGGACCGGGCGGCGGCCGGCCGGGCAGGGCCGGGCGGCGGTCAGCCGGCCAGGCAGGACGGGCCGAGCAGCACCTTCAGGTCGCCGAACAGGGCGGGGTCGGGCTGGACGCGGTGCCGGTCGAGCCGGAGGACGGTGGTCGAGCGCGGGCCCTGGAGCTTGATCCGCACCTCGGTGTTGCCCTTGTGGTGGCTGAGGATCTCCCCGAGGCGGCTGACCATCGGCGGGGTGACCTTCACCGTGGGGATGGTGAGCACGACGGGGGCGTTGGTGCCGGCCGAGGAGAGGTCGGGGACCATCAGCTCCATGGCGACCAGCCGGGGCACGTCCTCGCGCTTGTCGAGACGGCCCTTGACGAAGACGACGGTGTCCTCGACGAGCTGGGTGGACACGAGCTGATAGGTCGCCGGGAAGAACATGCACTCGATGGAGCCGGCGAGGTCCTCGACGGTCGCGATGGCCCAGGCGTTGCCCTGCTTGGTCATCTTGCGCTGGAGGCCGGAGATGATGCCGCCGATGGTGACGACCGCGCCGTCCGCGTGCTCGCCACCGGTGAGCTGGGAGATCGCCGCGTCGGTCTTGTCCGACAGGACGTGCTCGATGCCGAAGAGCGGGTGGTCGGAGACGTACAGGCCGAGCATCTCGCGTTCCTGCGCGAGGAGGTAGGACTTCTCCCACTCGATGTCGGAGAACTCCACGTCCAGCCCGAAGCCGGGCTCGTCGCTGGTCTCCTCGCCCATGCCGCCGAAGAGGTCGAACTGCCCCTCGGCCTCCTTGCGCTTGACCGCGACCACGTTGTCGATCATCGGCTCGTGGTGGGCGACCAGGCCCTTGCGGGTGTGGCCCATCTCGTCGAAGGCACCGGCCTTGATGAGCGACTCGATGGTGCGCTTGTTGCAGACGACCGCCTCGACCTTGTCCAGGAAGTCGGGGAAGGAGCTGTACTTCCCCTTGGCCTTGCGGCACCGGATGATCGACTCGACGACGTTCGTGCCGACGTTCCGCACGGCGGACAGGCCGAAGAGGATGACGTCGTCGCCCTGGGCGGCGAAGTTCGACTCCGACTCGTTGACGTTGGGCGGGAGCACCTTGATGCCCATGCGGCGGCACTCGTTCAGGTAGACGGCCGACTTGTCCTTGTCGTCCTTGACCGAGGTCAGCAGCGCCGCCATGTACTCGGCGGGGTGGTTGGCCTTGAGGTACGCCGTCCAGTAGGAGACCAGTCCGTACGCGGCGGAGTGCGCCTTGTTGAAGGCGTAGCCGGCGAAGGGCACCAGCACGTCCCACAGCGCCTGGATCGCCTCGTCGCTGTAGCCCTTCTTCTTCGCGCCCTCCTGGAAGAGGACGAAGTTCTTGGCCAGCTCCTCGGGCTTCTTCTTGCCCATGACGCGGCGGAGGATGTCGGCCTCGCCGAGCGAGTACCCGGCGATGATCTGGGCGGCCTTCTGCACCTGCTCCTGGTAGACGATCAGGCCGTAGGTGACGCCGAGGACCTCCCTGAGGGGCTCCTCCAGCTCCGGGTGGATCGGGGTGATCTCCTGCTGGCCGTTCTTGCGCAGCGCGTAGTTCGTGTGCGAGTTCATGCCCATCGGGCCCGGCCGGTACAGGGCCGAGACGGCGGAGATGTCCTCGAAGTTGTCGGGCTTCATCAGCCGCAGCAGGGACCGCATGGGGCCGCCGTCGAACTGGAAGACGCCGAGGGTGTCGCCGCGCTGGAGGAGCTCGAAGGTCGTCGGGTCGTCGAGCGGCAGGCTCAGGAGATCGATGTCGATCCCCTTGTTGGCCTTCACCATCTTGACGGCGTCGTCCATGATCGTCAGGTTGCGGAGGCCCAGGAAGTCCATCTTCAGCAGGCCGAGCGACTCGCAGCTCGGGTAGTCCCACTGCGTGATGGTCACGCCGTCGGTGTGCCTGACCCAGACGGGGACGTGGTCGACGATCGGCTCGCTGGACATGATCACGCCGGCGGCGTGCACGCCCATCTGCCGGACCAGGCCCTCCACACCGCGCGCGGTGTCGATGACCTTCTTCACGTCCGGTTCGTTCTCGTACATCCCGCGGACCTCGCCGGCCTCGGAGTACCGGGGGTGGGAGGGGTCGGTGATGCCGGAGAGCGGGATGCCCTTGCCGAGGACGTCGGCGGGCATCGCCTTGGTGATGCGGTCGCCCATCGCGTACGGGTAGCCCAGCACGCGCGCGGAGTCCTTGATCGCGTTCTTGGCCTTGATGGTGCCGTACGTACCGATCATGGCGACCTTGTCCTCGCCGTACTTCTCGGTCACGTACCTGATCACCTCGACGCGCCTGCGCTCGTCGAAGTCGATGTCGACGTCGGGCATGGAGACACGCTCGGGGTTGAGGAAGCGCTCGAAGATCAGACCGTGCGGGATGGGGTCGAGGTCGGTGATGCCCAGCGCGTACGCCACGATCGAGCCGGCCGCGGAGCCACGGCCGGGGCCGACCGCGATGCCCTGGTTCTTGGCCCACATGATGAAGTCGGCGACGACGAGGAAGTACCCCGGGAACCCCATCTGGATGATGACGTCCATCTCGTACTCGACCTGCTGCTGCCGGTCCTCGGGGATGCCGCCGGGGAAGCGGCGGTGCATGCCGCGCTGGACCTCCTCCTTGAACCAGCTGACCTCGGTGTGCCCCTCGGGGATGTCGAACTTCGGCATGAGGTCGCGCTTCTCGAACATGCCGGCGGTGTCGATCTGCTCGGCCACCAGGAGCGTGTTGGCGCAGCCCTGCTGCCAGGCGTCCGAGGAGTCGATGGCGTACATCTCGTCCGTGGACTTGAGGTAGTAGCCGGTGCCGTCGAACTTGAAGCGGTCGGGGTCGGAGAGGTTCTTGCCGGTCTGGATGCACAGCAGCGCGTCATGGGCGGAGGCCTCGTGCGCGTAGGTGTAGTGCGAGTCGTTGGTGACCAGGGGCGGGATGCCGAGCTTCTTGCCGATCTCCAGCAGGCCGTCGCGGACCCGGCGCTCGATCTCGATGCCGTGGTCCATCAGCTCCAGGAAGTAGCGGTCCTTGCCGAAGATGTCCTGGTACTCGGAGGCCGACTTCAGGGCCTCGTCGAACTGGCCGAGGCGCAGCCTGGTCTGGAGCTCGCCGGAGGGGCAGCCGGTGGAGGCGATGAGCCCCTCGGACCACTGGGCGATGGTCTCCTTGTCCATGCGCGGCCACTTCTGGAGCCAGCCCTCCTTGTACGCGTCGGAGGAAAGCCGGAACAGGTTGTGCAGGCCGGTGGCGCTCGCCGCCCAGATCGTCTTGTGGGTGTAACCACCCGAACCGGAGACGTCGTCCCGCTTCTGGTGCGGCTGGCCCCACTGGATCTTGCGCTTGTTGCGGCGCGACTCGGGGGCGACGTACGCCTCGATGCCGATGATCGGGGTGACCCCGGACTTCTTCGCCGTGTGGAAGAAGTCGTACGCCCCGTGGAGGTTGCCGTGGTCGGACATGGCGATGTGCGTCATGCCCATCTCGTTGCAGGCGTTGAACATGTCCTTGAGCCGCGCGGCACCGTCCAGCAGCGAGTACTGGGTGTGCACGTGAAGGTGCGTGAACGGCGGCTTCGACACGGTTGCTGCCTCCGGGGGGCGGGGGATGGGGACAGCTCGGAAGTCTACGTCGCCCCACTGACACCGACCGGGCACTCGGGAGTACGGTCACGCGTTGGAGGGGACGGAGGGCCTGTCCCCTTTGTCATGCGCGCGGTCACGCGCGCATCCGCACGTGAGCACCAGGAGGCACCCCGCGATGTCGGTCCCCCAGCCCACCGCCGAGGAGCGCGGTGAGCAGATCCTCTCCGTCTTCGGTACCGCCTTCGGCGAGCTCCTGGCCGCCGACCCGGCCGCCTTCCGGGTCAAGTTCCGGAAGATGGCGGGGTCGGCCTTCGCCTTCTACCGGGGCACGGCCTGCCTCTTCTACGCCGACCTCGGCGAGGAGCGGCACGGCGGGCCCTATCTGGACGAGCGGACCGCCCGCGTGTGGATCCACGGCGACCTGCACGCGGAGAACTTCGGCACGTACATGGACGCCCACGGCCGGCTGGTCTTCAACGTCAACGACTTCGACGAGGCGTACGTCGGGCCCTTCACCTGGGACCTCAAGCGGCTGTCGGCCTCCCTGGCGCTGATCGGCTACGCCAAGGCGCTCAGCGACGAGCAGATCACCGAGCTGGTGCGGATCTTCGCCGCCGCCTACCGGGAGCGGATCCGCTCCCTGGCCACGGGCGCCAAGGACGACGACGTCCCGCCCTTCACCCTTGACAGCGCCGAGGGACCGCTGCTGGACGCGCTGCGCGTCGCCCGCTCGCTGACCCGCTTCGGGCTGCTGGACTCCATGACGGAGATCCGGGACTTCGAGCGCCGCTTCTCGGCCGGCGGCGGGGCGATCGAACTGGACGCCGCGACCCGCTACAAGGTCCTGGCCGCGTTCGACGGGTACCTGGAGACGCTTCCGGAGGCGAGCCTGGCCCGCCCCGACTCGTACCGCGTGAAGGACGTGGTGGGGCGGCGCGGCATCGGCATCGGGTCGGCCGGGCTGCCGTCGTACAACATCCTCCTGGAGGGCAACAGCGACGCCCTGGAGAACGACGTCGTGATCTACATGAAGCAGGCGCAGACCCCGGCGGTCTCCCGTCATGTGACCGACCCGGCGGTGCGCGGCTACTTCCAGCACGAGGGGCACCGCACGGTGATCTCGCAGCGCGCCCTCCAGGACCACGCCGACCCGTGGCTGGGCTGGACGGAGCTGGACGGCTCCGGACAGCTCGTGGCGGAGGTCTCGCCGTACGCGGTGGACCTGGACTGGTCGGACATCGACGACCCGGAGGAGATCGCCGCGACGGTCGCCGACCTCGGCCGGGCGACGGCCACCATGCACGCGGCGGCGGACGACGAGAGCGGGCACTCCCTGGTGCCGTTCTCCACCGAGCGGGCCATCGACGCGGCGATCGCGGCGGACGAGGAAGGCTTCGGGGAGCTGCTGGTGGACTTCGCGCACGGCTACGGCGCCCGGGCCCGCGCCGACCACCAGATCTTCGTCGACCTGTTCCGCAACGGCCGGATCCCCGGCCTCCAGGGCACGGGCGCAGGCCGGATCCTTTAGGGACCGCTTACGGGCGGGCGTGGCAGACTCTCGGACGATGGACGGCATATCCGGGACCCGGCTCAGGTGGCTGCGGGCGGCGTTCTTCACGGCACTGGTCGTGACGCTGTCCGTGGCTTCCCACGTGCTGCTGTCCGGCGTCGCGCTGCCGGTGGCGACCGTCGCCGGCGTGGCGGCCGGGGTCTTCGGCGTCGCGTATGCGCTGGCGGGCGCGCAGCGGGGGTTCTGGAGCATCGCCGGGCTCCTGGTGCCGCTGGAGCTGGCCGCGGACACGATCTTCACCACCGGTCAGCACGTCTGTTACGGCCCGGCCGGCGGCCCCGTGGCGGGGTCCCTGCGGTCGGTGGGCGTCGACGTGCTGTGCGGGGGCCCGGTGGGCATGCCGCTGCCGGGGGTCGCCGGCCCGGAGAGCGGCGCGATGGCGCTGCTCCGCTCCCCCGACCCGGCGCTGCCGTGGCTGCTGCTGGCCGCGCACGTCACGGTCGGGCTGATCGCCTCGGCGTGGCTGCGGCGCGGCGAGGACGCGCTGGCCGGGCTGGTGCGGTCGGTGGCGGCGTTCGCCTTCCGGCCCCTGCTGCTCGCGGTCGCCGTGGTCGCCGCGGCCGGCCGGACCGTACGGCGGGGTCCGCGGCCCGCGAGCCGGCCGCGCCGGTCGCGCACCCGTCTCCTCGTGCACTCCGTGGGACGGCGCGGACCGCCGTGCCGGGCGGCCCTGGCCGCGTGACCACCGGGGCGGCTGTCCGCCGCCCGGGCACGGCAGTCCCCCCTTTCGTACGGATCCACGGAGAAGACCACCATGAGTGCACGCAACAGCCAGGCCAACAAGGCGGCGGCCCGCGAACGGCTCCGCCAGGAGCGCGAGCGCCAGGCCAAGAAGGACAAGGTCCGCCGGCAGATCACCGTCGCCGTCTCGGTCGTCGCCGTCCTCGCGGTCGCCGGCGGCATCGGCTACGCCGTGATGCGGGCGAACGAGCCCTCGCACTGGGACGCGGCGAAGGACGCCAAGGGCGTCACCGCGCCGAAGAACACCTCGGGCGCCGACGGCACCACCGTCGTGATCGGCAAGCCCGCCGCCAGGAAGACGCTGGAGCTCTACGAGGACTCCCGCTGCCCGGTCTGCGCCACGTTCGAGCAGCAGGTCGGCGAGACGGTCGAGAAGGACGTCGCCGCCGGGAAGTACAAGCTCAGGTACGTCGGTGCGACGTTCATCGACAACAGCGACCGGGGCGAGGGCTCCAAGAACGCCCTGTCCGCGCTGGGCGCCGCCCTCGACGTCGGCCCGGAGGCGTTCCTCGACTACAAGGCGGCGCTCTACTCGGCGAAGTACCACCCCGAGGAGAGCAAGGACGCGTTCGCCAAGGACTCCTACCTGCTGGAGGTCGCCGACACGGTCCCGGCCCTGAAGGGCAACGCCGCCTTCCGGAAGAACGTCGAGGAGGGCACCTTCGACGCCTGGGCGATGAAGATGTCCGAGGCCTTCGACAAGAGCGGCGTGTCGGCCACGCCCACGCTGAAGATGGACGGCAAGCCGGTCACGGAAGCGGGCGGCGAGAACGCCCCGATGACCGCCGCCGAGTTCACCACCGCGGTCGACAAGGCCCTCAAGGGGTAGCGGAGGAGGCCACGCGGTGAGCGGGGCGTGGCTTTCGGCCAAGGGCGGGTGAACAGAGGGCAGTTCACCCGCCCGAGTGCTCTACCGATCAGTAATCTGATCGGCCGTGACCAGTCGAAACCTTTCTGCCCCCAGCCGCCGCACGGTCGTCAAGGCCGCTGCCGCCACCGCTGTCGCCGCTCCCGTCCTGGGCGCCGCCACGTCCGCCGCGGCGGAGGCCAGGATCCCCGCCTTCCTCCACGGCGTCGCCTCCGGTGACCCGCTGCCCGACGGTGTCCTGCTGTGGACGCGGGTGACCCCGTCCCCGGAGGCCGTGCCGGGGTCCGGCAAGGGCCCGGACACCGAGGTGAGATGGGAGGTCGCCGAGGACAGGGCCTTCACCCGGATCGTGGCGCGGGGCGCCGTCACGGCGACGGCCGCGTCCGACCACACCGTGAAGGTGGACGTGCGGGGCCTGCGCCAGGAGACCGTTTACCACTTCCGCTTCAGCGCCGGTACGGACGCCTCGACGGCCGTCTCCCCGGTGGGCCGCACCCGCACCACCCCGGCCGCCGACGCCCCGACGGCCGGGGTCCGCTTCGGCGTGGTCTCCTGCGCCAACTGGGAGGCCGGCCACTTCTCCGCGTACCGCCACCTCGCGGCCCGGACCGACCTGGACGCGGTCCTGCACCTGGGTGACTACATATACGAGTACGAGACGGGCGGCTATCCCAAGCCCGACTACGTGGTGCGGCAGCACGAGCCGAGGCACGAGATCGTCACCCTCGCCGACTACCGCCTCCGGCACGCCACCTACAAGACGGACGGCGACCTCCAGGCGCTGCACGCCGCGCACCCGGTGATCGCCATCTGGGACGACCACGAGTTCGCCGACGACACCTGGTCCGGCGGCGCGGACAACCACACGCCGGGCGCGGAGGGCGACTGGGCCGCCCGGGCGGCGGCCGCGAAGCAGGCGTACTTCGAGTGGATGCCGGTCCGGGCCTCCACCGAGGGCACGGTCTACCGCCGGCTGCGCTTCGGCAGGCTGGCCGACCTGCACCTGCTGGACCTCCGCTCGTTCCGGTCCCAGCAGGCGTCGACGGGCAGCGGCCGGGTCGACGACCCGGACCGCACCATCACCGGGCGCGCCCAACTGGACTGGCTCAAGGCGGGGCTGGCGTCCTCCGACGCGGCCTGGAAGCTGGTCGGCACCTCGGTGATGATCTCGCCGGTCGCCTTCGGCTCCCTGCCGTCCCACCTGCTGGGGCCGGTCACGGAGCTGCTGGGCCTGCCCAAGGGCGGCCTGGCCATCAACGTGGACCAGTGGGACGGCTACACGGACGACCGCCGGGAGCTGCTCGCGCACCTGACGGACCGGTCCATCACCAACACCGTGTTCCTGACCGGCGACATCCACATGGCGTGGGCCAATGACGTCCCGGTGACGGCGGCCACCTACCCGGCGTCCCGGTCGGCGGCGACCGAGTTCGTCGTGACGTCGGTGACGTCCGACAACCTGGACGACCTCCTCCACGTCGCCCCCGGCACCGTCTCGCTGGTCGCCGCGACGGCGATCCGGGGGGCCAACCGGCATGTGAAGTGGGTCGACATGGACAACCACGGGTACGGCGTCCTGGACGTGACCGCGGAGCGCTCGCAGATGGACTACTACACCGTGTCCGACAAGAGGAGGCCGGACGCCTCGTCGGCCTGGATCCGCTCCTACCGGACGGCCAGTGGAACGCAGAAGGTCGAGCGGGTGTACGCCCCGGTGCGCTGACGCTCCCTCAGGGGCGATTTTCAGCCAATCCTGCTCCTGTTAACAGAAGATCACCCAGCCATGGCGGGCGGCGTGTTCCGGTAGATCGAATCCGGACACACCGCCCGCCTTGATGTCGTGTTCCGTTACATGCGCGTCTCACAGCCTGGAACGGGCCGAAGGATTTCTCCCGGATGTCGTCAATTACTCAACGATTGATTGGGCTTGTTCAATGCTCATCAAGATCTGACATGGCCACGTAATCTCCCCGGCGGTGGCGAGGAAGTCCCTCTCCACAACCCCCCCGAGGAGTCACCATGCGTGCTCTTGCCCGGATATCTCCGCGTCTGCACCGTCGTGCTTTGGCCACGGCGGCCATGGCCGGATCCCTGGCGCTGTTCCCGCTCTCCGCCCCGACGGGCGTCGCCGCCGCCTCGTCGCCCACCGCCGCCGTCACCGACGAGTGCGCCGACGGCAAGGCCGGCGCGGGAGCGGCCGCGCGCGAGATCAAGCCCGGGAGCGCCGCCCACGCGCACGAGCCCAACGAGGTGACCGACGCCAAGGCCAAGGCCATGGACGCGGACCTGCGGAAGAGACTGGAGGCGGCGCGGGCGAACGGCAGCCGCATGAGCGTCGCGGCCGCCACGACCATCCCGGTCTACTTCCACGTCATCCACGACGGCGAGACCGGCAAGCTCGACGCCGCCGACATCAGCGGGCAGCTCGCCGTCCTCAACGCCGCCTACGGCGGCCAGGGCACCGGCAACACCGACTCGGGCTTCCAGTTCTCGCTGGCCGGCACCGACTACACCGACAACGCCGCCTGGTACAACCTCAGCTCCGGCTCGGCCGAGGAGAAGGCCATGAAGTCCGCCCTCCGCAAGGGCGGTGCCGGTGCGCTCAACTTCTACACGGCCAACCTCGGCGGCGGCCTTCTCGGCTGGGCGACCTTCCCGTCCTCGTACCGGTCGAACCCCAGCATGGACGGCGTGGTCGTGCTCGACGCCTCCCTCCCGGGCGGCACGGCGGCCAACTACGCCGAGGGCGACACCGGCACGCACGAGGTCGGCCACTGGATGGGGCTCTACCACACCTTCCAGGGCGGCTGTAACGGCAACGGCGACTACGTCACCGACACCCCCGCCGAGAAGAGCGCGGCCTACCAGTGCCCGACCGGGCGCGACACCTGCGCCAGCAAGGCGGGCACCGACCCGATCCACAACTTCATGGACTACACCTACGACGCCTGCATGTACCAGTTCACCGGCGGCCAGGTGCAGCGCATGAAGGAGCACTGGACCGCGTACCGCGCCGGCTGACGACCCGGCAGGAGTGGCACGGGCACGGTGCGGCGTACGCGCGGCACCGTGCCCGCGCCCGTGTGCGTGCGCGTGCCTATGCCCGTGCCCCTGCCCGTGCCCATGCCCATGCCCGTGCGCGTACGGAGCACCGGGCCGGGACCGGCGCCTACAGGCCCTCCAGGAAGGACAGCGCGACGGCCCAGGTCCGCTCGGCGGCCTCCTCGTCGTAGTCCGGCAGGTCCGGGTCGGTGTACAGGTGTCCGGCGCCCGGGTGACGGTGGACCTCGACGTCCGCACCGGCCCGCCGCATCCCCAGGTACCAGGCGTTCAGCCAGTCGTGCGGCTCGAACGGATCCGGATCGGCCACGTGCAGTTGCACGGGCAGCTCGTCCACCGAGGCGTTCGGCGCGATGTCGGACGTGCCGTGCAGGAGCAGCAGCCCCCGCGCCCTCTCGTCGCCGAGCGCCAGGGTCTGGGCGACGGACGCCCCCAGCGAGAACCCGGCGTACACGAGCCCTTG
The DNA here is from genome assembly GCF_043077235.1 of Streptomyces sp. NPDC016309. Lineage (NCBI taxonomy): Bacteria > Bacillati > Actinomycetota > Actinomycetes > Kitasatosporales > Streptomycetaceae > Streptomyces > Streptomyces sp. NPDC016309. Next base: position 143,505 of record NZ_JBIBSG010000009.1, on the reverse strand, counting down.
CTCCGAGTACGGAGCCGCGGCCATGACGGCCCGCCTGAGCAGCTCTTCCTTGCCGATCCCGTCCTTCAGCGCGATGCCGTCCTCCAGGGTGGCGGCCGTTTGACCGTCATAGAGGTCGGGCACGTGCACGTGGTGCCCGGCGGCACGCAGCCGGTCGGCTGCGGCGTGCACGGCCGGGCGCGGACCGTAGGCCGAGTGGAAGAGCATGATGTTCATCCGGCCATCCTGCCAGTTGGATTCGGAGCCCATGGAGAACGCACTGCGCCCGTTGACCGTCGTCGGTGGCTCGGTCGCGCTCACGCTGGTGGTCGGCTACCTCGTCGACATCACGCTGCGCCGAGCCGATGCCCGGCACCACGAGACCCCGCTGTGGGGGCTGCTGCGCCGCTGCCGGCTGCCTTTGCAGGTCGTCCTGCTCACCGCGCTGCTGCGCGGTGCGTACGCCCAGACCCGCTGGCGGCTCATCGAGGACCACGAGGCCGGGATAGGGCAGGTACTGAGCCTGGTGCTGATCGGGGCGAGCGCCTGGCTGGTGATCCGGATCGCCGCGGCCATAGTGGAGTCCAGCTACGCCCGCTACGCCTCCTCCACCCGTGACGCGGCCCGGGTCCGCCGGGTCCGTACGCAGGTCACGCTGATCATGCGGATCGTCACGGCGGTCGTCGGTGTGGTCGCCGCCGCCGCGATGCTGCTGACGTTCCCCGACTTCCGGACCATCGGCACCTCGATGCTGGCCTCGGCGGGCATCATCGGCATCGTCGCCGGTGTCGCCGCGCAGTCCACGCTCGGCAACCTCTTCGCCGGCTTCCAGATCGCCTTCGGCGACATGGTGCGGATCGGCGACACCGTCGTGGTGGACGGCGAGTGGGGCGTGGTGGAGGAGGTCACGCTGACGTTCCTGGCCGTACGCACCTGGGACGAGCGGCGGATCACGATGCCGGTGTCGTACTTCACCAGCAAGCCGTTCGAGAACTGGTCGCGCGGCGGGGCCCAGATGACCGGCACGGTCTTCTTCCACCTGGACCACGCGGCCCCGGTGGCCCTGATGCGCGACAAGCTGAAGAGCATCCTCGCGGACTGCCCCGCCTGGGACGGCCGCGACTGGTCCCTGGCCGTGACCGACACCACACCGAGCACCATCCAGGTGCGGGCCGTGGTCACGGCGAAGGACGCGGACGACGTCTGGACCGTGCGCTGTGTCGTACGGGAGCAGATGATCGCCTGGCTGCTCGACGAGCACCGGTACGCGCTCCCGCGCATCACCACCGCCCCCGCGACACTGCCGCCGGACGGCCAGTGGCCCGCGCTCGGCAAGGCGGCGGACCGCCCGCCCCGCCAGGCGGAGGTGCACAGCAACAACGCGGACGAGTACGTCCCGAACGGCGACGCCCCGGCGGGCGCCCCCCGCATCGGCCGCGGCTGAGCCCTCGTCGCTCGGCGCGCGGGGTCAGCGCAGGCTGCGGACGTCCAGGTGGCGCAGCACCCGGTCCACGACCTCCGGGTCGGCGCCGGGCTCGCTGCGGGCGGCCAGCACCTCGTGGCGCGCGGCCGACATCAGCTCCCGCTGGATGCGCTGCATCGCCCGGAACCGCTCCACCCGGCGGGCGGACGCGGACCGCCGCTCCTCATCGACCAGGTCGGGGCTGATCCGCGCCCCCACGTCGAACGCGATGCGCTGGAGCCGCTCCTGGAGGTCCTCCGGCAGGTCCTCGACCTCCTCGATCTCCTTGAGGCGCCGTTTCGCCGCCCCCGCGGCCCGCACGGCGAGCCTGCGCTCCAGGTCCCGTTCCGCGTCCGTGTCGGCGCGTACGCCCAGCTTCCTGACCAGCCACGGCAGGGTGAGTCCCTGGAAGACCAGGGTCGCCATGATGACGCAGAAGGCGATGAAGACGATCTCGTCCCGGCCGGGGAACGGCGCCCCGTCCTCGGTGTGCAACGGGATGGCGAGCGCCAGCGCGACCGACGCCACGCCCCGCATGCCCGACCACCACATGACGACGGTCTCCCGCCAGCTCATGGGGATCTCCTCGTCGTAGTCCCGGCGGGTGTGCAGCCGCTTGGCCAGCCAGGTCGCCGGCAGCAGCCACAGCAGCCGTACGCCGACGACGCACACGACGACGGCGGCGCCCCAGCCCAGCATCCGCAGCTCCCGCCCGTCGGCCGTGCCGAAGACGTTGTGCAGCTCCAGGCCGATCAGCCCGAAGGCGACGCCGGTGACGAGGGTGTCGACGATCTCCCAGAAGGTGCGGCCCGCGATCCGGCCCATCACGTCGTCGGCGTCCGTGGCGTGCTCGGCCAGGAAGAGGGCGGTGACGAGGACGGCGAGGACACCGGAGCCGTGCAGTTCCTCGGCGAGCACGTAGGAGACGAAGGGCACCAGCAGGGTGAGCCCCGTCTGGAGGGTGGCGTCGCCGAGCAGGCCCATCAGCTTGTTGGAGAGCCAGCCCAGCGCCAGCCCGACCAGTACGGCGACGACGGCGGACAGCACCAGCTCGCCCGCGGCCTCCCCCCAGGAGAACGTTCCGCCGACGGCGGCGCCGATCGCCACGTGGTAGAGCACGATCGCCGTGACGTCGTTGAACAGTCCCTCGCCCTCCAGGATGGACACGAGCCGCCGCGGCAGCCCCAGGGAGCCGGCCACGGCGGTCGCGGCGACCGGATCGGGCGGTGCGACGAGCGCGCCCAGCGCGACCGCGGCCGCCAGCGGCAGCCCCGGGACGACGGCGCTCGCCACGGCGGCGACGGCGGCCGTGGTGACGAACACCAGCGCCACCGCGAGCAGGAAGATGGGCCGCCGGTTCGCGGCGAACTGGCGCCACGACGTCCGCTGCACGGTCGCGTACAGCAGGGGCGGGAGCACCAGCGGGAGGATGAACTCCGGCGGGACCTCCACGTTCGGCACGAAGGGCAGCAGCGCCAGCACGATGCCCGCCAGCGTCATCAGCACCGGGGCGGGCAGCCCCAGCCGCTCGCCGAGGGGTACGGACAGCACCGCCCCCAGCAGCAGCACGAGCAGCAGCGCCAGTTGGTCCATGGTGCGCCCTCCGGCCGTTCACTCCACGATGATCAGGAGTTCAACCCTGCCACGGGCGTCACAGGACCCGTCGCATCGCGAGGTGCGGTATCCCGGCGTCCTGGAACTCCTCGCCGTACGCCTCGTACCCGAGGCGCTCGTAGAAGCCGAGCGCGTGCGTCTGGGCGTGGAGGTCCACCGCCGTCAGCCCACGCGCGCGTGCCGCCTCCTCGACGGCCCGCACCAGGGCCACGCCGACCCCCAGGCCCCGCGCGGCCGCGGCCACCGCGAGCCGGCCCAGCGAGCCCACGCCCTCGGCGCCGCCGGTCTTGCCGGCCGCATCCGCCCCGTGCAGCAGCCGGCCGGTCCCCAGGGCCGCCCCGTCGGCGCGGCGGACGGCCAGTACGTGGACGGCGGTCGCGTCGTACGCGTCGTACTCGATGTCCTCGGGAACGCCCTGCTCGACGACGAAGACCGCGCGGCGCACCGCGAAACCGGCCTCCCGGTCGGCCGCGCTCACGGCCTCCCGGACGACGAATCCGCTCACGCGCTCTCCGCGGCGATCCGGTCCAGGGCGTGCTGGAGGTCGTCGGGGTAGGTGCTCGCGAACTCGACCCAGCGGCCGTCGGACGGGTGCTCGAAGCCCAGGCGCACCGCGTGCAGCCACTGGCGGGTCAGGCCGAGGCGCTTGGCCATCGTCGGGTCGGCGCCGTAGGTCAGGTCGCCGACGCACGGGTGGCGGTGGGCCGACATGTGCACGCGGATCTGGTGGGTGCGGCCGGTCTCCAGCTTGATGTCCAGCAGGGAGGCCGCGCGGTACGCCTCGATCAGGTCGTAGTGGGTCACCGAGGGCTTGCCCTCGGCGGTGACCGCCCACTTGTAGTCGTGGTTCGGGTGGCGCCCGATCGGCGCGTCGATCGTCCCGCTCAGCGGGTCGGGGTGCCCCTGCACGAGCGCGTGGTACCGCTTGTCGACCGTACGGTCGCGGAACTGCGCCTTGAGCAGCGTGTACGCGCGCTCCGACTTGGCCACCACCATGAGCCCGGACGTACCGACGTCCAGGCGGTGCACGATGCCCTGCCGCTCGGCCGCGCCGGACGTGGAGATCCGGTACCCGGCCGCCGCCAGACCGCCGATCACGGTCGTCCCGGTCCAGCCCGGGCTCGGGTGCGCGGCCACGCCGACCGGCTTCGCGATCACGACGATGTCGTCGTCGTCGTGCACGATCTCCATGCCCTCGACGGGCTCGGCGACGATCTGCACCGGGGCCGGGGCCCCCGGCATCTCGACCTCCAGCCACGCGCCGCCGGTCACCCGCTCGGACTTGCCGACGGCGGCGCCGTCGACGAGCACCTTCCCGGCCGCGGCCAGCTCGGCCGCCTTGGTCCGGGAGAACCCGAACATACGGGCGATGGCGGCGTCGACGCGCTCGCCTTCGAGGCCATCGGGAACGGGCAGCGTACGGATCTCGGGAATCGTGCTCACCCGTCGAGTATGCCTTGTCAGTCCTTGTGGACGGTCCCGTCCGGGTCCAGCCCCCGGAACGACAGGATCACAATGAGGAACCCGCCACACACGATCGCCGAGTCCGCCAGGTTGAACACGGCGAAGTGCGCGGGCGCGATGAAGTCGACGACCGCGCCCTCGAAGACGCCGGGCGACCGGAAGATCCGGTCGGTGAGGTTGCCGAGCGCACCGCCGAGCAGCAGCCCCAGCGCGATCGCCCAGGGCAGGCTGTAGAGCTTGCGCGCCAGGCGGATGATCACCACGATGACCGTCGCCGCGATGCAGGTGAAGATCACGGTGAACGCCTCGCCCATGCCGAACGCCGCGCCAGGGTTGCGCACCGCCACGAACTTCAGCAGGTCTCCCACGACCTGGATCGGCTCGTGGTGCTCCAGCTTGGCCACGACGAGCATCTTGCTGCCGAGGTCCAGCAGGTAGGCCACCAGGGCCACGCCGAACAGCGCCATGACGCGGCGCCTGCCCCTGGGCTGCTCGGCGGGCGCCGCAGCCTCGTCGTCAAGATCCGGCGTACCGATGGTGCGCTCCGCCTCTGCCACGTGAGTCCCTCAACCTAGGTGCCTGACTGAGCACGAGGGTACGGCACACACGTGCGGACGCGGCTCCCTCAGCCCCTCCGTTCCTGCTTCTGCTTGTCCTCCACGCACAGGGTGGCGCGCGGGAAGGCCTGCATCCGCGCCTTGCCGATGGGCTTGCCGCACACCTCGCACAGGCCGTACGTCCCCGTGTCGAGCCGCTGGAGGGCGTGCTGGGTCTGCTCCAGCGTGGCCCGGGCGTTCGCGGCGAGCGCCATCTCGTGCTCGCGCGTGATGTTCTTGGTCCCGGTGTCGGCCTCGTCGTGCCCGGCGCCGTCCCCGGAGTCCCGCATCAGCCCGGACAGGGCCTCCTCGGAGGCGGTGATCTCCGCCTGGAGGCGGACCGCCTCGCTCTCCAGCTCGGCCCGCGCCTCCGCGACCTCCTCGGGGCTCCAGGGCTCCTCCCCCGGCCGTACGGCGAGGTCCTCGGGCGCCGTCTCGGCGACGCCCCTGGCGGTCGGTACGGCCGAGGCGGCCGGCGCCGTGGTCACATCCGCGGTCTTCTTCGCTGCCACTTTCCTGGCTCCTGTCTTCTCCGCGGCCTCGGCCGCCCCCTCGGCCGCGGCTGCGGCCTTTCCCGCGGCCTTGCCGGCCACGCGTTCGTTCCCCGCCCGGACCCCGCCGAGGGCCCCCGCCCCACCCTCCGCCACCTCCGCGGAGCCCGCCTCCCGGGCGGTGGCCTTCTTGGCGGTCTTGCCGGCGGTGGTGCTCCTGGCGGTCGTGTTCTTGCCGGTGGTCTTCCTGGCGGTGGTGCTCTTGCCGGTGGTGTCCTTGGCGATGGTGTTGTCGGCGGCCGTCTTCTTGGTGGTGGTGTTCCTGGCGGTCGTCGTGCCGGCGGTCGCTGCTTCGGAGGTCGCTTCGTGGGCGGCTGCCTTGGCGGCTGCCTTACTGGCGGTCGTCTTCCTGGTGGTGGTCGACTTCTTGGCGGCCGTCTTCTTGGCGGTGGTCTCGCCGGAGGTCGCTGCTCCGGCGCTCGCCCTGTCGGCAGCCGCATCCTTGGCGGTCGCCTTGCCTGGGGTCGCTGTCCTGGCGGACGCCCTACCGGCGGTGGCCTGCTTGACGGTCGCCTCCTTGGCGGTCGTTTCCTTGGCGGGCGCCCTGCCGGCCGTCTTCTTGGCGGTGGTCGCTCCCTTGGCGGTCGCCCCGCCGGCGGTCGCCCCGCCCGTCGCCGTTCCGGCGGGCGTACCGGCGCCGCCCGCCTCGTCGGCAGCGGTCTTCTTCCCCGCGCGGCCGCGGCCAGACGCCTCCTTCTTGCCGGCTGGCTCCTTGCCGGCCTCCCCGGTCGCCTTACGGGTGGGCGCGGAGGTGCTCCGGGCAGCGGCAGCGGCCCTCCGGGCGGGCGCCTCCGGGGTGCCGCCGTCCGGGGCGGGGGTCCCGGGAGCGGCACGGCCCGCCCTGGAGGCGGCCTTCTGGGCCGTGGCCCGGGCGGCGGTCTTCCTGGCCGCCGGCGCGGCCCGGTCGGAGGCGGTGCGCCCCGGCGGGGTCGGCGCCGCGGCCTCCGCCGTCTCGGCGCGCTTCGCGGACCGGTCCGCCCGCTTCGCGGCAGCGGCAGCGGTGCCGCCCCGCGCGGTGCTGCTCGTTGCCGCACCGCCCACGGCCTTCTTCGTGACCGTCTTGCGGGCCCGGGCGGGCGCGGCCCGCCCCGCGGCCGTCGCCGACGCCGTGCTCTTCTTCCCCGTCGTGTCCTTGGCCGCCGCGCCCGTGGCGGCGGATCTGCCGGACGCCGTCTTCTTCTCGGCGGTCTTCTTCGCCACCATCTCGCGGCCCCTTCACATATTGTGATCTTGCTCGCGAATCGTGCTGGGACGATAAATCGACCGGAGCGCCGCGGCAACGGGGCACGCCGCCGGTACGGACGCCCCGTACCCGCGGCCAGGACGGCCTGCATCCGTTGTGCCCAGCTCCCCGCCCGGTAATCCGCCTCCGCACCCGCCCCCGAGCCGGTCGCACCGCGTGTGGCCATTCGGGTCACTAGCCCACCCGCCGGGAAAGGGGTCGGCCGCTCGCCGGTCGGGCCCTTACACTGGGCGCAGCGAAAGGCTTGGATGGGGACGAGTAGCGTCGTACGCAGCCATGAGCGACCCGGGGACGGTGAGAGCCCGGGGGCGAGCCCGATGTGAAGCATCACCCCGGAGCCGCCGGAAGAACGCCCGCGGGAGACCGCGCGGTCAGTAGACCCGGCATCGCGACCCCAATGAGGGGGCTCAGGGCGCCCACGAGGCGCCCGGGGCCAAGGAGGGTGGTACCGCGGGAGCCGCGCAGCGCAGGCGCTCTCGTCCCTCCGACGGAACGAGGAACAGTCCGCCGGAGGATTCGATGTCGCAGTACCGCCAGGTACCCGCCCAGGTCGACCTGCCCGCGCTCGAGCACGCCGTGCTCGATTTCTGGCGCGAGGCCAAGGTCTTCCAGAAGTCCCTTGAGCAGTCCGAGGGCCGCCCCGAGTGGGTCTTCTACGAGGGCCCGCCCACCGCCAACGGCATGCCGGGCGCCCACCACATCGAGGCCCGCGTCTTCAAGGACGTCTTCCCCCGCTTCCGCACCATGCGCGGCTACCACGTCGCCCGCAAGGCCGGCTGGGACTGCCACGGCCTGCCGGTCGAGCTGGCCGTGGAGAAGGAGCTCGGCTTCTCCGGCAAGAAGGACATCGAGGCGTACGGCATCGCCGAGTTCAACGCCAAGTGCCGCGAGTCCGTGACCCGCCACACCGACGCGTTCGCCGAGCTGACGACCCGCATGGGCTACTGGGTCGACCTGGACGACGCGTACCGCACCATGGACCCGGAGTACGTCCAGTCGGTGTGGTGGTCCCTCAAGGAGATCTTCGACAAGGGCCTGCTGGTCCAGGACCACCGCGTCGCCCCCTGGTGCCCCCGCTGCGGCACCGGCCTGTCCGACCACGAGCTGGCCCAGGGCTACGAGACGGTCGTCGACCCCTCCGTGTTCGTCCGCTTCCCGCTGACCTCCGGCCCCCTCGCCGGGGAGGCCGCCCTCCTCGTCTGGACGACGACCCCCTGGACCCTGGTGTCCAACACGGCCGTCGCCGCCCACCCCGAGGTCACCTACGTCGTGGCCACGAACGGCACCGAGAAGCTGGTCGTCGCCGAGCCGCTCCTCGCCAAGGCCCTCGGCGAGGGCTGGGAGGCCACCGGCCGGACCTTCACGGGTGCCGAGATGGAGCGCTGGACCTACGAGCGCCCCTTCGAGCTGATCGAGTTCCCGGCGCCCGCCCACTACGTCGTCAACGCGGACTACGTCACCACCGAGGACGGCACCGGTCTGGTCCACCAGTCCCCCGCCTTCGGTGAGGACGACCTCAAGGTCTGCCGCTCGTACGGCCTGCCCGTGGTGAACCCCGTCCGGGCCGACGGCACCTTCGAGGAGGACGTTCCGCTGGTCGGCGGCCAGTTCTTCAAGAAGGCCGACGAGGCCCTCACGGCCGACCTCCAGGCCCGGGGACGGCTCTTCAAGCACATCGCGTACGAGCACAGCTACCCGCACTGCTGGCGCTGCCACACGGCGCTGCTGTACTACGCGCAGCCGTCCTGGTACATCCGTACGACCGCCGTGAAGGACCGGCTCCTGGAGGAGAACGAGAACACCAACTGGTTCCCGGACTCCGTCAAGCACGGCCGCTTCGGCGACTGGCTCAACAACAACATCGACTGGGCGCTCTCCCGCAACCGCTACTGGGGCACCCCGCTGCCGATCTGGCGCTGCGAGGAGAACCACCTCACCTGCGTCGGCTCGCTCGACGAGCTGTCCGGGCTCACCGGCACCGACCAGTCGTCCCTGGACCCGCACCGCCCGTACATCGACGACGTCACCTTCCCGTGCCCCACCTGCCGGGAGACGGCCACCCGTGTCCCCGAGGTCATCGACGCCTGGTACGACTCGGGCTCGATGCCGTTCGCGCAGTACGGCTACCCGTACAAGAACAAGGACCTCTTCGAGAAGCGCTACCCGGCGCAGTTCATCTCCGAGGCCATCGACCAGACGCGCGGCTGGTTCTACACGCTGATGGCCGTCGGCACCCTGGTCTTCGACAAGTCCTCGTACGAGAACGTCGTCTGCCTCGGGCACATCCTCGCCGAGGACGGCCGGAAGATGTCCAAGCACCTGGGCAACATCCTCCAGCCCATCCCGCTCATGGACCAGCACGGCGCCGACGCGGTGCGCTGGTTCATGGCGGCCGGCGGCTCCCCGTGGGCGGCGCGGCGCGTGGGCCACGGCACCATCCAGGAGGTCGTCCGCAAGACGCTTCTCACCTACTGGAACACGGTGGCCTTCCAGGCGCTGTACGCCCGCACCTCGAACTGGGCGCCCTCCGCCGCCGACCCCGCCCCCGCCGACCGCCCGGTCCTGGACCGCTGGCTGCTCTCCGAGCTGCACGCCCTGACCGACCAGGTCACCCAGGCCCTGGAGGCGTACGACACCCAGCGGGCCGGCAAGCTGCTGTCCGCGTTCGTCGACGACCTCTCCAACTGGTACGTGCGCCGGTCCCGGCGCCGCTTCTGGCAGGGCGACAAGGCGGCCCTCCGGACGCTGCACGAGGTCATCGAGACGGTCACCCGCCTCATGGCCCCGCTCACCCCGTTCATCACCGAGCGTGTCTGGCAGGACCTGGTCGTCCCGGTGACCCCGGACGCGCCCGAGTCCGTCCATCTCTCCACCTGGCCGGAGGCGGACCTCTCCGCCATCGACCCGGCCCTCTCCGCCCAGATGGCCCTGGTGCGGCGTCTGGTCGAGCTGGGCCGCGCCACGCGCGCGGAGTCGGGCGTCAAGACCCGTCAGCCCCTCTCCCGCGCCCTGGTCGCCGCGACGGGCTTCGAGGCCCTGTCGCCGGAGCTGCACGCCCAGATCACGGAGGAGCTGAACGTCAGCTCGCTGGCCTCCCTCTCGGAGGTGGGCGGCTCGCTCGTCGACACCACCGCCAAGGCGAACTTCCGTGCCCTCGGCAAGCGCTTCGGCAAGGGTGTCCAGGACGTGGCCAAGGCGGTCGCCGCCGCCGACGCCGCCGCGCTCTCCCTCGCCCTCCGCAACGGCGAGGCGACGCTGGAGGTCAACGGGGAGACGATCACCCTGGCCCCCGACGAGGTGATCATCACGGAGACGCCCCGGGAAGGCTGGTCGGTCGCCTCCGACGCGGGCGCGACGGTCGCCCTGGACCTGGAGATCACCCCGGAGCTGCGCCGGGCGGGCCTGGCCCGGGACGCGATCCGCCTGATCCAGGAGGCCCGCAAGAACAGCGGCCTGGACGTCGCGGACCGTATCGCCCTGCGCTGGGAGTCGACCGACCCCGAGGTCGTCTCGGCCCTCGCGGACCACGCCGAGCTGATCGCGGACGAGGTCCTGGCCACGGACTTCGCGTCCACCGACGCGGACGCGACGTACGGCGAACCGTTCACCGACGAGGGTCTGTCCCTCACGTTCCGCCTCCGCAAGGCCTGACCACCCGAAGGGCCCGGCCCCGGCCGGGCCCTTCCTCCCTCGCTCCCGCCCCGCCCCGTTGTGGGCAGTCGTTCCGCCGGGGCGGAACGGGTGGGCACAACGGAACCAGGGCGGCGCCCTTTCCCGTTCCCCCGGGGCGGTGCGCCGCACCGGGGCGCCCGGGGCGCGGGGGCGCGACCGGACAGCGCAAAGGGCCGGGGCCCAGGACGGTGTACGTCCCGGGCCCCGGCCCTCCTGCCTACCGACGGCTACGCGCGCGGCGCGCGGCGCCCGCCCGTCAGTTGTCGTCCTCGTCGATGAGGAAGCCACGCATCGGCGATGGAGCCTGCTGCATCGGCTGCGGCGCCTGCGGCCGCACCGGTGCCATCGGCTGCGTCATCGCGGGCGACATCTGCTGCTGGCCGCCGTAGGACGGGCCACCGCCCATCGACGGGCCGCCGCCCATGGTCTGGTTGCCGCCGTACGACGGGGCGCTCGCACCGGCGGACGCCATCGACGGGGACGGCGGCAGCGACGGGGCGGACGGCGTCCGCGGCGGGGCCAGCGAGTCGTCGGCCTGGGTCTCCAGCTGACGGAGCTGGCTCTCCAGGTACGACTTCAGCCGCGTGCGGTACTCGCGCTCGAAGCCCCGCAGGTCCTCGACCTTGCGCTCCAGCGTGGCGCGGGCCGACTCCAGCGAGCCCATGGCGACGCGGTGCTTCTCCTGGGCGTCCCGCTCCAGGGCGTCCGCCTTGGCGCGGGCGTCGCGCTCCAGGCCCTCGGCGCGCGAGCGGGCCTCACCGACGATCTTGTTGGCCTCGGAGCGGGCCTCCGCGATCGCCTGGTCGGCCGTCTGCTGGGCGAGGGAGAGCACCCGGGCCGCGCTGTCGCCGCCGGGGCCCTGGCCGGGCTGGGGCATCTGCGGACCGTGACCGCCCATGGGGCCACCCATGGGACCGCCCATCGGGCCACCCATGGGGCCGCCCTGCATGGGGCCCGGGCCGTGCTGGCCCTGCGGGCCGCCGTGGCTGGGACCGGCCGGCAGCTGAGGAGCACCACCGGGCAGCTGGGGGGGACCCATCTGCGGGGGCTGCTGCTGGACCGGCGGACCCGATATCCCGGCGGGCACGGGAGCGCCGGGACCCACGGGGCGCTGGTCCTGCTGCTCCGGAGGCTTGCGCATGCCCTGCTGCTGCTGGTTCTGCGCGGCCGCGCGGGTGGCGGCGGCGAGCTTGGCGCGCAGGTCCTCGTTCTCGCGGAGCAGACGCGTCAGTTCGGCTTCGACCTCGTCGAGGAAGGCATCGACCTCGTCCTCGTCATAGCCTTCTCGGAGGCGGACGGTCGTGAACTGCTTGTTCCGCACGTCCTCGGGGGTCAGCGGCATCTTTCCTTCACCTCTACGTAGTCGTCGGCAGTCGGCAGGACCGTTATCGCTACACCCTCATCATGAAGCTGTTCACGATGGAGATCAGGATGTAGACGATGATCATCAGAACGAAGAAGGACAGGTCGAGTGCCACGCCCCCGAGACGCAGCGGCGGGATGAACCGCCGCAGAAGCTTCAGTGGTGGATCGGTGACAGTGTAGGTGGCCTCCAGTACGACCACCATCGCCTTCCCGGGTTGCCATGAACGAGCGAACTGGAAGACGTAGTCCATGACCAGCCGGAAGATCAGGACGACAAGGAAGCACATCAGAGCGATGTAGATCACTTGTAGTGCGACGCCCATCCCGCGCTTCCCTCTCCCCTGATCCCATGTCCACCGGCCTCCCGGCCGGCCGTTCCCGGTGTCGTGCTCTCAGCTCTGGTTGAAGAATCCGCCCTCTGCGATGCGGGCCTTGTCCTCCGCCGTGACATCGACGTTAGCAGGCGACAACAGGAACACCTTCTGCGTCACTCGCTCAATGCTGCCATGCAGCCCGAAGACGAGACCGGCGGCAAAGTCGACAAGTCGCTTCGCGTCCGTGTCGTCCATCTCGGTGAGGTTCATGATCACAGGCGTGCCCTCGCGGAAGTGTTCCCCGATGGTACGGGCCTCGTTGTACGTCCGCGGGTGCAGCGTGGTGATGCGGTAGGGCTCCCGCTCGGACACGACCTTGGGCATGATCACCGGTGCGTTCTTCTCCAGGCTCGGGCGTTCAGGTGTGATGGATGCCACGGGGGCGATTCGCGCCGGTCGTCCACTTTCAGCGGGAAGCGGAACGGGGTCGCGCTGCACGGGCGGCTGGGGGACGACGCGCACCGGCTCCTCGCGCTCCGCCTGGTGCGGGGGCTGGTGCGGGGGCTGGTGGCGCCGTCGGTCGCGCTCGGGCTCCGGCTCCAGTTCGGGTTCGAAGTCGTCATCGGGGTCGAAACCCCGGCCGTCGTACCCATCGTCCTCCACGAGGCCGAGGTAGACCGCCATCTTGCGCATCGCGCCGGCCATTCTCTGAGTCCTCCGCTCTGTGGTGGATCGCCCTCACCATTAGTGGGCACAGCGTCACCAAGTGCCCGCGATCCACGAGGCCTGTCCGCTGTTCGGCGGAAATGACCATATTTTCTGCTGTGGTCCGACTTGCTTCGCGACGTTACCCGAGCCGGGGTCGGTCTCCGAGTACCGCCGTACCGATGCGCACATGTGTCGCTCCGGCCGCCACCGCGTCCTCGAGGTCCGCACTCATCCCTGCTGACACCATGTTCGCAGCAGGATGGGACGCGCGCACACGGGATGCCAATTCCATCAGCCGGTCGAACGCGGCCCGTTGGCGTCCCGCGTACGGCCCGGCCAGCGGCGCGACGGTCATGAGGCCGTCCAGCCGCAGCCCCGGCGCCCCGGCCACGGCGGCGGCCAACTCCTCGACGCCCTCCGGCCCGACGCCTCCGCGGTCGCCCCGCTCGCCGGACCCGGCGTCGAGGGCGACCTGGATCATGCACCCCAGCTCGCGCCCGGCGCGCTCCGCGGCGACCGAGAGCGCGGTGACGAGCTTCGGACGGTCGACCGACTGCACCTCATGTGCATAACTCGCCACAGAACGGACCTTATTGGTCTGGAGCTGGCCGACGAAGTGCCACGTCAGATCGAGGTCGGCACAGTCGGCGGCCTTGGGCGCCGCGTCCTGGTCCCGGTTCTCGGCGACATGACGGACCCCCAGCTCGTGGAGCAGCCGGACGTCGCTCGCGGGGTAGGTCTTGGTGACCACGATCAGGGTCACCTCCTCGCGCTGTCGCCCGGCGGCGGCGCACGCGGCGGAGATCCGTTCCTCCACCCGTGCCAGGTTCCCGGCGAGCTGAGCCTTGCGGTCCGTCATCTGCTATCCGTCCAACCAGACATATCCGGCGAGCCGCCCGGTCGTGCGGTCGCGGCGGTACGAGAAGTGGTCGCGCGACTCCCGCGTGCAGACGTCCGACGCGCGCCGGTCGCGCACCCCCAGCGCGTCGAGCTGGGCGTGCACCCCGGCGGTCACGTCCACGGCCGGAGTGCCCCAACTCGTCTCCGCGTGCGCCTGGGGTACGGCGGCGGCCACCTCGTCCCGCATGGCCGCGGGGACTTCGTAGCAGCGCCCGCACACGGCCGGGCCGGTACGGGCGGTGATCCGGGACGCCTCGGCACCGAGCGCGATCATGGCCCGGACGGTGGCCGGCACGACGCCGGCGACCATGCCGGGACGGCCGGCGTGCGCCGCGCCCACCACGCCCGCGACCGGGTCGGCCAGCAGGACCGGCGTGCAGTCGGCGGTCAGCACGGCGAGCGCGAGACCGCGCCGGGCGGTGACGACGCCGTCCACCGCCGGTACTGTCTCGCCCGGCGCCCACGGCCCGTCGACCACGGCGACCTCCCGGCCGTGCACCTGGTTCATCCACACGACCCGCCGGGGATCGAGTCCCAGCGACTCGGCGGCGAGCCGCCGGTTGGCGGTGACGGAACCGGGGTCGTCGCCGACCGCTCCGCCGAGGTTGAGCTCTTCGTACGGAACGGCGCTCACCCCGCCCCACCGGTCGGTGAAGGCGAAGTGCGCGCCGCTCACTGAGTCGTGCTGCCCTATCACGTCACACGGTCACTTCAGGAAGTCCGGGACGTCCAGCTCTTCGGCCGAGGTGTCCGGGTACGGGCGGGCCGGCGGGACCGCCGGAGGCGTGACCGACAGGGAGCTGTCGTTCACGGCCGGGGCGGGCTCGGCGGCCGGAGCCGGGGACTCCTCGCGGACCGGGACGGTGCCGAGTCCGCCGACCGGACGCGGGGCCTCGGTGGTCCGGGCCGGCGGCGCGGGCTCCTCGCGCTTGCTCGACCCCGCGCTGAGGATGTTGTCGCGCCGGGCCGGCGGCTGGCCGCCGTCGAAGCCGGCCGCGATGACCGTGACCCGCACCTCGTCGCCGAGCGCGTCGTCGATGACCGCGCCGAAGATGATGTTCGCCTCCGGGTGGGCGGCCTCGCTCACCAGCTGGGCGGCCTCGTTGATCTCGAAGAGACCGAGGTCCGATCCGCCGGAGATGGAGAGCAGCACGCCCCGGGCGCCGTCGATGGACGCCTCCAGCAGCGGCGAGGAGATGGCCATCTCGGCCGCGGCCACCGCGCGGTCGTCGCCGCGGGCCGAGCCGATGCCCATCAGGGCCGAACCCGCCTCGGACATGACCGACTTGACGTCGGCGAAGTCGAGGTTGATGAGACCCGGGGTGGTGATGAGGTCGGTGATGCCCTGGACACCGGAGAGCAGCACCTGGTCGGCGGACTTGAACGCGTCCAGCACGCTGACCTGGCGGTCCGAGATGGACAGCAGCCGGTCGTTCGGGATGACGATGAGGGTGTCGACCTCTTCGCGGAGCTCGGCGATGCCGTCCTCCGCCTGGTTGGCGCGGCGCCGGCCCTCGAAGGTGAACGGGCGGGTGACCACACCGATCGTCAGGGCGCCGAGCGAGCGCGCGATGTTGGCGACGACGGGTGCGCCGCCGGTGCCGGTGCCGCCACCTTCGCCGGCGGTGACGAAGACCATGTCGGCCCCCTTGAGGACCTCCTCGATCTCCTCGCGGTGGTCCTCTGCCGCCTTGCGACCGACTGCCGGGTTGGCTCCGGCCCCGAGGCCGCGGGTGAGTTCCCGGCCGACGTCGAGCTTGACGTCGGCGTCGCTCATCAACAGTGCTTGCGCGTCCGTGTTGATGGCGATGAACTCGACGCCCTTGAGACCGACCTCGATCATTCGGTTGATGGCATTGACACCACCGCCGCCGACACCGATGACCTTGATGACTGCGAGGTAGTTCTGCGGTGCTGCCACGTCGAAGGCCTCTCGCCTCGAGTTACGTGTCGCCACTTCGCGGTGGTCCCGCGCCGTGACGACGGATGCCGATGGGACGGTCCGAAACGCCGACCCAAACCCTAACGTTGAAGTTTAGGGTTACCAGTGTCTCTGTTCGCTGGACTCTTCCGAACAGGACACTAAGTCGACAAGTGGCGCACGTTCAACGAACACGCCGAACCTCCCGTTTTTCTTTTCACCCTATGTGATCACCCATAGCGCTGACCAACCAGGGTGCTGGCCAGGGCGTATGTGCGTCAACTCCGCGACGCCGCCGGGGCGGTCGGGGCACTCACGTCGAAGTGCCCCGCTTTGGGAGCCGCCTTCATCAGTGCGACGAGCGCACGCGCTTTCGCCTCGCCGTCCTCACCGCTGCCCCACACCACGGTCCGGCCGCCCCTCAACTCCAGGGTGATCGAGTCGTACGAACGGACCCGGAGGACCTTGGCGTCCCGGGCCACCGGTGCCGGCAGGTCGCCCGCCACGCCGACCGCCTCGACGGTCAGCCGGCCCGCGTCGAAACGGCGCAGGCTCGGGGACCGGGCCACCACCAGCTCCAGCAGGGGCACGCCCTTGGGGGCCCTCGCCGCGTCGACCGTGGCGAAACGCACACCCTTGGCGTCCACTTCCGTGAACTTTCCGCCCTTTTCCACCAGGAGTACGGGGGTGCGCTCGACGACGTTCAGGACGATGCCGTGCGGCCAGGAACGCACCGCGTCCACCGAGTCGATACGGGGCAGGGCGCGCCGCAGCCGGTGCTCGATCGCGTCCGTGTCGACCGACACCAGCGGCGCCCCGACCGGGACCGCGGCGGCCGCCTCGACCTGGGCGGGCGTCAGCACCCGCGTCCCGGACGTGGTGACCTCCCCGACCCGCAGCCACGCGGAGCCGTAGAAGAGCCACAGCCCGCCCACCAGCAGGGCCACGGCGGCCAGGAGCAGGAGCAGGGCCCGGCGGCCGGACGACGGCGTCCGGCCGCCGCCCGGCCCTCGCCGCCACCGGAGCGACGGCCGGGCCGGGGACGACCCCTTGGGCTTCGCGCCCCTGGGCTTCCCGCCCCCGGTCCCCCGGGGGCCCGGAGCGCCGCGCTCGGTGGTCGTCGTCGGCCCGGCCATGCTCCCTGCCTTCTCACGCCCGGTGGCGTGCCGCGATCGCCTCGTAGACCATGCCGACGAGCAGGTCGTCGGCGTCCCGGCGGCCGAACTCGGCGGCGGCGCGGGACATCTCGTACAGCCGGTGCGGGTCGGAGAGCACCGGGAGCACGTTGCCCTGGACCCACTCGGGCGTCAGCTCGGCGTCGTCGACCAGCAGACCGCCGCCCGCCTTGACCACCGGCTGGGCGTTGAGCCGCTGTTCGCCGTTGCCGATCGGCAGCGGTACGTACGCGGCGGGCAGCCCGACGGCGGAGAGCTCGGCGACGGTCATCGCGCCCGCGCGGCACAGCATCATGTCGGCCGCGGCGTACGCGAGGTCCATCCGGTCCACGTACGGTACCGGGATGTAGGGCGGCATCCCGGGCATGTTGTCCACGTGCGGCAGTTCGTTCTTCGGGCCCACCGCGTGCAGGATCTGGATGCCGGAGCGCTGGAGGACCGGGGCGACCTGCTGGACGACCTCGTTGAGGCGGCGGGCGCCCTGCGAGCCGCCGGAGACCAGCAGCGTCGGCAGGTTGGGGTCCAGACCGAACGCGGCGCGCGCCTCCGGGCGGACCCGGGCGCGGTCCAGGGTGGCGATGGTGTGCCGCAGCGGGATGCCGATGTAGCGGGCGTTGCGGAGCTTGCTGTCGGGCGTGGCGACGGCGACCCCGGCCGCGTACCGGGACCCGATCTTGTTGGCCAGGCCGGGCCGGGCGTTGGCCTCGTGGACCACGATCGGCACGCCGAGCCGCTTGGCGGCCAGGTAGCCGGGCAGGGCCACGTAACCGCCGAAGCCGACGACGCAGTCGGCCTTGGTGCGCTCCAGGATCTGCTCGGCGGCCTTGATGGTGCCGCGCAGCCGCCCCGGGACGGTGATCAGCTCGGGAGTGGGCTTGCGCGGCAGCGGGACGGCGGGGATGAGCGCCAGCTCGTAGCCCCGCTCGGGTACGAGACGGGTCTCGAGTCCCCGTTCCGTACCGAGGGCCGTGATCCCCACGGTCGGGTCCTGCCTGCGCAGGGCGTCCGCGAGGGCGAGCGCGGGCTCGATGTGGCCGGCGGTCCCCCCACCGGCGAGTACGACATGCACCGAAATTCACCGCTCTCCGGACGGACGCTTCTTGACGCGCCGTCGCATCGACTTCCAACTCACCCCGGCCCATGTGCCCGGGCCAGGCTGTCGCATGGCCAGGGCCGCCTTCGCCGCGGGCTCCTCTCGCGCGAAGGCGATGAGCAGACCGACGGCGAACATGGTCGGCAGCAGGGCGGAACCCCCGTAGGAGAACAGCGGGAGCGGGACACCGGCGATCGGCAGCAGGCCGAGCACCGCACCGATGTTGACCACGGCCTGCGCCGTGATCCAGGTGGTCACGCCTCCCGCGGCATACCTCACGAAGGGGTCCTCCGTGCGTCCGGCCACGCGGATACCCGCATAGCCTAGAGCCGCGAACAGGGCGAGCACCGACAGCGTCCCCGCCAGCCCCAGTTCCTCCCCGGTGATGGCGAAGATGAAGTCGGTGTGAGGTTCGGGGAGTTGGCCCCATTTTTCCACACTCGCCCCCAGCCCGGAACCGAACCATCCGCCCGACGCCAGAGCATAGATCCCGTGCACGGCCTGCCAGCACGAGTCCCCCGGGCCGGGTTCGGTGGCGCCGATGCAGGCGAGCCGCGCCATCCGGTTCTCACTGGTCCGGATCAGCATCACGCCGATCGCGGCGGCGACCGCCAGGACCCCGGCGAACAACCGGGTGGGGGCGCCGGCCAGCCACAGCAGGCCGAAGAGGATCGCGGTGAGGATGATCGCCGTCCCCATGTCCCCGCCCAGCATGATCAGGCCGAGCAGCAGGAAGGCGACCGGGACGAGCGGCACCAGCAGGTGCTTCCACTGGGTCAGCAGCCGTTTGTCCTGCTTGCGGGCGAGCAGGTCCGCGCCCCACAGGATGAGCGCCAGCTTGCCGAACTCGCTGGGCTGGAGCTGGAAGGGGCCGCCCAGGTAGATCCAGTTCTGGTTGCCGTTGACCGCGTGCCCTATGCCGGGGATCTGGACCAGCACCATCAGGAAGACGGTCCCGACGAGCAGCGGGTAGGCGAGGGCCCGGTGCAGTTTGGCCGGGACCCTGGAGGCGAACAGCAGCAGCCCGGTGCCGATGGCGGCGGCCAGGAACTGCTTGCGGAAGAAGTAGGTGTCGGAGAGCGACAGCTCCAGCGCCTTGATCTGGGACGCGGAGTAGACCATCACGAGGCCCAGGACGGTGATCAGCAGGCTGGCGCCCAGGATCACGTAGTACGCGGTCAGAGGGCGGTCCCAGGCCCTCCGTGCCCGTTCGTAGAGCCCGCGCGCCCCGCTCCCCCGCGGCGGGCGGGGTACGGGGCCCCTGCGGACGCGCCCGGCCGCCTTGCGGGCGGCGGGGGGCCGTCGCAGTCCGGCGGTCCGGCCGCGCAGGGCGAGACCGGCGCGGTGCGGTGCGTACGCGGCGGCGTGGTCGGCCGGCATGGTCGCTGTCCCCTCCAGTCGTGCCCGGCGCGGCCGGACCTGGTGGCTGTCAGGCGCGCTCGGCGGCGAGTGCGCGGACCGCGTCCGCGAACGCCTCGCCCCGCTTGTTGTAGTTGACGAACATGTCCATCGAGGCGCAGGCCGGGGCGAGCAGGACCGTGTCCCCGGGCCGGGCGAGCCGTGCCGCCTCCCGGACCGCCGCCGGCATCGCCCCAGTGTCGGTCCGGTCGAGGTCGACGACCGGTACCTCCGGGGCGTGTCGCGCGAGGGCTTCCCGGATCAGGGCCCGGTCGGCGCCCATGAGCACGACGCCGCGCAGCCGCTTCGCCGCCGTGGCCACCAGCTCGTCGAAGGTCGCGCCCTTGGCGAGGCCCCCGGCGATCCAGACGATCGGGTCGTAGGCGGCCAGCGACGCCTCCGCGGCGTGCGTGTTGGTGGCCTTGGAGTCGTCGACGTACCGGACGCCCTCGATCTCCTCGACCAGCTCGATACGGTGCGGGTCGGGCCGGAAGGCCCGCAGTCCGTCGCGTACGGCGGTGGCCGGGACGCCGAAGGCCCGCGCGAGCGCGGCGGCGGCGAGCGCGTTGGCGATGTTGTGCGGGGCCGGCGGGTCGATGTCGGAGACCTGGGCGAGCTCCTGGGCCTGCTTCTGCCGGTTCTCGACGAAGGCCCGGTCCACCAGGAGGTCGTCGACGACGCCGACCTGGGAGGGGCCGGGCGTGCCGAGGGTGAAGCCGATGGCGCGGCAGCCCTCCTCCACGTCGGCCTCGCGCACCAGGTCCTCGGTGGCCTTGTCGGCGACGTTGTAGACGCACGCCACCTGGTTGCCCCCGTAGACGCGGCCCTTGTCGGCGGCGTACGCCTGCATGGAGCCGTGCCAGTCGAGGTGGTCGGGGGCCAGGTTCAGGACGGCGGCCGAGTGGGCGCGGACGGAGGGCGCCCAGTGGAGCTGGTAGCTGGACAGCTCGACGGCGAGAACGTCGTACTCCTCCTCGCCGAGCACCGCGTCCAGCAGGGAGACGCCGATGTTGCCGACGGCGGCGGTCCTGAGGCCCGCCGCCTCCAGGATGGCGGCGAGCATCCGCACGGTCGTGGTCTTGCCGTTGGTACCGGTGACCGCGAGCCAGGGGGCGGCGCCGGGGCCCCGCAGCCGCCACGCCAGCTCGACGTCGCCCCAGACCTCCACGCCCGCCTCGGCGGCCGCGGCGAACAGCGGCTTGTCCGGCTGCCAGCCGGGCGTGGTGACGACCAGTTCGGTGCCCTCCGGCAGGGTGGCCCCGTCGCCGAGGCGGACGGTGATGCCCTCCGCCTCCAGCTCCGCCGCCTGCGTGCGGGAACGCTCGTCGTCGCCGTCGTTGACGACCGTGACGCGCGCTCCCAGGCCGGCGAGGACACGGGCGGCGGGGATGCCGCTCACGCCCATGCCGGCGACGGTGACGTTCTTGCCCTGCCAGGAGGTACTCACTTGTCGGCTGCCCATCCCGCGTAGAAGAGGCCCAGTCCCACGATGACGCACATGCCCTGGATGATCCAGAAACGGACCACCACCAGGACTTCGGACCAGCCCTTGAGTTCGAAGTGGTGCTGGAGCGGCGCCATCCGGAAGACCCGCTTGCCGGTCATCTTGAAGGAGCCGACCTGGATGACGACGGACATGGTGATGAGGACGAACAGGCCGCCCAGGAGGGCCAGCAGCAGCTCCGTGCGGGAGCAGATCGCCAGGCCCGCGAGCGCGCCGCCGAGGGCGAGCGAACCGGTGTCACCCATGAAGATCTTGGCGGGAGAGGTGTTCCACCACAGGAAGCCGAAGCAGGCGCCCATGAGGGCGGAGGCGACGACGGCGAGGTCGAGCGGGTCACGCACCTCGAAGCAGGCGTTGGGGTTGGTCAGGGTCTCGGCGTTGGCGCACGACTCCTGGAACTGCCACAGCCCGATGAAGGTGTACGCGCCGAAGACCATCACCGAGGCGCCGGTCGCGAGGCCGTCCAGGCCGTCCGTCAGGTTCACGCCGTTGGACATGGCCAGGATCATGAACAGCGCCCAGACCACGAACAGCACCGGGCCGATGGCCCAGCCGAAGTCCGTGATGAAGGAGAGCTTGGTGGAGGCCGGCGTCTGGCCGCGGCTGTCGGCGAACTGGAGCGCCAGGACGGCGAAGGCGATGCCGACGATCAGCTGGCCGGCCATCTTCGCCTTGGCCCGCAGACCGAGCGACCGCTGCTTGACGATCTTGATGTAGTCGTCGAGGAAGCCGACGAGGCCCATGCCCGCCATCAGGAACAGCACCAGGACGCCCGAGTAGGTCGGGTCCTCCCCCGTGATGACCTTGGCGAGCGCGTACGCGATGAGCGTGGCCAGGATGAAGGAGATGCCGCCCATGGTGGGCGTGCCCTTCTTGCTGCCGTGCGTGCGCGGGCCGTCGTCCCGGATGAACTGCCCGTATCCCTTGCGGGCCAGGAGCTTGATCAGCAGCGGCGTACCGATCAGGGTCAGGAAGAGCCCGATGGCTCCCGCGAAGAGGATCTGCCTCATCGGCCGGTGACCTCGCCCTCGGTGGTGTTCTCGAGCAGTGCCTGGGCGATCCGCTCGAGCCCGACCGACCTTGATGCCTTCACCAGCACGACGTCTCCCGGGCGCAGCTCACTGCGCAACAGGTCGATCGCCGCCCGTGCGTCGGACACGTGCACCGACTCCTCACCCCACGAACCCTCGTTATATGCGCCCAGTTGCAGCCAGGACGCTTCCCTGCCCCCGACTGCGACGAGCTTGCTGACGTTGAGCCGGACGGCGAGCCGTCCGACCGCGTCGTGCTCGGCGAGCGCCTCGTCCCCCAGCTCGGCCATCTGACCGAGCACCGCCCACGTACGGCCCCCCTTGGCCTGTGCTGCCTTGCCCATGGCCGCGAGCGCGCGCAGGGCGGCTCGCATGGACTCCGGGTTCGCGTTGTAGGCGTCGTTGACGATCGTCACACCGTCCGGACGCTCGGTGACCTCCATGCGCCAGCGGGAGAGGGTGCCCGCCTCGGAGAGCGCGGTGGCGATCTCGTCGACGGACATGCCCAGCTCATGGGCGACGGCGGCCGCGGCGAGCGCGTTCGACACGTGGTGCTCACCGTACAGGCGCAAGGTCACGTCACTGCACCCGGTGGGTGTGTGAAGCCTGAATGCGGGCTGTCCGGTCTCTGTGAGCCGGACGTTCTCGGCCCGTACGGTCGCGTCGTCGGCCTCGCCGAACAGCGTCACGCGCGCGTGGGTGCGGCTTTCCATGGCCCGGACGAGGGGGTCGTCGGCGTTCAGCACGGCGATGCCGCCGTCCTCGGCGGAGGGCAGCGCCTCCACCAGCTCGCCCTTGGCCTGGGCGATCTGCTCGCGGCCGCCGAACTCGCCGATGTGGGCGCTGCCCACGTTCAGGACGAGGCCGATGGACGGCGGGGTCAGCTCGGTGAGGTAGCGGATGTGGCCGATTCCGCGCGCTCCCATCTCCAGGACGAGGTGCTCGGTGTCCTTCTCCGCGCGCAGCGCGGTGAGGGGCAGGCCGATCTCGTTGTTGAGGGAGCCGGGCGTCCAGACGGTGGGGCCCTTGCGCTGGAGCACCTGGGCGATCAGGTCCTTGGTGCTGGTCTTGCCGGCGGAGCCGGTGAGCGCGACGACGCGGGTGCCGAGGCGCCCGACGACGTGGCGGGCGAGGGCTCCGAGGGCCGTGCGCACGTCGTCCACGACGATGGCGGGCACCCCGACGGGGCGGGTGGCCAGTACGGCCGCCGCGCCCGCGTCCATGGCGCGCAGTGCGTAGTCGTGGCCGTCGACGTTCTCACCGGCGAAGGCGGCGAAGAGCGAGCCGGGCTCGACCTGGCGGGAGTCGATGACGACGGGGCCGGTGACCCGCACGGCCGGATCCGGTATGTCGGACGACTGCCCGCCGACGATTTCGGCGATCTCGGCGAGGGAGAGGGCGATCACTACTTCATCCCTGACTGTTCTGGATTGCTTCGCGGAGGACCAAGCGGTCGTCGAAGGGGCGGACCACTCCGGCGATGTCCTGGCCCTGCTCGTGGCCCTTGCCGGCGACCAGCACGGTGTCGCCGGGCCGGGCGCGTGCCACGGCGGCGGCGATCGCGGCGGCCCGGTCCTCGAAGACGGCGACCTCGCCGCGTTCGTGGACGGGCACCGACGCGGCGCCGGCGAGCATGGCGGCGAGGATCGCGAGGGGGTCCTCGGAGCGGGGGTTGTCGGAGGTGAGGACGGCGGTGTCGGCGAGGCGTGCCACGGCGGCGCCCATGGGGCCGCGCTTGGTGACGTCCCGGTCGCCGCCGCAGCCGAGGACGACGTGCAGCTTGCCCTCGGTGACCTTGCGCAGCGAGCGCAGGACCGATTCCACGGCGTCCGTCTTGTGGGCGTAGTCGACGACGGCGAGGTAGGGCTGGCCCGCGTCGACGCGCTCCAGGCGGCCGGGGACGCCGGGGACGGCGGCGACGCCGTCGGCGGCGGTCTGGGGGTCGATCCCGGCCGCGGCGAGGGTGACCACGGCGGCGAGGGCGTTGGCGACGTTGAAGGGGCCGGCCAGCGGGGCCTCGGCGCTGATGCGCTCGCCCTCGGGGCCGACGATGGTGAACGTGCTCCCAATGGCGCCGATCTCGACGTCCTCGGCGTGCCAGTCGGCGTCGGGGTGGCCCTCGGCGGAGAAGGTGACGACCGGGACGGAGGCCTCCTTGACCAGCCTGCGTCCGTACTCGTCGTCGTAGTTGACCACGCCCAGGCGGCTGCGGCGCGGGGTGAAGAGCTGCGCCTTGGCCTGGAAGTAGTCCTCCATGCCGGAGTGGAACTCCATGTGCTCCGGGCTGAGGTTGTTGAAGACGGCGACGTCGAAGACGCAGCCGTCGACCCGGCCGAGCACCAGCGCGTGGCTGGAGACCTCCATGGCGACGGCTTCGACGCCGCGCTCGCGCATCACCGCGAACAGCGCCTGGAGGTCGGTGGCCTCCGGGGTGGTCCGTTCGGACTTGATGCGTTCGCCGCCGATGCGCATCTCCACGGTGCCGATGAGTCCGGTGCTGCGGCCGGCCGCCTTGAGGCCGCCTTCGACGAGGTAGGCCGTGGTGGTCTTGCCGGAGGTGCCGGTGATGCCGATCTGGAGCAGGTCGCCGCCGGGGCGGCCGTAGATCTCGGCGGCGAGCTCGCCCATCCGGCCGCGCGGGTCCTCGGTGACCAGGACCGGCAGGCCGGTCGCGGCGGCGCGGTCGGCGCCCGTCGGGTCGGTGAGGATCGCGACGGCTCCGAGGTCGGCGGCCTGGCCGGCGAAGTCGGCGCCGTGGAGGCGGGAGCCGGGCAGGGCCGCGTACACGTCGCCGGGGCGTACGGCCCGGGAGTCGTGGGTGATGCCGGTCACCTCCGCGTCGCCCTGCACGGGCGTGTCCAGCCGGGCCGCGAGTTCGCCCAGGGGTGTGGGGCGGACCTGGACCGGCCGGGGCGCCCCGGGGCGGTTCGCGGGGGCGTCCGTCGGGGTGGTTCGGGACTGATCAGCGTGTGGCACGGCGGTGAGCGTACCGGGCGCACCCGTGATCGGGCTAAATGAGGGCGCCTGGGGCGCGTGGCCGCCGGAACGGTTCCCGGGGTCGGGGGTGGTGGTTGTCACTGGTTGCTCCCGCCGGCTCACTCGCCGGGTTTGAACGTGACCGGCATCCGGGGTGGTTGTTTGCCGGTGGGTGCGACTTGCAGGGTCTTGAGGGCGAACTCCATGACCTTCTTGTAGATGGGTCCGCAGATCTGGCCGCCGAAGTAGCTGCCGCTGGTGGGGTTCTGGATGGCGCAGTAGACGGTGATCCGGGGGTCGTCGGCGGGGGCGAACCCCGCGAAGGAGGCGGTGTAGCCCTTGTAGCGGCCGAGTTGGGGGTCGACGCGGTTGGCGGTACCCGTCTTGCCGGCGACCCGGTAGCCGGGGATGGCGGCCTTGGTCCCGGTGCCCTCCTCGTCGTCGACGACCGACTCCAGCATGGCGGCGAGGGTCTTGGCGGTCTTCTCGCTGACGACCCGGGTCTGCCGGGGGGCGGGGGCGGGGGTGAAGCGGCCGTCCGGCCCCTTGGTGCCGCGTACGAGGGTGGGCTCGACGCGTACGCCGCCGTTGGCGATCGTGGAGTAGACGGACGTCGCCTGCATGGCGTTGAGGGACAGGCCCTGGCCGAAGGGGATCGTGTACTGCTGCGAGGTGGACCAGTCCTGGGGCTTGGCGAGGATGCCGGAGGTCTCGCCCGGGTAGCCGAGGCCGGTGGGGCTGCCGAGGCCGAACTTGCGCAGGTAGGAGTGCAGGACCCGGTTGGCCTGGGCCTGGGTGGGGCCGAGCTGGCCGGTGGCCAGGATGGTGCCGATGTTGCTGGACTTGGCCAGGACGCCGTTGAGCGTCAGGTACCAGGTGGGGTGGTCGATGTCGTCCTTGAACAGCCGGTCGCCGCGGTGGAGGCGGTTGGGGACGACCACGTGGGTGGAGGGCGTGGCGGCGCCCTCCTCCAGGACGGCGGCCATGGAGATGACCTTGGCGGTGGAGCCGGGTTCGTAGGCGTCCTGGAGGGCGGCGTTGCCCATGGCGGCGGAGTTGGCCTGGCTCAGGTCGTTGGGGTCGAAGCCGGGGGCGTTGGCCATGGCGAGCACCTCGCCGGTCCGGGCGTCCTGCACCATCACGTAGCCGCGGTCCGCCTTGGACTCCTCGACCTGCCGGGTGATGGCCTGCTGGGCGGCCCACTGGATGTCCCGGTCGATGGTGAGCTCGATGTCGGAGCCGGGGACGGCGGGGGTCTCGCGGGCGCCGACGGTGGGCACCCGGCGGCCGCCGGACTGGGCGTACTTGATCTTGCCGTCCTTGCCGGCCAGTTCCTCGTCGAGCATGGACTCCAGGCCGCCGCCGCCGCGCCCGTCGGCGTTGACGTACCCCAGTATCCCGGCGGCGAGGGTGCCGTTGGGGTACACGCGTTTGGTGCTGGGCTCGTTGAAGATGCCGGCCAGGATGCTGACGCCGGTGCCGCCGCCCGCCTTGCCGGCGCGGGCCTTCTCGGCGAAGACGTTCTTCAGGTCCTTGATCTGCTTCCAGACCTGGGGGGTCTGGCGGCGGGCCAGCAGGGCGTAGCGGGACTTGGGCGCCTTGAGCTTGGCGACCAGTTCGGCGGGGTCCTTGCCGAGGATCGGCGCGAGGAGGGCGGCGGCCTGCTCCGGGGCGTCGGGGGCCTTGCTCTCCTCGGGCGTGAACATCTTCGGGTCGGCGGTGATGTCGTACGCGTCGACGCTGGTGGCCAGAGCGATCCCGGCGCGGTCGGTGATCTCGCCGCGCTCGGCGGACAGCGTGAACTCCTGGTACCGGTTCTTCTCGGCCTTGGCGGCGTACGCGCTGGCGTCGACGGCCTGGACCTGGAGGAGGCGCACGACGAACGCCAGCATGACCAGCGTCAGGCCCAGGCTGACCAGCCTCAGCCGGGGCCGGGGGCTGCCGAGCCGGATGGTGCGGGCCCGGGCGGGCGGGCGTGGCGAGGGTCGCGGCCGGCGGACGGCCGGGCGGGCGGGCCGGTCCGGGCGGGCGGAGCGTTCCGGGCGGGCCGGGGCGGGCACGCGGCGGCGGGGGGGCTGGGTGGGGGGCACTGCGTCACCTGCCGGACGTCGTCGGTGCGGTGGGCGGGGCGGGCTCGGCCGTCGCCTCGCCGGGTACGCCGCGGACCGTGCCGTCGGGGCCCAGGAAGGCGGGGCTGCCGCCGGGCACCATGCCGAGTTCACGGGCCCGGCGCTCCAGCGCGTCGGGGGCGGACCGGCCGTCCACGTCCCGCTGGAGCTCCTGCTCCTCGTCGGTGAGTTCGGTGGTCCTCTTCTTCAGCTCGCTGAGCCGGAAGGATCCCTCGTTGAGGGAGGAGTTGAGGAGCAGGAGGGTGATCAGGCCGCCGCCGAGGAGCAGGACGACCAGCAGGACGAAGGGGGTGCGGGCCGCGGTGCTGGGCCCGGACGGCATGAGCCGCGCGAGCCGCGCCGCCCGTCCCTTCAGCGGTCCCGCCTTGGTCACCTGTCCTCCCGGTTCGCCCCGCTGTCCCGTCCGTGGTCCACGCCGCCGCCGTGCCCGCGCCCGTCCTTCCGGCCGGGCCGGCCGCTCACAGCTCGTCCCGCCTGATCCGCTCGGCGCCCCGGAGCCTGGCGGGGGCGGCGCGGCGGTTCTCGGCGACTTCCTCCTCGGTGGGGAGTTCGGCACCGCGGGTCAGGAGCTTGAGCTTCGGCTGGTAGCGCTCCGGCACGACGGGCAGCCCCGGCGGGGCGGTGCTGGTGGCGCCGGCCGCGAAGACCTGCTTCACCAGCCGGTCCTCCAGCGAGTGGTACGACAGGACGGCGATCCGGCCGCCCACCGCGAGGGCCTTCACCGCGGCCGGGACGGCCCGCTCCAGGACGGTCAGCTCGCCGTTGACCTCGATGCGCAGGGCCTGGAAGGTCCGCTTGGCCGGGTTGCCGCCGGTCCGCTTGGCGGCCTGCGGGAGGGCGTCGCGGATCAGCTCGACGAGCCGGGCGCTGTTGGAGAAGGGTTCCTTCTCCCGCTCCCGTACGATCGCCGCCACGATCCGCTTGGCCTGCTTCTCCTCGCCGTACTGGCGCAGGATGCGGACCAGCTCGCCGGGCGGGTAGGTGTTGAGGACCTCCGCCGCGCTGATGCCGGTCGTCTGGTCCATGCGCATGTCGAGCGGAGCGTCCTGCGCGTAGGCGAAGCCCCGGTCGGCCTCGTCGAGCTGCATGGACGAGACGCCGAGGTCGAACAGGACGCCCTGGACCTCCGGGACGCCCAGCCGGTCCAGGACCTCGGGGAGCTCGTCGTAGACGGCGTGGACCAGGGTGGCGCGGTCGCCGAAGCGGGCGAGCCGCTCACCGGAGAGCCGCAGGGCCTCTTTGTCCCGGTCGAGGGCGATCAGCCGCGCCTCGGGGAAGCGGGTCAGCAGCGCCTCGCTGTGGCCTCCGAGGCCCAGGGTGCAGTCGACGACCACCGCACCCGGCTGCCCCAGTGCGGGTGCCAGCATGTCCAGGCACCGCTGGAGCATCACCGGGACGTGTCGGGTCTCGCTCATGCGCCCTCTCAGATTCGGCGCGGTGGACGTACTGCCGGATCCCTCCCGTCCGGGGAGGCCCGCCGGCGCCGGAAAAGCGTCGGCCGACCGGCGAGCGGGAGAGGGCCGAGCCGTACCTGCCGCCGCACACGCGGGGGGAGAAACTGCGGATTCGCTGGGATTCGCTCAATGTCTCCGTGAACTTCGCGTCACTTTAGTCCACTGCCCCGCGCGGTCAATCAACCGGGCAGCGCGTCGCGCGGGGCGGCGGCGCACGGGGCGCGATCACGGACGACTCACCCGGACAGTGGCCCGCCCTCACCCCTGTGGGTTACCTCACAACAAGGCACGTTGGAGTTCTTTGTCCCCTCTCACAGCGAGCCGCGGCGGGGCGTGACCATTAACGTTTGAGCCATGACGACTTCAGCATCCGCGCACCCCTCGCCGAGCCCCATAACCGACGGCGGCACGGTCACGGACCGTCTCGTCGAGGCCAACCGGCAGTACGCCGCCGGCTTCACCGACCCGGGCATGGACGCCCGCCCCGTGCTGCACGTCGCGGTCGTCGCCTGCATGGACGCCCGGCTCGACCTGCACGCGGCGCTCGGTCTGGAACTGGGTGACTGCCACACGATCCGCAACGCCGGCGGTGTCGTCACCGACGACGTGATCCGCTCGCTCACCATCAGCCAGCGCGCGCTGGGCACCCGCAGTGTCGTGCTGGTGCACCACACGGGCTGCGGCCTGGAGTCGCTCACGGAGGAATTCCGCCACGAGCTGGAGCAGGAGGTCGGCCAGCGGCCGGCCTGGGCGGTGGAGGCCTTCCGCGACGTCGACCAGGACGTACGGCAGTCCATGCAGCGTGTGCGGACGTCGCCGTTCCTGGTGCACACCGACGACGTGCGGGGCTTCGTCTTCGACGTGAAGACGGGTCTCCTGCGCGAGATCGACCCCTCTTCCTGAGGTTTCCCGGCACGGGACACCCTCCCGGAACACGCCATCTCCGACATATCGCGCGCGGTTGTCCACAGCCGAGTGACACGTACGGGTAACGGCAACAAGAATGCGGGGGTGACACCGCTCCTGAATGGTTCGGAGACGGTGTCCGTGTTTCAAGGGTGGACCGTGCCGTCAGTCGCGCACGGCCCATGGAACGGGCCGAGGAGGGCCGTGTGACGACCTATGACGATCGAGCGAGCCTCACAGATCTGACCACCACGGCGGAACGCGTCCGCAGGTCGGTGGAGGGTGTGATCGAGGGCAAGCCTGAGGTCGTACGGCTTTCGCTGAC
Organism: Streptomyces sp. NPDC016309; assembly: GCF_043077235.1. NCBI lineage: Bacteria > Bacillati > Actinomycetota > Actinomycetes > Kitasatosporales > Streptomycetaceae > Streptomyces > Streptomyces sp. NPDC016309. Next base: position 113,725 of record NZ_JBIBSG010000009.1, on the reverse strand, counting down.
CGTGCTGCTCGCCGAGGGACACCTCCTGATCGAGGATGTCCCCGGCGTCGGCAAGACCATGCTGGCCAAGGCGCTGGCACGGTCGATCGACTGCTCCGTGCGGCGCATCCAGTTCACGCCCGACCTGCTGCCGTCGGACATCACCGGTGTGTCGGTCTACGACCAGCAGCGGCGTGAGTTCGAGTTCAAGCCGGGCGCGATCTTCGCGCAGATCGTGATCGGCGACGAGATCAACCGCGCCTCGCCCAAGACCCAGTCGGCGCTGCTGGAGTCGATGGAGGAGCGCCAGGTCACCATGGACGGGCACAGCTACGAGCTGCCCAGCCCCTTCATGGTGGTCGCCACGCAGAACCCGGTCGAGATGGAGGGCACCTACCCGCTCCCCGAGGCCCAGCGGGACCGCTTCATGGCCCGCGTCTCGATCGGCTACCCCAGCGCCGAGGCCGAGCTCCAGATGCTGGACGTGCACGGCGGGGTGTCGCCGCTGGACGACCTCCAGCCGGTGGCGCACGCCCACGACATCGTGAAGCTGATCGACGCGGTGCGCACGGTCCACGTGGCCGAGGCGGTCCGGCGGTACGCGGTGGAGCTCGTCGCGGCCACCCGCACCCACCCGGACCTGCGGCTCGGCGCCTCGCCGCGCGCCACGCTGCACCTGCTGCGGGCCGCGAAGGCGTCCGCCGCGCTGAGCGGCCGCGACTACGCCCTGCCCGACGACGTCCAGGCACTGGCCGTCCCCGTGCTGGCCCACCGGCTGCTGCCCACGGCCCAGGCGCAGCTGAACCGGCGTACCTCCGAGCAGGTCGTGCGGGACATCATCCAGCGCACGCCGGTACCCACGGCGGCTCCGCCGGCGGCCGCGCCGCACGGCTCGCCGCTGTCCGGTGGCCGGGTGCCCGGCGGCCCGATGCAGGGCGGTCAGATGCCCGGCGGCCCGGCGGCCGGCGCCCCGCTCTACGGCCAGCAGCAGCCCGGCGTACGGCGGCTGTGATGGCGGCCGGGGGGCCCGCCGGCCGGGACGGCGAGAACAGGGGCGGGGTGCGGGCCGCCCTCGGGGGGCTGACGACCCGCGGCCGGTCCTTCCTGGCGGCCGGCGTCGCGGCGGCGGTGTGCGCCTACGTACTGGGACAGGGGGACCTGCTGCGCGTCGGGTTGCTGCTGGCCGTCCTGCCGCTGGTCTGCGTGCTGGTGCTCTACCGCACCCGCTACCAGGTGGCCGGCAGCCGGCGGCTGGCGCCGCAGCGGGTACCGGCCGGCGCCGAGGCGCGCGTCCACCTGCGGATGGAGAACATCTCGCGGCTGCCCACGGGCCTGCTGATGCTCCAGGACCACGTGCCGTACGTGCTGGGGCCGCGGCCCCGGTTCGTGCTGGACCGGGTGGAGGCGGGCGGGCGCCGCGAGGTGTCCTACCGGGTCCGCTCGGACCTGCGCGGCCGCTATCCGCTCGGGCCGCTCCAGCTACGGCTGAGCGACCCGTTCGGGATGTGCGAGCTGACCCGCTCGTTCAGCGCCTACGACATGCTCACGGTCATACCGCGCACCGAGCCGCTGCCGCCCGGCCGGCTGCCGGGCGAGGCCTCGGGATACGGCGAGGGGCGGCCGCGTTCGCTGGCCCTGGCCGGCGAGGACGACGTGATCCCGCGCGAGTACCGCTACGGCGACGACCTGCGGCGGGTGCACTGGCGGTCCACCGCTCGGTACGGCGAACTGATGGTGCGCCGCGAGGAGCAGCCGCAGCGCGCCCGGTGCACGGTGCTGCTGGACACCCGCGAGGTGGCCTACCAGGGCTTCGGGCCGGACTCCGCCTTCGAGTGGGCGGTGTCCGGCGCGGCCTCGGTGCTGGTGCACATGCTGGAGCAGGGCTACTCCGTCCGGCTGCTGACCGACGAGGGCAGTCCGCTGCCCGGCGACGGTGACGGGTTCACCGGTGCGGCACAGGACTCGGCGGACGCGGCGGGCCTGATGCTGGACACCCTCGCGGTCGTCGACCACTCCGACGGGGCCGGGCTCTCGCGCGCCCTGGACCTGCTGCGCTCCGGGAACGAGGGACTGCTGGTCGCGTTCATCGGCGACCTCGACGAGGAGCAGGCGGCGGTGGCCGCCCGGATGCGGCAGCGCAGCGGCGCGGCGGTCGCCTTCGTCCTGGACAGCGGTACGTGGCTGACCGGCGGCGCGGTGGCCGGCGCGGTGGAGGACAGTGTGCGGCGGCTGCGGGACGCGGGCTGGACGGCGGTGGCCGTACCGCCCGGGGCGTCGCTGGCCGAGTTGTGGCGGCGGACGGGCGGGGCGCCCTCCGGACCGGGCGCGGCGAGCAGGGGAACGAGCGGAATGTCCGGGGTATCGGGGGGTTGGTCATGAGCGGTCGCGGGAGGCTGGCGCTGTGCGCCTTCGCCGCCACGCTGATGGCGGCCGGGGCGCTGCTGCCGCTGGTCGATCCGGCCACGTGGATCATCCAGGCCGCGGTGCTGGTGGCGCTCCAGAGCGGGGCGGGCGCGCTGGTGCGGCGCTGGTCGTCGGCACGCGCGCTCACGGTCGCGGTCCAGGCCCTGGTGGGCCTGGTGGCGCTGACCGTCCTCTTCGCCCGGGACCAGGCACTGGCCTGGTTCCTGCCCGGACCGGACGCGATCCAGCGGTTCGGGTTGCTGCTGACCTCGGGCGCGGAGGACGTCGGGCAGTACGCCACCCCGGCGCCCGCCACCGACGGCATCCGGCTGATGCTGGTCGGCGGCGTGCTGGTGATCGGGCTGGCCGTCGACGCCCTGGCGGTGACATTCCGCAGCGCCGCTCCGGCGGGGCTGCCGCTGCTCGCGCTGTACTCGGTCGCGGCCGGCCTGTCCGGTGGCGGCGCGAGCTGGCTGTGGTTCCTGCTGGCCGCCTCCGGCTACCTGCTGCTCCTGCTGGCCGAGGGCCGCGACCGGCTCTCCCAGTGGGGCCGGGTCTTCGGCGGCGCGGCCCCGGGCGGACGTGGCCCGGCCGGGCGGGCGGGCGGGCCGCTGGCCCCGGTGCGGACCGGGCGGCGCATCGGCGTGGTCGCCCTGGGCATCGCGCTGGCCGTGCCGGCCGCGCTGCCGGCCCTCGGCGGCGGACTGCTGGACGGCACCGGCGCGGCGGGCGGCAAGGGCGGCGGGGTGATCAACGCGGTCAACCCGCTGGTGGCGCTCCAGGACAACCTGACGCAGCCCGAGGACCGCGAGGTGCTGCGCTACCGCACCAACGCCGAGGACACGTCCGGGCTGTATCTGCGTCTGACGTCGCTGGACGACTTCGACGGCGCGTCCTGGAAGCTCTCCGAGCGCCCGATCGTCGACGTCCCCGAGCGGCTGCCGCAGCCGGCCGGGCTGAGCGGCAGTGTCAACGCGGCGGAGATCACGACCAGTGTGTCGGCCGCCGGCACCTACGAACAGCGGTGGCTGCCCATGCCGTTCCCCGCGTCCCGGGTCGAGGTCGACGGGCGCTGGCGCTTCGAGCCGGTGGGACGCACGCTCGTCGGCGACGGCGACCAGACCACGAAGGGCGCGCAGTACACGGTGCGCAGCCTGGTCGTGGAGCCGACCCGGGAGCAGTTGGCCAACGCCCCGCAGCCGTCGGCCGACCTCGAACGCGAGTACACCGAGGTGCCCGGGTCGCTGCCGCCGGACGTGCGGTCGACCGCGGCCCGGGTGACCAGGGGCGCGGCGACCGACTACGAGCGGGCCGTCAAGCTCCAGGACTGGTTCGCGGTGGAGGGCGGCTTCCGTTACGACACCACGGTGTCGTCGGGCACGGGAGCGGCCGCGATCTCGCAGTTCCTCAAGAACAAGGAGGGGTTCTGCATCCACTTCTCCTTCTCGATGGCGGCGATGGCCCGGACGCTGGGCATTCCGGCGCGGGTCGCGGTCGGCTTCACCCCCGGTGCGCCGCAGTCGGGCGGCTACATGTCGGTCGGCATCCGTGACGCGCACGCATGGCCCGAGCTGTACTTCGAGGGCGTGGGCTGGACCCGTTTCGAGCCCACCCCGACGCGCGGCACGACGCCCGAGTACACGCGGCCGGAGGCGCCGACGGGACGGCCGAGCACACCGGCGCAGCCGGAGGAGAGCGCCGCCGCGGTGCCGTCGACGCAGCCGTCCGCCCAGGAGAGCTGCCCGCCGCAGGCGCGGCGCCTGGGCGAGTGCGGGGACGTGCAGGACCCCGGCGCCGTCGCCGCGGCCGACTCGGGGCCGCCGCTGGGCACGATCCTGCTGGTCGCCGCGGGAGTGGTGGCGGTCGTACTGCTGCCCCTGCTGCCGATGCTGTGGCGGTCGCGGGTACGGGCCCGGCGCCTCGGCCGGGCCGGGCGCGGCCCGGAGGACGTGGCCGCCCGGACCCTGGCGGCCTGGGAGGAGGTCCTGGACACGGCGTGGGACCACGGCATTGCGCCGGACGACTCCCGGACGCCGCGCAAGACGGCCGAGCGGATCGTCCTGCTGGGCGAGCTGGACGGTCCCCCGGCCGAGGCGGTCCACCGGGTGGCCGGCGCGGTGGAGCAGGTGCTCTACGCCCCCCGGCCGGGCCACGTGGCGGGACTGGCCGAGGACGCGGCCCGGATCCGTGCGGGTCTGGCCGCCGGATCCGGCCGGGTCGGCCGGCTGCGCGCGCTGCTGCTCCCCCGCTCGACCGTCCGGGTGGTGTGGGCGGTGTCGGACCGCTGGGCGGCGCTCACCGGCCGGTGGGCCGGCCGGCGCCACCGCCTGGTGGCCCGCGTCGCCTCCCTGCTCCGCCGCCCCTCCCGCCAGGGCGGCTGACCCGGCGGCCGGGGTGCCCCTCCCGGCGCCCCACCGCGTGACGAGGCCCCGGCCACCCGGCCGGGGCCTCGTCACGCGGGCGGGCCTGAGCGCCGGGGCGGATCGAACGGGGCCGCGTCCAGGATGTGCCGGGGCGGACCAGCCGCATCCGACGGCCGAGCGGCGCGCGCCCCGGCAGGGACGGGGGTACCCGCTCGTATCACTGGGCGGCGGGTGGGTGGACATGGGTGAGGGGCGACCGCCGTCGGCGGTCGCCCCTCACCATGTCTCATGCCGTGGCGCTCAGTGGCCCTGCTCGTCGCGGCGGCGCTGCCACCGCTCCTCGATCTTGTTCATCATCGAGCGGCGCTGCCGGGGGTGCCGGCCGTGGGCCGTGCCTCCGTCGGTCTGCTGCTGCTCACCCGGTTTCGGCGCCTTGCGCCAACCGGTGACCGCGAGGACCGCACAGCCGAGCATGACGAGGAACCCCACCACGCTGATCCAGATCTGCTGGGCGACCATTCCGGCCATGAGGAGCGCGATACCCACCAGGAAGCCTGCGACCGCCTGGTACACCCGTCGCCGGGTGTGCGTACGCAGCCCGCTTCCCTCGAGCGCTGTCGCGAACTTGGGATCTTCGGCGTACAGCGCTCGCTCCATCTGCTCGAGCATTCGCTGCTCGTGCTCCGAGAGCGGCACGGAGTCCTCCTCGTCGTCGGTCGCTGGGGGCGACCGGTATGCGGCCCTTTCAGGATAGGCAGGGATTCGCCCCCGTGAAACCCGCCCTGTGCCTTTCACCGATCGGACCGCCATGCCGGTTCGGGTGGTGAGGCGTTGATTCCCCGTCCTCCGATCCGTCATGCCGGATGGTGTCCCTCGATCATACGGGGATCCGGCTGCGAGCGGGCGGCCTGTGGCGTACTCCATCTGCGGCTGCGCCGCTGATCAGCCCGCTGGTCGGATCAGCCCCGCTTTTCGCCCAGCACGTGCAGTTGGGTGGCGACCGACCGGAACGCGGGGAGCTCGGCGGCGGCGGCCTCCAGCTTGAGCAGCGCGTCGAGGGCGCCGGGCTCGGTGTCGACCAGGACGCCGGGGACGAGGTCGGCGAAGACCCGCACGCCGTGCACGGCGCCGACCTCCACACCGGCCGCCTCGACGGCCTCGGTCAGTTGCTCGGCGGTGAAGCGCCGCGGGACGGGGTCGCCCTCGCCCCAGCGGCCCGCCGGGTCGGTCAGGGCGCGGCGGGCTTCGGTGAAGTGCCCGGCGAGCGCCCTGGCGAGGACGGCGCCGCCCAGTCCGGCCGCGAGCAGGCTGAGCGCGCCGGAGGGCCGCAGGGCCTCGGCGGCGTTGCGCACGCCCTCGGCGGGGTCGTCCACGTACTCCAGGACGCCGTGGCAGAGCACCGCGTCGTAACCGCCGCGCTCGACGACGTCGAACAGGCCGTGGATGTCGCCCTGGACGCCCCGCACCCGGTCGGCGACGCCCGCCTCGGCGGCGCGGCGCTCCAGCGCGAAGAGCGCGTTGGGGCTGGGGTCGACGACGGTGACCCGGTGGCCCAGCAGCGCGACGGGGACGGCGAAGTTCCCGCTGCCGCCGCCGGTGTCGAGGACGTCCAGGCTGTCCTTGCCGGCCGCCTTGACCCGGCGGTCGAGGGCGTCCTCGAGAACGTCCCACACCACGGCGGTACGAAGGGAGGCGCGGGGGCGCTGCGGGTCCGACACGGCAGTTGACTCCTCGGTGACGGTTACGAACGCTTCCCACCCTATGGCCTCACGAGCGGTGCCCCGGCACTCAGTTCGTACGGTCCGTGCCCGACCGCCGGGACCGGGGCCGCGGCAGCGGCGGCCGGGGCACCAGCAGCCGCTCCACCAGGCCCAGGAACATGGTCACGTCCCGGACGAGGTCGTCGGCGTCGCGGTTGCTCGCCGCGCCCCGTATGCCGGCCTCGGCGCGGGCCCGGCGGGCGGCGCCGGCGGCGAACAGGGCGCTCCACTCGGTCAGCTCGGGCGCCACTTCAGGGAGCACCTCCCAGGCGCTGCGGATCTGGCGGCGCTTGCGCGGGGTGGCCTCGGGGCGGCCGTGAACGGCGAGCACGGCCGCCGCCGTGCGGAGGGCGGCGAGGTGGGCGAGGGCGTACCGCTCGTTGGGGGTTTCGAGGGTACGCGCCTCCTCCAGGCCCGCGCGGGCCTGGCCGAGCAGGTCGAGAGCGGCGGGCGGCGCGGCGGCGCGACGCTGCACGGGGTGGATGTCGCTCGCCGCCGTGTGGGTACCGGCCATGACGAACCTCCAGTCGTCGTGTGACGGCGCGGTGGCCGTATGTGCCCATCGTGCGGGGCGGCACTGACAGTCGGCCCCGACCAGGCACTTTGCTTCGATCGAAGGTTCGGAGTAGGTTTTTGCACTGACCGGTCAGTTCAAAGAAATGGGGGCTCGTGGACAGCCAGGACGACGACCTGGAAACCCCGGACGAGCGGGACGGCGGAACGGACACCCGGGACGGGGCGGACGCACGGGACGGGGCGAACACGCGGGACGGGGCGGACGAGCGGGACGCCCGGGACGAGAGCGGCACCGCCTCCGCCCGGCCGGCCGCCGCAGCCGAGGACGGCGCCGAGGACGGCGCCGAGGACGCGGACACCGACACCGACGCGGACAGCGACGAGGACGTGGCCACCGACGTGACCACCGATGCCGCCGCCGGTACGGACACGGGCGGGGACACGGATCCGCCGCACACCGGCGAGGGCGACCGCACCGGCGGCCCGGTCGCCGCGGGCGCCGCCGTGGTGGCGAAGGGGTTCGGGCTCAAGGGCCCGCGCGGCTGGACGTTCCGCGGTGTGGGCGTGGACGCCGCGCCCGGCTCGCTGGTGACGATCGAGGGGCCGTCCGGCTCCGGCCGGACCTGCCTGCTGCTGGCCCTCACCGGGCGGATGCGCGCCACCGAGGGGCACGCGGAGGTCGGCGGGCACCCCCTGCCGCGGAAGATGGCGGCCGTCCGGCGGATCAGCGCGCTCGGCCCGGTGGCCGGCGTCAGCGATCTCGACCCGGCCCTGACCGTCGACGAGCACCTGCGCGAGCGCGCCCTGTTGCAGCGCCGGTTCGACGGCTCGCCGCTCGCCCTGCTGCGGCCGCGCGCCGAACGCGCCGCCGCCTCCCGGGCGCGCGTCCAGAAGGCCCTGGAGGCCGCCAGACTGGACCCGGCCTCGCTGCCGAAGGGGGGACGCACCTCCGTGCGGGACCTGGACCGGCTGGAGGTCCTTCGCCTGTCCATCGCCCTGGCGCTGATCGGCGAACCCCGGCTGCTGGCCGTGGACGACGCCGATCTGAAACTCTCCGACGCCGACCGGGCCGAGGCCTGGTCCCTGCTGCGGTCCATAGCCGGCGCCGGTACGACGGTGCTGGCCGTGTGCAGCGAGGCACCCGGGAACACGATCACCATCCGCACCACCGAGGAGGGGGCGGCCGATGCGCTCGCCGAAACTGGCCGCGCTTGAGCTGAAGCGGTTCGGCAGGGGGAAGCTGCCGCGGGCCGCGCTCGTCGCGATCCTGCTGCTGCCGCTGCTGTACGGCGCGCTGTACCTGTGGTCGTTCTGGGACCCGTACGGCAGGCTGGAGAAGCTGCCCGTGGCGCTCGTCAACGAGGACCGGGGCGCCACCGCGGACGGCAAGAAGCTGAACGCGGGCGACGACCTCGCGAAGAACCTGCGGGAGAGCAAGGTCTTCGAGTGGCACGAGGTGAGCGACGCCGAGGCCCGCGAAGGCGTGGAGAACGGGACGTACTACCTGTCCCTGACCATGCCGCGGGACCTCAGCCGGCGCATCGCGTCGAGCTCCGGGGACGCGCCCGAGACGGGCGCCCTCCAGGTGCGGACGAACGACGCCAACAACTACATCGTCGGGCAGATCTCGAAGACGGTGTTCGCCGAGGTCCGCACCGCCGCGTCGACGAAGTCGTCCCGGTCCTTCCTGGACAAGATCTTCATCAACTTCTCCGACCTCCACGACGCCACCGAGAAGGCGGCCAAGGGGGCCGACGAGCTCAAGAGCGGGGCGGCGCGGGCCAAGAAGGGGTCCAAGGACCTCTCCGACGGCCTCACCGACGCCAAGAAGGGCAGCGGCAAGCTGGCCGGCGGCCTGAAGAAGCTGGACGGCGGCGCGGCCGACCTGGAGACGGGCGCCCGGCAGGTCGCGAACGGCACCCAGACGCTCGCCGACAAGGTCAACGGCGTGGCCGCCGACGTACGCCCGTACCTCAGGGACAACGGCAAGAAGATCGGCGACTCCGCGCGGCTGGTCTCGGACCTCTCCCAGGGCATGCGCAACAGCCTGGACCTCATCGTGAAGAAGGGCCCCGGGCTGCGGACGGGCGCCCATGCGGCCGCCGACGGGCTCGCCGCCTTCCACAAGGAGGAGTGCGAGGACAACCCGCTGCCCGACCCCAAGCTCTGCCCGAAGGTGGAGAAGGCGAAGGTCGCGTCCGCCGACGTGGCCGTCATCGCCGACGACCTCCATGAGCTGGCCAAGGACGGCAACGGCAACCTGAAGAAGCTGGACACACAGCTCAAGGACCTCCAGGCCAGGGCCGACGCCCTCGCCGAGCGGGCACCGCACCTCGACGAGGACCTCGCCGACGCCGTCCGCAAGATCAACGAGCTGAACGCCGGCGCCCACCGGGTCGCCACCGGAGCGGACACCCTGCACACCGGCCTGACCGGCGCCAAGGGCGGCATCGCCGAGCTCGACACCGGGGTCGGCAGGCTCAAGAAGGGCGCCGGCGACCTCAACAGCGGTCTGTACAAGCTCGCCGACGGCTCCTCCGAGCTGGCCACCGGCCTCAACGACGGCGTCGGGAAGATCCCGGACTACGACAAGCAGGCCCGCGACCGCCGCACCGAGGTGATGGCCGACCCGGTCCAGCTCGCCTCCAAGTCGCTGCACAAGGCGCCCAACTACGGCACCGGGTTCGCCCCGTACTTCATCCCGCTCTCCCTCTGGGTGGGCGCCATGGTGGCGTACATGCTGATCCAGCCGCTCAACCGCCGCGCCCTCGCCGCGGGGGCCTCCGCGTGGCGCATCGCGCTGGCCGGCTGGCTGCCGGTGGCCGCCCTCGGCGTGCTCCAGGTGGGCGCCCTGATGTCCGTCCTGCACTGGGCGCCGGGGCTGGGCCTCCAGATGGCGCGGCCGGCCGGCACGGTCGGGTTCCTGCTGTTGGTCACCTGCTGCTTCGCCGCGATCATCCAGTGGCTGAACGCCCGCTTCGGCGCCGCCGGGCGGATCCTCGTCCTGGCCCTGCTGATGCTCCAGCTGACCTCGGCGGGCGGCACGTACCCCGTGCAGACCAGCCCCGGTTTCTTCAACACGATCCACCCCTTCCTGCCGATGACGTACGTCGTCGAGGCGCTGCGCCGGCTCATCACCGGTGGCGGGCTCGGGCCGGTCTGGCAGGCGTGCGCGGTCCTGGCCGCGTTCACCCTCGGAGCGGTCGCCCTGACGGCCCTCTCCGCGCGCCGCAAGCAGGTGTGGACCCTCGATCGCCTGCACCCGGAGCTGAGCCTGTGAGAATCGACGCCATGGACACCCAGAGCAGCAGACGGCAGGCCACCCGCACCAAGCTCTACGAGGCCGCTGTGACCCTCATCGCCGAGCAGGGCTTCTCGGCGACGACGGTGGACGAGATCGCGGAGCGCGCCGGGGTGGCCAAGGGCACGGTCTACTACAACTTCAAGAGCAAGACCGAGCTCTTCGAGGAACTGCTGCGGCACGGCGTCGGGCTGCTGACCGCCTCCCTGCGGGACGCCGCCGACGAGACGGCGGCGCGGGGCGGCACCCGGGTGGAGGCGCTGGACGCCATGATCCGCGCGGGTCTGGTCTTCATCGACCGCTACCCGGCCTTCACCCAGCTGTACGTGGCCGAGTTGTGGCGCACCAACCGCGCCTGGCAGTCGACGCTGCTGGTGGTGCGTCAGGAGGCGGTCGCCGTGGTCGAGACGGTGCTGCGGGAGGGGGTCGAGGGCGGCGAGCTGAGCGACGAGATCGACATCCCGCTGACGGCGGCCGCGCTGGTCGGGATGGTGCTGGTGGCGGCGCTCGACTGGCAGGCGTTCCAGCGGGAGCGCTCCATCGACGACGTCCACTCGGCCCTGTCCCGGCTCCTGCACGGGCGCGTCAGCGGCCGCTGAGGCCCTTATGAACCGCGAGAGGCGCGCGCGGGACGGTGCGGCTCGCGGGCCCGCACGGGGAACGGAAGAAGCCGGTCCGGTGAGGCTCGATCCCCCCGAGCCTCACCGGACCGGCGTCATCCCCCGTGTCCCCCGTGCGTTCCCCCGGGGAGAGCCCCGACCCCCGTGTCCCCCCGTCGGTCTCCGGGCTCTCCGTCACGCACCCCCGTTCCGGCAGGTGCGCGGTGCCGTTTCCGCCGCCCCGTGTCGGCGGTGCCGGCCCCGCGCCCCTTCCGTGGTCCCCACTCTTCCGTCCGGGCGGGGCCGGCCCCATCCGCGTACCTACTCATCTCGACGGCTAGGTACGGGTACTCAGAGGCCCGTGTTCCTGCCCACGCGCGCGTGGGCCCGGCCGGCCGGGCTGTCGGCGGGGCCGGACGGGGGGCCGGATAGGGTCCGTCCCATGGCACGGATTGTGGTGATCGGCGCGGGGATGGGCGCCATGGCGGCGGCGGCCCGGCTGGCGGTCGCGGGCCACCGGGTGGCGGTGTACGAGCGGTCGGCGACGTACGGCGGGGCGGTCGGCCGGCTGGAGCGCGAGGGTTTCGCCTTCGACACCGGCCCCGGGCTGCTGCACCTGCCCGCCGTGTACCGGGACCTGTTCGTCAAGACCGGCAAGGAGCCGCTGGAGCGGTGCGTCCGCATGGCGCAGGTCGACCCGGCGAGCCGGCACGTCTTCGCCGACGGTACGGCCGTGTCGCTGCCGAACGCCTCCCGGGCCGGAATCGTCTCGGCGCTGGACGCGGCGCTCGGCGCGGGGGCGGGGGCGCGCTGGGGCGAGTTCCTGAACCGGGCGCGCGACGCCTGGGACCGGTCCCGGAGGCCGCTGCTGGAGGAGCCCTTGCCGGCCGACGTGGCACCGTTCGGCCGCGACCCGTACCCGGCGGTCAGGACCGGTCTGCTGCGCCGTTCCGCGGCCACCCTGGCCGAGGTGGGCCGGCGGGAGCTGCGCGACGCGCGGCTGGCCGCCCTGCTGGAGAGCCACGCCCTGGCGTACGGCTTCGACCCGGTGACCGCTCCGGCCGCCGCCGCCGTGCTGCCCTACATGGAGCAGACCTTCGGGACCTGGTACGTGGCGGGCGGCATGCGCGCGCTGGCGGACGCGGTGTACGAGCGGTGCCGGCAGCGCGGGGTGGAGTTCGTCCTCGGCACCGAGGTGACCGGGGTCCTGGTGGAGGACGGCCGGGCCGTCGGCGTGCTCCCGGCCGGCCGGGAGCCGGTCCGGGCGGACCACGTCGTGGCGGGCGCCCCGCTGCCCGGGCTGTACCGCGACCAGGTCCTGGAGTGGGAGAGCACCGACGAGTGGCCGCGCCACCAGCGGGGTGTGCCGACCGGCCGGGTCACGGTGTGCCTGGCGCTGCGGGGGGCGCGGGAGGCGGACGCCGTCCACCGGACCGTGGTGCACTCGGCGGACCGGGAGGACGAGCTGGACGCGCTCGCGCGGGGGCGGCTGTGCGAGCGCCCGACCGTGACGGTGCTGCGCCCGGACGACGAGCTGCTGCGCCCGGACGCGGACCACGAGGCGGTGACCGTGACCGCGACGGTCGCGGCGGGCGGGGCGTGGGCGTCGGACAACTTGTGGGGCACGGGCGGGGCGGCGGGCGGGGAGCCCGCGGTGGCGGCCGCCGTGGAGGCGTTCGCCGACCGGATGGTCGAGGCCGCCGCCGCTGCCGTGCCCGGCCTGCGGGAGCGGCTGCTGTGGCGGGTGGTGCGCACCCCGGCGGACACGTTCCGGGAGACGGGCGTGTACCAGGTGCCGGGGCCGGCGCTGGCGGGTGCGCGGGGCGCGCTGCTGCCCGCCGCGAACCCGGGGCCCGTCGGCGGGCTGTACTTCGCGGGAGGCTGGGCGCATCCGGGCGGCGGGCTGGCGCACGCCGGGATGTCGGGCGCGCTGGTGGCGGGGCTGGTCGTCGAGGGCGCGGACTTCCGCGGCTCCCGGTAGCGGCGGCCCGGGGCCACCGCGGCCCCGGCCGTGCGCCGGGCCGGCCGGAGGCGAGCGCCGGTCAGTAGCGGTAGGGGTCGCCCTGGCCGGGGTCGTAGCCGTACGGCGACTGCTGCGGGGGCTGGTCCTCCCCGTCGCGCTGCTGCGGCACCCACACACCGCCGGGCGGGGTCTCCCTGCCGTACTGGCTCGTGTAGGGGTCGGCGGTGTACTGCGGCTGTGCGCCGTAGCCGATGTCGTAGGGCGCGGTGCCGACGTACGGGTCGGAGTAGGCGGCGTAGCTCTGCTCGCCGGTGCCGTAGTCGTACGTGGCGGTCGTGGCGTAGGTGCCCTGCTGGTCGTAGCCGGTGGGGGCGTAGCCGCCGAAACCGCCGTCGTAGGCGGCCGCCTGGGCGGGCTGGGGGGCGGGGGCGGGCTCGCCGTAGGGCTCGCTGTAGACGCCGTACTGCCCGGTCTCGTCGGGCAGCGGCTCGGGGGCGTAGACGGCCGTGGACTCGGCGGCCGCCGGCTCCCGCTCGTCGTCGTAGGCGAGGCCGGAGACCTCCAGGGTCGGCCCGGCGGGGGCGGCGGCCCCGGCCTTGCGACGGCGGCTGGCGCCGGGGCGGCCGCCGATCGCCCAGCCGGTGGAGAAGCCGCGCCGGAAGGAGAGCGTGACGCAGGTCTGGCCGATCGCGAAGGCGATCGCGCCCGCCGCGATCACGGGGACGGACGGCAGCAGCACGCCGAGGACCACGCCCAGGAAGCCCGCGAAGGCGAGCAGCCGCCAGCGCAGCCGGGCCTTGTACTGCAGGAGCACCTCACCGAGCAGCCACAACGCGACGATGCCGAACGCGATGTAGAGGACCGTCCAGCCCATGCCCGCCCCTCTCATGCGGCCTCCCGCCCCGGGAGGTGGCGGGTACGGCCGGTCAGGACTGCTCGTGCAGTCCGAGATTCTCGTAGATCTCGAGCGTCGCCGTGGAGTTGTTCAGCGTGATGAAGTGCAATCCGGGGACGCCCTCGGAGAGCAGCCGCGCGCAGAACTCCGTCGCGTACTCGATGCCAATGGAGCGTACAGCGGCCGGATCGTCCTTGACGGCGAGGATCCGCTCTTTCAGGTCGGCCGGGAAGTGGGCGTTGCTGAGCTGGGCGAACCGTTCGATCTGCTTGACGCTGGTGACGGGCATGATCTCGGGGATGATCGGCGTCTCGCAGCCCCTGGCCGTGACCCGGTCGCGCAGCCGCAGGTAGTCCTCCGGCTGGAAGAACATCTGGGTGATCGCGTAGTCCGCGCCCGCCCGGCACTTGTCCACGAAGTGCCGGATGTCGGTCTCCCAGTCGGTGGAGCGGGGGTGCATCTCGGGGAAGGCGGCGACGCCGACGCAGAAGTCGCCGGACTCCTTGATCAGCCGGACCAGATCGGCGGCGTACCGCACGCCCCGGGGGTTGGGGACCCACTCGCCCATCGGGTCGCCGGGCGGGTCGCCCCGGACGGCGAGGATGTTGCGGATGTCGGCGTCGGCGTACTGGCCGATCATGTTCCGCAGTTCGGCGATCGTGTGGTTGACGGCGGTGAGGTGCGCGACCGGGGTGAGCGTGGTGTCGGCGGCGATCTCCTGTGTGGCCTTGACCGTCCCGGCCCTCGTGGACCCGCCGGCCCCGTAGGTGACGGAGACGAAGCTGGGGGCCACCGCTTCGACCCGGCGCAGCGCGTTCCAGAGGTTCCGCTCGCCCTTCTCGGTTTTGGGCGCCCAGAACTCGAAGGAGTACGTCGTGCCGGTCGCGAGCAGATCGCGCACCGTCCGTGCGCGGTCCGTCCTGGTGGAAGGTGTGCCAAGGGCCATACGGGCAGGTTAGCCACGGGTCGGGCGTCACCCAACCGGAGCAGGGGGATTTGTCTGCTTTTGCCGGGCTGTTGTCCACCCCTTGGACAGTCGTGGACACCCTGGGCCGGCGACGGCGGTTCCTAGGCGGAGCGTTCCCGGATCCGCTTCGCCAGGGCCGCGGTGGCCGTGGCGGGGTCGTCCGCCTCGGTGATCGCCCGGACGACGACGATCCGGCGGGCTCCGGCGTCCAGCACCTGGTCCAGGTTGTCCGCGTCGATGCCGCCGATGGCGAACCAGGGGCGGTCCTGGTCCAGCGACGCGGCGTACCGCACGAGGTCCAGCCCGGGCGCGTACCGCCCCGGCTTGGTGGGGGTGGGCCAGCAGGGGCCGGTGCAGAAGTAGTCCACGCCCGGCTCGGCGACCGCCGCGTCCACCTCGGCCTCCGCGTGCGTGGAACGGCCGATCAGGACGTCCTCGCCCAGGATGGCGCGGGCGGCCGGGACGGGCAGGTCGCCCTGACCCAGGTGCAGCACGGCTGAGCCGGCGGCGTGGGCCACGTCGGCCCGGTCGTTCACCGCGAGCAGGGTGCCGTGCCGGCGGCAGGCGTCGGCGAACAGCGCGAGGTGCTCCAGCTCCTCACCGGCCTCCATGCCCTTGTCGCGCAGCTGCACGACGTCCACGCCGGAGGCGAGCACCGCGTCCAGGAACTCGGGCAGGTCGCCCTGCCGCTTGCGGGCGTCCGTGCAGAGGTAGAGCCGGGCGTCGGCCAGTGCGGCGCGTGCGGTGGACATGAGGTGTTCCCCCCGTGGGTGCGGCGGTGTCCGGGCCGGGAGGGCTCCCCCGGCCCGGACACCGCCTGGTGTCGGTGTTCCGCCCGGCCTGCCCGCCGGGCCCTGCCTGGACGTCAGACGGCGAGCGCCTGGGCGCGGCGCTTCACCTCCGTGCCGCGATTCTCGCTGAGCGCCTGCGCGGGCGTGCCCGGCAGGGTCGGGTCGGGAGTGAAGAGCCACTCCAGCATCTCTTCGTCGGTGAAGCCGTCGTCCTTCAGGAGGGTCAGGGTCCCGGCGAGACCCTTCACGACCTTGCCGTCCTTGATGAAGGCGGCAGGCACCTGGAGCGTCCGGTTCTCACCCCGGCGCACGGCGATCAGCTGGCCCTCCTTGACCAGCTGCCGCACGCGCGTCACCTCGACGTCGAGGAGTTCCGCGATGTCGGGCAGGTGGAGCCAGGCGGGGACGAGAGCATCGATCTTTGCGTCAATCTCGGTCACGGGACTAGCGTGCCATCCCGCGCTGACAGCCGGTAGCCGGGCTACGCCGGACCGGCCCGCGCTACCCCCGGGCGGCCGACTTCAGCGGGACGGCCGGGTCCGCGGCGAGCGCGGGGTCCAGCACGGTGCCCGCCTCGATGAGCTTGCGCCCCTGCGCCAGGTCCCGGGGCCGGCCGACGGCCAGCAGCGCCACCAGGGCGCCCTCGCGCAGCCACACCACCGACCAGGCGGCGCCGGCCGGGTCGCCCCGCCACACCATCGTGTCGGCGGTCCCGTGGTGGCCCGCGTACTGGACGAACCGCCCGAACTGCTCGGACCAGAAGTACGGCACCGGGTCGTACGGCCGCGGCGCGTCCCCGACGATGGCGGCGGCCACCGCGCGCGGGCCCTGGAGGGCGTTGTCCCAGTGGTGCACCACCAGCCGCTCGCCGTAGCGGGCGGACGGGAAGGAGGCGCAGTCGCCCACGGCGTACACGTCGGGAGCGGACGTCCGGAGGTGGTCGTCCGCGACGATCGCGCCCTCCGGGCCGAGGGCGACGCCGGAGCCGGCCAGCCAGCCGGTGGCGGGCCGGGCTCCGATGCCGACGACCACCGCCCCGGCGGGCAGCAGCCGGCCGTCCTCCAGGGCGACCTCGCCGGGTTCGACGTGCCCCACGCGCGCGTGCGTCAGGAGCGCGGCGCCGCTCTCCTCGTACCAGGCGGCCATCGGTGCGGCGACCTCGGCGGGCAGCGTCCCGGCGAGCGGCCGGTCGGCGGCCTCGACGACGGTGACCGCGCAGCCGGCCTCCCGGGCGGCCGTGGTGAACTCGGCGCCGATCCAGCCGGCGCCGACGACCACCACGTCGTGCTTCTCCGCCAGGACCGGACGCAGCCGCTCGGCGTCGTCCAGGGTGCGCAGCAGGTGGACCCCGCGCACGCCCTCGGCGCCGGGCAGGGCGAGGGGCACGGCGCCGGTGGCGATGACCAGGACGTCGTACGGGACGGGTCCGGAGGCGGTGTCGACCTCATGGGCGCCGGGGCGCAGGGCGGTCACCTCGACGCCCAGGCGCAGCCCGATGCCGAGCGCCTCGAAGTCCACGTCGAAAGCGGAGCCCTCCGCCGTGCCCAGGAGGACCGCCTTGGACAACGGGGGCCGGTCGTACGGCTGGTGCGGTTCGGCCCCGATCAGCTGCACGGGGCCGGTGAAGCCCTGCTCGCGCAGCGCCACGGCCGTCTGCACCCCCGCCATTCCGGCACCCACGACGACCACGCGCCGCTCTGCTCGCATCCGCTCGTTCACCCGCCCACCTTATGCATCTGACGATTCGTCAGGAAGGGAGCTCCTCCACCACACTGGTGCCGGCGCCCTCCTGGGACTCCCATGCCCAGGTCTCCTCCAGCCGAACGCGCCCGTCCGCCAGTTCCACGACCGTGGACAGGCAGTGCCCCGACGCCGTCCGCCCGTCGCGCTTCAGCTGGACGTACCGAAAGTCGAGACGATCTCCCGTCCGGGTTCCCACCAGGTGCCCGCGCACCACGTCACCGCCCGCGTACTCGGCCCAGACGCGGCCGTCCTCCTCGTGGTACGTGAACCGGGTCGCCGTGCCGACCTGACCGGGAGCCTGGTCCGCCACCGGTGAGAGGACGAGTCCGTCGAGCGACCGCGCCACGGTGAAGCTCCCTTACTGCGGGTTGCCGGCTGGGGTTAGTCTGGCCACCGTAGAGCACTCGCGGGAGCCCGGACGCACCGGGCTGAGAGGGAGGCTGGGACGGCCTCCGACCGTACGAACCTGATCCGGGTCATGCCGGCGAAGGGAGGGGCTGGACGCCCATGCATCCACGTACCACGGGTCCACGTACGACCTCGGACGTCCTCGTCGTCGGGGGCGGCATCATCGGCCTGGTCACGGCCTGGCGGACCGCGCAGCGGGGTCCGCGCGTCACCGTCGTCGACCCCGCGCCGGGCGGCGGGGCGGCGCAGGTCGCGGCCGGCATGCTCGCCGCGGTCACCGAACTGCACTACGGGGAGGAGACCCTCCTCGGGCTCAACCTGGAGTCGGCGCGCCGCTACCCGGACTTCGTCGCCGAGCTCCAGGAGGCGGCCGGCGGGACGGACGTGGGCTACCGCTCCTGCGGCACGCTCGCCGTCGCCCTGGACGCCGACGACCGCGCCCACCTGAAGGAACTGCACGCCTTGCAGCAGCGCTCGGGCCTGGACTCGGAGTGGCTGACAGGCCGCGAGTGCCGGCGCCTGGAGCCCATGCTGGCGCCCGGCGTGCGCGGCGGACTGCGGGTGGACGGCGACCACCAGGTGGACCCCCGGCGGCTGGCGGCCGCCCTGGTCGCCGCCTGCGAGCGGTCCGGGGTGGCGGTCCACCGCGCCCGGGCGGAGCGCCTCGTGGTGACCCGGGAGCGGGCGGCCGGCGTTCTCCTGGAGGACGGCACGGAACTGGCCGCCGGGCAGGTGGTGCTGGCGGCCGGGAGCCTGAGCGGCCGGTTCGGCGGCGTACCGGAGGAGGTGCTGCCGCCGGTACGGCCGGTCAAGGGGCAGGTGCTGCGGCTGTCCGTGCCCCGCGCCTACGCGCCCTTCCTGAGCCGCACGGTCCGTGCGGTCGTACGCGGCAGCCAGGTGTACCTGGTGCCGCGCGAGAACGGCGAACTGGTCGTCGGCGCCACCAGCGAGGAGCTCGGCTGGGACACCACGGTCACCGCGGGCGGGGTGTACGAGCTGCTGCGCGACGCCCACGAGCTGGTGCCCGGCATCACCGAGCTGCCCCTGACCGAGACCCGCGCGGGGCTGCGCCCCGGTTCTCCCGACAACGCGCCCCTGCTCGGCCCCACCGCCCTGCCCGGGCTGCATCTGGCGACCGGGCACTACCGCAACGGGGTGCTGCTGACCCCCGTCACCGGGGACGTGATGGCCGCCGCGCTGACCACCGGGGAGCTCCCGGAGGAGGCCCGGGCGTTCACCCCCGCGCGCTTCCGGTCCGCCTCCCCCGCCCCGTCCCCGTCCCTCTCTCCAGCAGGAGTGTCATGAACGTCTCCGTCAACGGCGAGGCCCGACGGCTCGCCGGCCCCACCACCCTCGACGCCCTGGTCGCCACCCTCACCTCGGCGCCCTCCGGGGTCGCGGCCGCCGTCAACGAGATGGTGGTCCCGCGCAGCCAGTGGACCGGGACGCTGCTCGGCGAGGGCGACCGGGTCGAGGTCCTCACCGCGGTCCAGGGGGGCTGAGCCATGGCCGACGACCGTCTGACCATCGCCGGGACCACGTTCGACTCCCGGCTGATCATGGGTACGGGCGGGGCGCCCAGCCTCGACGTGCTGGAACGCTCCCTGGCCGCCAGCGGCACGGAGCTGACCACCGTGGCCATGCGCCGCCTCGACCCGACCGTGCATGGCTCCGTGCTGTCGGTCCTCGGCCGCCTCGGGATCCGCGTCCTGCCCAACACGGCGGGCTGCTTCACCGCGGGCGAGGCCGTGCTCACGGCCCGCCTCGCGCGGGAGGCCCTCGGCACCGAGTGGATCAAGCTGGAGGTGGTCGCGGACGAGCGGACGCTGCTGCCCGACCCGGTCGAGTTGCTCGACGCCGCGGAGACGCTGGTCGACGACGGCTTCACCGTCCTGCCGTACACCAACGACGACCCCGTGCTCGCCCGCAAGCTGGAGGACGTCGGCTGCGCGGCCGTCATGCCGCTGGGCTCGCCCATCGGCTCGGGGCTGGGCATCCGCAACCCGCACAACTTCCAGCTCATCGTGGAGCACGCGCGCGTGCCGGTGATCCTGGACGCGGGGGCCGGTACGGCGTCCGACGCGGCGCTGGCGATGGAACTGGGCTGCGCGGCCGTGATGCTGGCGTCCGCCGTGACCCGTGCCCAGGAGCCGGTCCTGATGGCGGAGGCCATGCGGCACGCGGTGGAGGCGGGCCGGCTCGCGTATCGGGCGGGGCGGATCCCGCGCCGGCACTTCGCGGAGGCCTCCTCCCCGGTGGAGGGCCGCGCCGCCCTGGACCCGGAGCGGCCCGCGTTCTGACGGCCCCGCCCCGGCGCGGGGCCGTCACCGCGGGCGCCCGCTCCGGGGGGGGCGGGCGCCGGGGGCCGCCGGTGTCACAGCTCGGCTGCAGTCCAGGCCGGGGCGGGTACGGGGCGGCCGGGGTGTCGGTACGGGCTCGTAGACTCGGGCGGGTGGATACGACCCTGCACGACCCCCTCGTCGGCCAGCTGCTCGACGGCCGCTACCGGGTCGACGCGCGCATCGCCGTCGGTGGCATGGCCACCGTCTACCGGGCCCTGGACACCCGGCTCGACCGGGTGCTCGCCCTGAAGGTGATGCACCCCGCCCTCGCCACCGACGCGACGTTCGTGGAGCGGTTCATCCGCGAGGCCAAGTCCGTGGCACGGCTGTCGCACCCCAATGTGGTCGGGGTGTTCGACCAGGGCGCCGAAGGGGCGTACGTCTACCTGGCCATGGAGTACGTCGCCGGGTGCACCCTCCGCGACCTGCTGCGCGAGCGCGGGGCGCTCCAGCCCCGGGCGGCGCTCGACATCCTGGAGCCGGTGCTCGCCGCGCTGGGGGCCGCGCACCTGGCCGGGTTCGTCCACCGGGACATGAAGCCGGAGAACGTCCTGATAGGGGACGACGGCCGGGTCAAGGTCGCCGACTTCGGGCTCGTCCGGGCGGTCGGCGCGGCCACCAGCACCACCGGGTCCGTGCTGGGCACCGTGTCCTACCTGGCGCCCGAGCAGATCGAGCACGGCACCGCCGACACCCGCGCCGACGTGTACGCCTGCGGGGTCGTCCTCTACGAGATGCTGACCGGCGCCAAGCCGCACGCGGGCGACACACCCGCCCAGATCCTCTACCAGCACCTCAACGCGGACGTCCCGCCGCCCTCCGCCGCCGTCCCCGGCCTCGCGGCCGACCTGGACGACCTGGTGGCGAGCGCCACCGCCCGCAACCCCGACGTCCGCCCGCACGACGCGGTGGCGCTCCTGGCCCTGGCCCGCGAGGCGCGGGCGGCGCTCGGCGACGAGCAGCTCGACCTCGTACCGCCCCAGGCGGGCCCGGCCGCGGAGGGCGCCGAGCGCGCCGGCGGCGGCTCCGAGGACCCCACCAGCGTGATCGCCCGCCCCACGCCCGGCGACGACGACGGCGTCCGGCGCACCAGCCGGCTCACCATGCCGCCGCGGCCGGGCCCCGCGCCGGAGCCGGTTCCCCGGCGCGGCGTCCGGGGCACCGTCCTCGACACCCGCCGCGGACTGGTCGCCGCCCTCGTCGCCGTCCTGCTCGTCCTCGCCGTCGGCGGAGGCGTCTGGTACATCAACTCCGGCCAGTTCACCCGCGTCCCCACCCTGCTCGGCCAGAGCCAGGCCGAGGCGGAGAAGCGGCTCGCCGACGCCGGGCTGGAGGTCGAGGCCGTCGAGCGGGACTACAGCAGCGCCTACGAGCGGGGCACCGTGATGGCCGCCGACCCCGCCCCCGGCGAGCGCGTCCGGGGCAACGGCTCGGTGACCCTCACCGTCTCGCGCGGCCCGGAGATCGTGAAGGTCCCGAACCTCAAGGGGCTGCCGCTGGCCGAGGCCAAGCGGGAGCTGACCAGGGCGGGGCTCGCCCCGGGCAAGGTCACCCGGGCGTTCAGCGAGGAGTTCGAGCAGGGCAGCGTGATCCGCACCGACCCGAAGGCGGGCACCGGGCGCAACCCCGACTCCGCGGTCGCCCTGGTCGTCAGCAAGGGCGCCCCCGTCGACGTACCGGACGTCACGGGCGACACCGTCGGCGACGCCACCCGTACGCTGGAGGAGGCCGGGCTCACCGTGAAGGTCGCCGCGGCGCGCGTGCACTCCAGGCAGGAGGCGGGGAGCGTGGCCGCCCAGTCCCTCTCGGGCGGCAGCGAGGCCGCCAAGGGCGACACGGTCGTGCTCACCGTCTCCAAGGGCCCCCGCCTGGCCGACGTGCCCGACGTCACCGGCAAGAACGTCGACGACGCCACCCGGGAACTGGAGCGCGCCGGCTTCGAGGTGAAGGTCGAGAAGAGCTTCCCGTTCCTCGGCGACACCGTGGACAGCCAGTCCGTGGCCGGCGGCGACCGGGCGCCCGAGGGCAGCACCATCACCATCACGACCAAGGGAATCTAGAAACACATGATCGGCCAAGGCCCCGGCCCCGTCCGGCCGGAGGGCACCCGCAATCCGGTCGGCAGTCACGTCCCCGTGGCCGGCGGCCTCGCGAAGACCGGCCTCGGGTACGCGCGCGAGATCGGCGCGGAGGCGGTGCAGGTCTTCGTGGCCAATCCGCGCGGCTGGGCCACGCCCACCGGGAACCCGGCCCAGGACGAACTGTTCCGCGAGGAGTGCGCCCTCACCGGCATCCCCGCGTACGTCCACGCGCCCTACCTGATCAACTTCGGCTCCCACACCGAGGCGACCGTCGAGTTCTCCGTGGCGTCCCTGCGGCACTCGCTGCGGCGCGCCCGGGACATCGGCGCCCTCGGCGTGGTCGTCCACACCGGTTCGGCGACCGGCGGCCGCCCCCGGGAGGAGGCGCTGGCCCAGGTGCGGACGCACCTGCTGCCGCTGCTGGACGAGCTGACACACGACGACGACCCGTTCCTGCTGCTGGAGTCGACGGCCGGGCAGGGTGCCTCGCTCTGCTCCCGCACCTGGGACTTCGGCCCGTACTTCGAGGCGCTCGACGCCCACCCCATGCTGGGCGTCTGCCTGGACACCTGCCACGTCTTCGCGGCCGGCCACGACCTGACCGGCGAGCACGGCGTCCGGCAGACCCTGGACCTGCTGGTCGACACGGTCGGCGAGGGGCGGCTGAAGCTGATCCACGCCAACGACTCCAAGGACGTCGTGGGCGCCCACAAGGACCGGCACGTCAACATCGGCGCCGGTCACATCGGCGAGGACCCGTTCCGTGAGCTGATGCGTCACCCGGCGACCGACGGCGTCCCGCTGGTGATCGAGACCCCCGGCGGCAAGGAAGGACACGCGGCCGACATCGAGCGGCTGAAGAAGCTCCGGAATAGTTGAGGAATACCCCTGGGGGGTATACGGTTTCTGCTATCGGCAGGAACCGTCACCGCCACCTGACCTTGGGGGCTCTCATGCGGCACGAACGTCACACCCCGCACGGCGAACAGGCACAGCACGACGAGCACGGCCGGCACCACCGGCACGACACCCCACAGCACCACGCACCACAGCACGAACACCAGGAACACCAGGAACACCAGGAACACCGCGGACACCAGAACCACCACGGGCATCATGAGCACCACGGCGCCACCGGCAAGGTCAGCTGGTCCACGGCCGCCCAGGCGACCCTCCACTGCCTCACCGGCTGCGCCATCGGCGAGGTCCTGGGCATGGTGATCGGCACGGCCCTGGGCTGGGGCTCCCTGCCGACGATGGTGCTCGCCATCGCCCTGGCGTTCTTCTTCGGCTACGCCCTCACCCTGCGCGGCATCCTCCGGGCCGGCGTCGACTTCCGGACCGCCTTCCGGGTGGCCCTGGCGGCCGACACGCTGTCCATCGCCGTCATGGAGCTGATCGACAACAGCGTCCTCGTCCTGTGGCCCGGCGCCATGGACACGCACCTCACGGACGCGTTCTTCTGGGGCGCCCTGGCCGTCTCCCTCCTCGCCGCGTTCGTCGTCACCACACCCGTCAACCGGTGGATGATCGGCCGCGGCAAGGGCCACGCCGTGGTGCACCAATACCACTGAGGGGTATCCGGCGGGCGTCAGAGCTCCGGGCCGTCCCCCGGCTCCTCCTGGTAGGAGTACCGCTGCTCCCGCCACGGGTCGCCGATGTTGTGGTAGCCGCGCTCCTCCCAGAAGCCGCGGCGGTCGGCGGTCATGTACTCCACGCCCCGGACCCACTTGGGCCCCTTCCACGCGTAGAGGTGCGGCACGACGAGCCTCAGCGGGAAGCCGTGCTCGGCGGTGAGCAGCTCACCGTCCTTGTGCGTGGCGAAGATCGTGCGGTCCGACGCGAAGTCGGAGAGCCGCATATTGGCGCTGAACCCGTACTCCGCCCACACCATCACATGGGTGACGCCGGCGGCCGGCGGGGCCAGCTCCAGGACCGTACGGGCGGGGACCCCACCCCATTCGGCCCCGAGCATGCTGTACTTCGTCACGCAGTGCAGGTCCGCGACGACGGTCGAGAACGGCAGCGCCGAGAACTCCTCGTGGGTCCAGCAGTGCTTGTCGCCGCCCTCCGTGGCGCCGAAGACCCTGAACTCCCAGCGTTCGGGCCTGAACTTGGGGACCGGCCCGTAGTGGGTGACCGGCCAACCGCGCTGGAGCCGCTGTCCCGGCGGAAGCTCGGACCCCTCCGCTGCCCGGTTTTCCCCGCTCCCTGGCTGACCCATGCCTCAATGGTGACAGACCGGGAGGGGTGGTCATGACCAGGGACGAGGCACATTCGGGCAACTCCTACTAAGCGTGCACTTACTGGACGCCCCTCTCCAGCGGTGCGAGGATGCGCGGCATCTGCCCCGTACACACGCGCGGAAGGAGCCTCTGCGATGCAGGGCGACCCCGAGGTCATCGAGTTCCTCAACGAGCAGCTCACCGCCGAGCTGACGGCGATCAACCAGTACTTCCTGCACGCGAAGATGCAGGAGAACTTCGGGTGGACGAAGCTCGCGAAATACACCCGTGCGGAGTCGTTCGACGAGATGAAGCACGCCGAGGTCCTGACCGACCGGATCCTCTTCCTCGACGGCCTGCCGAACTACCAGCGGCTCTTCCACGTCCGCATCGGCCAGACGGTCACGGAGATGTTCCAGGCGGACCGGCAGGTCGAGGTCGAGGCGATCGACCGGCTGCGGCGCGGCATCGAGGTCATGCGCAACAAGGGGGACATCACGTCCGCGAACATCTTCGAGTCGATCCTGGCGGACGAGGAGCACCACATCGACTACCTCGACACGCAGCTCGAACTGGTCGACAAGCTCGGTGAGGCGCTCTACATCGCCCAGCTCATCGAGCAGCCGGACAGCTGAGCCGCGGTACGTCTCAGGCGGCTTCGCGAAGCGGCACGCCGTCCGCGGCCCCCGCGGCGGCGACGGCCTCGGCGGCCAGCAGGGCCGGTTCGCCCTGGTCGACCAGCTCGCGCCGGGGGCAGTTCCCGCGGCCAAGAATGGCCTGGATGCGGCGTACACATGATCCGCAGTCGGTGCCGGCCTTGCAGGCCGACGCTATCTGGCGGGGCGTGCAGGCGCCGGCGTCCGCGTGTTCCTTGACCTGCTTCTCGGTGACACCGAAGCACGAGCAGACGTACACGCGGTTCACCTCCCTGCGGGGATCGACGGGATCGACAAACGGGGGACCCCGCCTTGATCGGTGAGGCTAACCTAACCTTACCCGTCGCCCCCGGCGCGCAAAAGCCCGGGAAACGCCGATGGGGCGCGGATCACATGGATCCGCGCCCCTGGCACGTCAAGGCACTTTCAAGCCAAGATCAACGACCGGTACGGCCGCCGGCCCCGGTCACTGGTCGCGGTACATCTCCGCCACCAGGAACGCCAGGTCCAGCGACTGGCTGCGGTTGAGCCGCGGGTCGCAGGCCGTCTCGTAGCGCTGGTGCAGGTCGTCGACGAAGATCTCGTCGCCGCCGCCCACGCACTCGGTGACGTCGTCACCGGTCAGCTCCACGTGGATGCCGCCCGGGTGCGTCCCCAGCTCCTTGTGGACCTCGAAGAAGCCCTTGACCTCGTCGAGCACGTCGTCGAAACGGCGCGTCTTGTGGCCGGAGGCCGCCTCGAAGGTGTTGCCGTGCATCGGGTCGGTCACCCAGGCCACGGTGGCACCGGACGCGGTGACCTTCTCGACCAGCTCGGGCAGCTTGTCGCGCACCTTGTCGGCGCCCATGCGGACGATGAAGGTCAGCCGGCCCGGCTCGCGGTCGGGGTCCAGGCGGTCGATGTACGTCAGCGCCTCGTCGACCGAGGTGGTCGGGCCGAGCTTGATCCCGATCGGGTTGCGGATCTTCGACGCGAACTCGATGTGCGCCCCGTCAAGCTGGCGGGTGCGCTCACCGATCCACACCATGTGGCCCGAGGTGTCGTACAGCTGCCCGGTCCGGGAGTCGACCCGGGTCAGGGCCGACTCGTAGTCCAGCAGCAGCGCCTCGTGCGAGGCGAAGAACTCGACCGTGCGGAACTCCGCCGGGTCGGTGCCACAGGCCTTCATGAAGTTCAGCGCGTTGTCGATCTCCCGCGCCAGCTGCTCGTAGCGCTGCCCCGACGGCGACGACTTCACAAAGTCCTGGTTCCAGGCGTGCACCTGGCGCAGGTCGGCGTAACCGCCGGTGGTGAAGGCGCGCACCAGGTTCAGCGTCGAGGCCGACGCCTGGTACATGCGCTTGAGCCGCTCCGGGTCCGGGATCCGCGCCTCCTCGGTGAAGGCGAAGCCGTTCACCGAGTCGCCGCGGTACGTCGGCAGCGTCACCCCGTCGCGGGTCTCGGTCGGCTTGGAGCGCGGCTTGGAGTACTGGCCCGCGATCCGCCCCACCTTCACGACGGGGACGGACGCGGCGTACGTCAGCACGGCGCCCATCTGGAGCAGGGTCTTGAGCTTGTTGCGGATGTGGTCGGCCGACACGCCGTCGAAGGCCTCGGCGCAGTCGCCGCCCTGGAGCAGGAACGCCTCGCCCCTGGCGACGGCTCCCATCCGGGCGCGCAGCTGGTCGCACTCGCCCGCGAAGACGAGCGGCGGATACGACTCGAGGTCCGCGATCACATCGCGCAGAGCCTCGGCATCGGGGTACTCGGGCTGCTGCGCCGCGGGAAGGTCTCGCCAGGTGTTGCCACCGGTCGCGGTGGGCTTAGCGTTCACGGTCACCTGCCCAACCTTACGGGGTCTTCCCCTACGTCCATCTGGTCGCTCACCTGATGAGACAATCAATCTTGAGGTTTTCACCGTTCCGTGGGGTAGGGTGCCGCCCATGTTCGCGCACTCGACCCGCACCTGGTGGTGGACCGCTCATCCGGCGGCCCACTGACTGCGCGTACACCGAAACACACGCGAAGGCCGCCCGAGGGGCGGCCTTCTCCCGTTTCACGGGCCGTTCCTCCCCATCCGGATCCTCTCCCGATCCGTCCGACCGGAAGGAACCCCCCGTGGACCCCCTGGACCTCTCCCGGCTGCTCGACGACTCCTGCCCGCCCTTCGCCCTGCTGCGCCGCCGCACCCCCGGCCGCGACCACGACACCGTCGAGGTGCTGATCGGCGCCGTGCACGAGGCCGACCGCCTGGCCGACCTCCCCGTCGGGGACCGCCCGGCCCTGGCCCTCGTGCCGTTCCGGCAACTGCGGGAGCGGGGCTTCGACGTCCGCGACGACGGCACGCCGCTGTCGGTGCTGGTCGCCGACGAGGCGTACGAACTGCCGCTCGCCACGGCGCTCGCCCGGCTCCCGGCACACGACGTGACCGTCGGGGAGGGCGCCTTCGACGTGTCCGACGAGGAGTACGCCGAGGTCGTGCGCCGGGTCGTCGACGAGGAGATCGGGCGCGGCGAGGGGGCGAACTTCGTCGTCCGCCGCACCTACCGGGGGCGGATCCCGGGGTTCGGGCGGCGGGACGCGCTGGCGCTGTTCCGGCGGCTGCTGGCGGGTGAGCGCGGGGCGTACTGGACCTTCGTCGTCCACACCGGGGAGCGCACCCTGGTGGGCGCGAGCCCGGAGGTGCACGTCCGGATGTCGGGCGGCACGGTCGTGATGAACCCGATCAGCGGCACCTACCGCTACCCGGCCGGCGGACCGACGCCCGAGGGCCTGCTGGACTTCCTCGCCGACCGCAAGGAGACCGACGAGCTCTCCATGGTCGTGGACGAGGAACTGAAGATGATGTGCACGGTCGGCGACATGGGCGGGGTGGTGGTCGGGCCCCGGCTGAGGGAGATGGCGCACCTGGCGCACACCGAGTACGAGCTGCGGGGCCGCTCCTCGCTCGACGTCCGCGAGGTGCTGCGCGAGACGATGTTCGCCGCGACCGTCACCGGTTCGCCGGTGCAGAACGCCTGCCGGGTCATCGAGCGGCACGAGACCGGCGGCCGCGGCTACTACGCGGGCGCGCTGGCGCTCCTGGGCACGGACCCGGGCGGGGCCCAGACCCTGGACTCGCCGATCCTGATCCGTACCGCCGACATCGCGGCCGACGGCGAGCTGCGCGTCCCGGTCGGCGCGACGCTGGTGCGGCACTCGGACCCGGCGGGGGAGGTCGCCGAGACGCACGCCAAGGCGGCGGGCGTGCTGGCGGCGCTGGGGGTACGCCCCGGGCGGCCGCGCGAGGAGTCCGTACGGCCCAGGCTCGCCGGCGACCCCCGGGTACGGGCCGCCCTGGACGCCCGCCGGGCGGATCTGGCGCCGTTCTGGCTGCGGATGGGCGAGCCGGTGGCGCAGCGGGCCGGCCACGCCCTGGTGGTCGACGGCGAGGACACCTTCACCGCGATGCTCGCCCATCTGCTCCGCTCCTCGGGCCTGGCGGTCACGGTCCGCCGCTTCGACGAGCCGGGGCTGCGCGAAGCGGTGCTCTCCCACGAGGGGCCGGTGGTGCTGGGGCCCGGCCCCGGTGACCCCGGTGACGCGGCCGATCCGAAGATGCGTGCGCTGCGGGCACTGACCGCCGAGCTGGTGCGCGGCCACCGCCACGGGCTGCTGGGCGTGTGCCTCGGGCACGAGCTGATCGCCGCCGAGCTGGGCCTGCCGATCGTGCGCAAGGCGGTGCCCCTCCAGGGCGCGCAGGTGCGGATCGACCTGTTCGGTACGGAGGAGACGGTCGGGTTCTACAACAGCTTCACCGCCCGGTGCGACGACGGGGCGGCTGGCCGGCTGGCCGCGCGGGGCGTCGAGGTGAGCCGTGACGCGGCGACCGGCGAGGTGCACGCGCTGCGCGGGCCGGGCTTCGCGGGGGTGCAGTTCCATCCCGAGTCGGTGCTGACGCTGCGCGGGGCGTCGATCGTCCGGGACCTGGTGCGGGCCCTGGCGGTCAGCCCCGGGTGAGGTCGTCGGGCCCCGGCACGAGGACATTCTCGCTGTGGCGGCCCTCCTCGTAGTCGGTGACGTTGCGCAGCGTGGTCTCGATGATCTGGGTCACCGCCTCCAGGGTGTAGTACGCCTGGTGGGAGGTGACCAGGACGTTGGGGAAGGTCATCAGCCGGGCGAGCGTGTCGTCGTCGACCACCCCGAGGGACTTGTCGAGGTAGAACAGGCCGGCCTCCGCCTCGTACACGTCCAGGCCGACGCCGGTGAAGCGGCCCGCGCGCAGTTCGCCGACGAGGGCCTGGGTGTCGACCAGGCCACCGCGGCTGGAGTTCACCAGGACGGCGTCGTCCTTCATGGACGCCAGCGCGGCGGCGTCGACGAGGTGCCGTGTCGCGGGGAGGAGCGGGACGTGCAGGCTGACGAGGTCGGCCCGGGCGAACAGCTCCTCCTTCTCGACGTACGTCATGCCCAGTTCCTCGCAGGCGGGGTTGCGGGCGATGTCCCAGCCCAGCAGGCGCATGCCGAAGCCGTGGGCGATCCGGGTGAAGGCCTCGCCGATCCTGCCGGTGCCCAGGACACCGGCCGTACGGCCCCGCATGTCCCGGCCGAGCAGCCCGTCGAGGCGGAAGTCGAAGTCCCGGGTCCGGTTCGAGGCCCGGACGACCCGGCGGTTGACGGCCATCGCCAGCGTCCACGCGAACTCCGCGACGGAGTAGGGCGAGTACGAGGACACCCGGGCCACGGTGAGGCCGAGCTCCCGGGCGACGGGCAGGTCGATGTTGTTGAAGCCGGTGGAACGCTGGGCGATCATCCTGGTCCCGCCAGCGGCGAGGGTGCGCAGCACGCGGGCGTCGAGGTCCGCGTTCACACTGGTGGAGATCGCCTCGTGGCCGGCGGCGAGGGGGGCGGTGTCCCCGGTGAGGAACACGTCCAGGCAGCGGACGCGGTGGCGTCCGGCGGCGGCCTCTTCGAGGAGCGGCTTCTCGTCGGCCTGGACGCCGAAGGCGAGGATGTCCACGGGTTCTCCAAGGGAGACGGCTGGGGGACGAGCGCGACCCTACCCCCGCCCCGGCCCCCTCCCCCGGCGCGCCGCGCCCACCGGCCCGCCGGGACCCCGGCCGGCCCGGCCTCGCGGTACCGCGAGCCGCCCGTCCCGTCCCGGCGGCCGTCCCGGCCCGGCGGCGGGTCCCGGCCCTACGGCAGGCCCCGGTCCCGGGGGCTTCCCCGGGGCCGGAGCCGGAAGGCCCGCGGGCCGTGCAACGGCGGCCGCTAGGACGTGTTTCGAAAGTAGCGTCGTCCGCCCGGAGGGCGGGGCCGGGGGCGTCCGGTGCGTGCGATCGCAAGGCGGAGGGTGGGGGCACCTCCCGCGCCGCCAGGCGCAGGGGGAGAGAGCGCAGCGGGCTGCGCCGACGACCGACAACGCGGCGAGCGGGCGTGCCGGGCGTTCCCGGCCAGACGGGACTTTCGACACACGCCCTAGGCGTCGTCCAGGCCGCGTTCTATGGCGTAGCGCACCAGCTCGACGCGGTTGTGGAGCTGGAGCTTGCCGAGGGTGTTCTGCACGTGGTTCTGGACGGTGCGGTGCGAGATCACCAGGCGCTCGGCGATCTGCTTGTAGCTCAGGCCCTTGGCGACCAGCCGGAGCACCTCCGTCTCGCGGTCGGTGAGCCGCGGGGCCTTGGGGTCGTCCGGGCCGGCGGTGGGCAGCGGCTCGGAGGCCAGGCGGCGGTACTCGCCGAGGACCAGGCCGGCCAGGCCGGGCGTGAAGACCGGGTCGCCGGCCGCCGTCCGGCGCACCGCGTCGAGCAGTTCCTCCGTACTGGCCGACTTCAGGAGGTACCCGGTCGCGCCGGACTTCACCGCTTCCAGGACGTCGGCGTGCTCGCCGCTCGCGGACAGCACCAGCACCCGCAGGGCCGGGT
This sequence comes from Streptomyces sp. NPDC016309, assembly GCF_043077235.1. NCBI lineage: Bacteria > Bacillati > Actinomycetota > Actinomycetes > Kitasatosporales > Streptomycetaceae > Streptomyces > Streptomyces sp. NPDC016309. Next base: position 82,851 of record NZ_JBIBSG010000009.1, on the reverse strand, counting down.
CGGCGCCGACCAGCTCCTTGCAGACCTGCACGCCGGGCTTGGCCGGCAGGTTCAGGTCGAGGACGAGCACGTCGGGGCCGGTGGCCCGGGCCCGGCGTACGGCCTGCTCGCCGTCGCCGGCGGTGGCGACCACGTCGAACCCGGCCTCCGCCAGGTCGCGGGCGACCGCGTCCCGCCACATCGGGTGGTCGTCGACCACCATCACCTTGATCTGCCGCTCGCTCATGTGTCCGCCTTCCCCCGTGGAACCCTCGGGACCTTCAGTTCGACTTCCGTGCCCTGTCCGGGCACCGATACCAGCTCCGCCGTGCCGCCCAGGTCCCGGAGCCTGCCCCGGATGGACTGGGCGACCCCGAGCCGGCCCTCGCCCTCCGCCTGCGCGAGACGCCCCTCCGGGATACCCGGCCCGTCGTCCCGGACCGTCACGACGACCTCGTCCGGCCAGTCCTCCACCAGGATCCAGGCCCTGGCGTCCTCGCCCGCGTGCCTCCGGACGTTGTCCAGGGCGGCACCGACGGCGGCGGCCAGCTCCTTCGCCGCCGCGGGCGCCAGCAGCACCGGAGCGCCCGGTTCGGAGAACGTGATCCGGCCGCACGCGTGCGGGGCGAGCAGCCCGCGCAGGTCGGCCGGGCCGTCGTCCGGTTCGTCGACCTCGCGGACCACGGCGCCCAGCGACTCGTCCTCCGAGACGTGGGAGGTGCGGGTCAGCCCGCCCGCGACCAGGGTGCGCAGCGCGACCTCCTGCTCCCCCGCCATCCGGCCCAGTTCGGCGGCCTCGCCGCCCAGGGCGGTGCCCCGGCGCTGGACCATGGCCAGCACCTGGAGGACGGAGTCGTGGATGTCGCGGGCCAGCCGCTCGCGCTCGCGGGTGGCGGCCTCGATCTCCAGGGCCCGCGCGAGGGTGCGTTCGGAGGCACGGGCCACCTCGACCACGTAACCGATCGCTATGGAGGCGACCCACACCAGCAGCACGTTGTGCAGGGTGTCCCGGCTGGGGTCGCCCCGCTCGACGATGTTGGCGACCGCGACCAGGGACGAGGCGAACGCGGCCCAGCGCCAGCCGCCCTTGATGGCGTACGCGAGGACGGAACCCGCCGTCCAGATGCTCGGCAGCGTCGGCCCGTCGAACGACTGGGCGTCCGCGTCGGCGAGCGGGGTCAGCAGGATGCCGGTGAGCGCCACGGTGAGGTCGGCGACCAGGAAGCGCTTGGTGCAGCCGGCGGCCCCGGCCACCTTGGGCAGGGTGGCGAGGGTCCAGACGGACATCACGGCGAGGAACGCGACGGCGACCCAGGGCCGCTCGAACGTGTCGCGGGTGAAGACGAACAGGAGCACCGCGTACCCCATGGTGAGGACGCGGTACGCGGTCAGCGCCCGCCACAGCGGCTGCTCCACGGACATACGGACGACGCGCTCGCGCTTGGCCAACTCCCCCACCCCCGGACGGACGACGCCGTACGTGCCGGCTACGCCCGCGCGTCCGGCTGTTCCCCGGCCTTCGCCGCTTCCTTGGAGGCCTCCTTGGCGGCCTCCCTGGCCGCTTCCTTGGCGGCCTTCTCCGCGTCGGCGATCCGGCGCTTGGCCGCCGTGGCGTAGATGTCGACGTACTCCTGGCCGGAGAGCTTCATGATCTCGTACATCACCTCGTCGGTGACCGAGCGGAGGATGAAGCGGTCGCCGTCCATGCCCTGGTAGCGGCTGAAGTCCAGGGGCTTGCCGATCCGGATCCCCGGGCGCATCAGCTTGGGGACGACCTTCCCGGGCGGCTGGATCTTCTCGGTGTCGATCATGGCGACGGGGATCACCGGCGCGCCGGTGGCCAGCGCCACGCGCGCGAGGCCGCCCGGCTTGCCCCGGTAGAGCCGGCCGTCCGGCGACCGGGTGCCCTCCGGGTAGATGCCGAAGAGCTCACCGCGCTCGATGACCTCGATCCCGCTCCTGATCGCGGCCTCTCCCGCGCCGCGCGCGCCCGAGCGGTCCACCGGGAGCTGGCCCACGCCCTTGAAGAACGCGGCGGTGAGCTTGCCCTTCAGGCCGGGCGAGGTGAAGTACTCGGCCTTGGCGATGAAGGTCACCTTGCGGTCCAGGACCGCCGGCAGGAAGAAGGAGTCGGAGAAGGAGAGGTGGTTGCTCGCGAGGATCGCCGGCCCCTCGGCGGGAATGTTCTCCAGGCCCTCCACCCAGGGCCGGAAGGCGAGCTTCAGCGACCCTCCGATGGAGAACTTCATTGCGCCGTAGATCAACTCGAATGCCTCCTGTGTTCCGTCGGTCAGACCTTAACCCGAGTGGCGCCCCCGCTCCCGCCCGCGGTCACGCGGGGACGGCGACGGATCTGGTCGGTGTCAGCCCGGTCGCGTACGGTGAAGTACACCTTCCCGAGACCCATCGAACCCCCGAACAGGAGACCCCGGTGCCGGTCCTCCCTGGAGCCGAGCCGTACCGCCACGAAGGCGGAGAGGTCGGCGTGCTGCTCTGTCACGGCTTCACCGGTTCGCCGCAGTCGCTGCGCCCCTGGGCCGAATACCTGGCCGAGCGCGGCCTGACCGTGTCGCTCCCGCTGCTGCCCGGGCACGGCACGCGCTGGCAGGACATGCAGGTCACCGGCTGGCAGGACTGGTACGCGGAGGTGGACCGAGAGCTGCGCGCCCTGCTGGAGCGGTGCCGGCGCGTCTTCGTCTTCGGCCTGTCCATGGGCGGCGCGCTGACGCTGCGGCTCGCCGCCAAGCACGGCGACGCGGTGGCGGGCATCGTGCTGGTGAACCCGGCGAACAAGGTGCACGGGCTGGCGGCCCACGCGCTGCCGGTCGTGCGCCACCTGGTGCCGTCGCAGCCCGGCATCGCCAGTGACATCGCCAAGGAGGGCGTCAAGGAGCTGGGCTACGACCGGGTGCCGCTGCACGCCGCGCATTCGGTGCGCCGGTTCTTCCGGCTGGTGGACCGGGAGCTCCCGCAGGTCACCCAGCCGGTGCTGCTGCTGCACAGCCCCCAGGACCATGTCGTACCGCCCGCCGACTCGGCGCGGATCCTCGGCCGGATCTCCTCCACGGACGTCACGGAGATCCTGCTGGAACAGAGCTACCACGTCGCGACGTTGGACCACGACGCGGAGCGGATCTTCGAGGAGAGTCACGCGTTCGTCGGCCGGCTCGCTCCGACAGCGGGTACGACGGGGTCCCCCATGCCGGAGGCCCGGGGAGGGAGCACGACCGGTGGCTGAGCAGCACGACTCCGACAAGCGGGACGAGCAGCCGTTCGACGAGGAGGCCGCCTGGGCGGCGATCGTCGCCGGGTACGGCGAGGAGCCGGCGGACCCGCCCGGCGCCAAGCCGTTCAAGCCGATCGAGGACCTGGCGCTGCCGGAGGACGACGTCAACGAGCTCCCGGAGGGGCCGTCGGCGGAGTCCGGCAAGCCGGACAAGCCGCTCGGCAGCTCCGTCGTGTTCGCCCCGGGCGTCGGGCCGGGCGGGCCGCGCGACTACGAGGTGGCCGAGGCCAGGGCCGGTGACCTCGACGACTCCGACGAGGGCCACTTCGTGCCCCCGGAGCCGCCCCCGCTGCCGGAGGCCGACGCCACCGCCAAGTTCGCCTGGCTCGGGGTCATCGGCGGCCCGGTGCTGATGCTGCTGGCGGTGATACTCGGCTGGGACATGACCTGGTGGCTCACCACACTGTGCATCGGCGGCTTCCTGGGCGGTTTCGCCACCCTGGTGGCCCGGATGCGCACCGGCGACGACGAGGAGGGCGACGACCCGGGCCGCGGGGCGGTGGTCTGACCGCTCGGCGGGACACCCCTAGGGTCCGGCGGGGACGCGGAGGGCGGCGAGGACCGGCAGGTGGTCGGTGGCGGCCCCGAGGTCGGCGGCGTCCAGGCCCGGCAGGTCCTCGGGGCGCGGCACGCCGCAGCCCAGCACCTCGATGCCCTTGGTGGCGAAGACCGCGTCGATCCGCTTGTGCGGATCGGCGGGGTTCCAGGTGTGCTCGCCGCCCCAGGGCCGGACGGTCCGGCAGTCCTGGAGCTCGGCCGCCAGCCGCCGGAAGGCACGCCCGTCGGGCTCGTCGTTGATGTCGCCGGCCGCGACGGCGTGCGGGACGTCGAGGGCGGCCAGCCGGTCCAGGAGCATCCCGGCCTGGTCGTACCGCTCCCCGGCCTCCAGGCTCAGGTGGCAGCTCAGCACGCCGAGCCTGGCGCCCCCGACGCGTACGACCGCGGTCGCCAGGCCCCGCCGGTGGAGCCCGGGGGTGAGCGGCAGCAGGACGTCCTCGGTGCGCTCCACGGTGGCCCGCAGCGAGCACAGCAGCAGCGGTCCGGCCGCGGTGCCGCCGCCGCTCAGCACCAGCAGCTCGCTCTTCGCTGCCAGCCGGGCGGCGTGCTTGCGCCAGCGGAAGAAGCGGGGCGCCTCCTGGACGAAGACCAGGTCCGGCGCACAGGCCCGGATCACGCGCGCGAGCGCGTCCTCGTCGTCGCGCAGCGAGCGGACGTTGTAGCTGAGCACCCGCACCACGGCGGAACCGTCCGGCTCGGTGCGCGAGTTGGGCAGCTCGGTGATCGGCATACGAGCACGATATGACGGTGCCCGCCGCATCCGGGCGAGGACGCGGCGGGCACCGGCGGACGGGCGGGGCGGCTCAGCCCTGGCGGGCCAGGTCGGCGGCGCCGACGAGACCGGCCTTGCCGCCGAGCTGGGCGGCGAGGACCTGGGCGTGCGGCCGCCACTGGCCGCCGATCAGCCAGCGCCGGAACGACTTGCGGATCGGGCCGAGGACCAGCTCGCCCTCGTCCGAGACGCCGCCGCCGACGATGAACGCCGACGGGTCGAACAGGGAGGCCAGGTCGGCGAGGCCCGCCCCGGCCCAGCGGGCCAGCTCGCGGAAGGAGTCGACGGCGACGGGGCAGCCCTGGCGGGCGGCCTCGGAGATGTGCTTGCCCTCGATGCCGGCGGGGGTGCCGTCCCCGAGGCCCAGCAGGATCGTGGCGTTCTCCGGGGTGGCGTTGGCGCGCTGCCTGGCGTACCGCACGAGGGCGCGCCCGGAGGCGTACTGCTCCCAGCAGCCCTGGCTGCCGCACCCGCACAGCAGGCCGTCGGGGACGACCCGGATGTGGCCGAACTCGGCGGCCACGCCGAAGCGGCCGCGCCGCAGCTTGTTGCCGATGATGATGCCGCCGCCGAGGCCGGTGCCCAGCGTGATGCAGATGACGTCCTCGTGGCCCTTGCCCGCACCGAACTTGTACTCGCCCCAGGCCGCGGCGTTGGCGTCGTTCTCCACGACCACCGGGAGGCCGACGCGCTGTTCGACCTTGTCCTTCAGCGGCTCGTGCCGCCACTGGATGTTCGGCGCGAAGAGGACCGTGGCGCGCTTGTCGTCGACGTACCCGGCGGCGCCGATGCCGACCGCCTCGATGTCGTGGCCCCTGCCGGCCTCGGAGACTGCCGCGCAGATCGCGTCGACGATGCCTTCGGCGGTCGGCGGGGTGGGCACCTTGTGGGTGTCGAGGATCGTGCCCTCTTCGTCGACCACTCCGGCCGCGATCTTCGTGCCGCCGATGTCGACGCCGATGGTGAGTCCCATGTGTCCCTCAGTTTTCGGTCGAGCCCCGCTACGGCCCACCGTACCCGGTGTCAGTCGAGGTCGATGTGCTCGGTGGGATCAGGACCGCCGTCGTCCTTCCTCCCGTCCGCGGAAGGGGTGTCGGACCCGCGGGTGGGCGGCCCGGGGGTGGGCGGCCCGGGGGTGTCCGGTCCGCGGGTCCAGCGGCGCTCCTGGCCCTCGACGGCCGAGCGGTAGGCGGCGAGCAGTTCGTTGCCGGCGGCCGCGAGATGGTCGAAGACCTGCGGGTTGCGCTCGATGACCGGCTCGACGGCGGCCTTGGCCTGGCTGACGAGCTGCTGCACGGCGCCCTGGGCGCCCATGCCGAGCAGCGGGGTGCGCAGCGAGGCGACCTTGTCGGCGACCGCGTCGACGAGCTTGCGCAGCTCCTCGGCGGCGCTGCCGGGCGGCGGGTCCTCGGTGCCGCGACGGCGGGCCTTCTCGGCCGCCAGGTCCTCGGCGCAGGCCTTCGCCCAGGCGTCGGCGTCGGGATGCTGGGTGGCATCGCTCATGGCGTTCTCCTGCGGCAGCGTGGGTGGTACTCCCGACGTTACCGCGTACGGGGCCACAAATCCGGGTCGGGTGCGAAGCGGACGCTCAGCACGCCGCCGTCGAGGGCGGCCCCGGAGACGGTGCAGCGGCGCAGCGCGGACGGCAGGGGCACGACGCGGCGGAACGGCCCGGCCGTCAGTACCAGTTCGTCGCCGCGGCGCACCAGGCCGAGGTCGGGTTTGGCGGCGCCTGGCAGCGGGATGCGCCAGACCAGGACGCCGTCGGGCGTGCGGCGGTCCTCCACGGTCCATTCCGGCGCGGGGGCTGTCGGCGCCGTGGGCGGCTCCAGGAGGGCCAGGTCGTCGTCGGTGCGGGGGTCGCGCCCGAGGTGCGGCAGCTCGCGCGGCCGGTCCGGTGTGCCGTCCGGCGCCCCGTCGGGGGCCTCTTCCAGGGCCTCGACCAGCGCCTTGAGGTGCGCCTGCTGCTGGGCGGCGAGGCCGGAGAGCCAGGGGTCGGGGGACGTGGTGGGCAGCAGCCGGTTGGCGATCACGGGTTCCACGGCGAGGCGGTGCAGGGCCAGCCCGGCGCGGGCGGTGCGGAGGGCGGCGGCGGTGGCCGGGCCCGGTTCGGCGACCAGCCGGACGGTGGTCGACGGGGCCTCGGTCATGGCCTGGACGGCGGCCAGTTCCGTGTCCCAGCGGGCGGCGGTCTCGTACAGCCACTCCGCCGGCATGGGGACGCCCGCGAGCTGGGCGAGCACGGGCCGCAGCGCGCGGGCCGCCTGGCGTTCGCGCGGCAGGAGGCGGCGCAGGTAGCGGCGCAGTTGCTCGGGCAGGGCGAGTACGGCGACGGCGTCGGGGAGGGGCGGCAGGTCGGCCACCACGAGGTCCCAGTCCCCGGCGGCGGCGTCCCCGAGGGCCCGCAGCAGGGCGAACCGGTCGCTGCCGGGCAGCTCGGTGAGCTCCTCGCCGGCGAGCGGCGCGGCGCCCAGCAGCGCGAGGGCGGGGGCGGCCCGCTCCTGGAAGGCGAGCACCTCGGCGCGGAAGTGGGCGCCGGAGTCGACGTGGCGCACGACCGGGCGGTCGTCGCCGGTGAACCAGGTACCGGGCAGCGCCCGGTCGGTGGTGAGGAGCAGGACCCGCCGCCCGCGCCGGGCGGCGCCGAGGGCGGTCGCGGCGGCGACGGTCGTACGCCCGGCGCCGCCGGGGCCGGTGACCAGGATGGTGCGCATGCCCGGACACGCTACTGCCCGGAGGCGGGCCGTCCGTCCCCCGGGCCCGGGGGTGCCGTCAGACGGTGGACTCGACGCGCTTCTTCAGGCCCGCGAGCGCCCGGTCGATGATGACCTTCTCGGCCTTGCGCTTGATCATGCCCAGCATGGGGATCTTGACGTCCACGGTGAGCTGGTACGTCACCTCGGTGCGGGCCCCGCCCTCCAGCGGCCGGAGGCGGTAGGAGCCGTCCAGGGCGCGGAGCATCTGGGACTTGACCAGCGTCCAGCCCACCTCGTGGTCGCCGGTCCAGGTGTACGCCAGGGTGTGGTCGTCCTTGATCGCGCCGGCGTCCAGCAGCAGGCGGACCTTCTCGGCGCGGCCGGCGGCGTCCTTCTCCAGGACCTCCGCCTCCTTCACCTCGCCCGTCCACTCCGGGTAGCGGGCGAAGTCGGCGATCACTCCCATGACGTCGGCCGGTGCCGCCTCGATCTCAATGCTCGAGCTGGTGTGTTCCGCCATCGCCGTGGCTCCTCCAGTGCGGTACCGATTCCCTGTGGGGTGAAGGCTATCGCGTGGGTGTGACTCACCATTCCAGGGCCCAGGGCCTCCCGGTCGCCGCGAAATGTCCCACGTTCACGCACTCGGTCGCCCCGACCCGCATCCGCCGCGCCAGCGGCTGGTGGACGTGGCCGAACAGGGCGTAGCGGGGCCTCGTCCGCCGGATCGCGGCCAGCAGGGCGCGGCTGCCGCGTTCGAAGCGGCGGGCGACCGTGTCGTAGGTGAGCTCCGGCACGTCCGGCGGGATGTGCGTGCACAGCACGTCGACCTCGCCGAGGGCCTCGACCTTGGCGGCGTACTCCTCGTCGGAGATCTCGTACGGGGTGCGCATCGGGGTGCGCAGGCCGCCGCCCACGAAGCCGAAGACGAGCCCGCCCAGCTCCAGGCGCTGTCCGTCCAGCACGGTGGTGCCGGGGCGCGCGTACTCGGGCCACAGGGTGGGGACGTCCACGTTGCCGTAGGTGGCGTAGGTGGGGGTGGGGAAGGCGGCGAACATCGCGGCGTACTGGCGGCGGACCGCCGCCTCGATGGCGGTCTCGCGGTCCACGTCGAGGTCCGCCCACAGCCGGCGGCCGAAGTCCCGGGCCTCCTCGAAGCGCCGGGCGGTGCGCAGCTCCACCAGGCGGCCGGCGTTCTCCGCGCCGAAGAGCTCGGGGAAGATGCCCCGTGAGTGGTCGTGGTAGTCGAGGAAGAGCACCAGGTCACCGAGGCATATCAGGGCGTCGGCGCCCTCCCCGGCCGCGGCCAGGGCCTCGGCGTTCCCGTGCACGTCGCTGATCACGTTGACCCTCATGCCTCGCATGACCACCCACCCTAGGCGCCGTCGGACCTGCGGTTGTTTCCACGTCGTCGCTGGTCTGGACTACTGTGCCCGAAGCACCGCCACATACGTGTGACGCAGCGAACATCTGGCCAGCGCCCCTATCCCCAACCGAGTACTGGTGGGTAACGTCCGGGCAGTCCAGTCGTGCTCACCCCCACTGAGCACGTGCCCGATCTTGGACCGCAACCGGTGCATCACACAGAGCCGTGGCGCCGGCGCCCGATGAGGAGCAGCAGTCTTGCGCGAGTTCAGCCTTCCGGCCCTGTACGAGGTCCCCACGGACGGCAACCTGACGGATCTCATCCGCCGCAATGCCGCTCAGCACCCAGATGTCGCCGTGATGGGCCGCAAGGTCGCCGGTGCGTGGACGGACGTCACCGCCACCCAGTTCCTGGCCGAGGTCCGGGCCGCCGCCAAGGGTCTGATCGCCCGGGGCGTGCGCCCCGGTGACCGGGTCGCCCTGATCTCCCGCACCCGCTACGAGTGGGTGCAGATGGACTTCGCGATCTGGAGCGCCGGCGCGGTGACGGTGCCGGTGTACGAGACCAGCTCCGCCGAGCAGGTGCAGTGGATCCTGGGCGACTCCGGCGCGGTCGCGGTGGTCGTGGAGACCGCTGCGCACGCCGCGGCGGTGGAGTCCGTACGCGACGCCCTGCCGGAGCTGCGGCACGTGTGGCGCCTGGACGAGGGCGCGATCGACGAACTGACCGCCGCCGGGGCCGGTGTGACGGACGAGGCCGTCGACGAGGCGACCTCGACCGCCAAGGCCGACGACATCGCGACGATCGTCTACACCTCGGGCACCACGGGCCGCCCCAAGGGCTGTGTGCTGACGCACCGGAACTTCTTCGCCGAGTGCGGCAACGTCGTCGAGCGACTCAAGCCGCTGTTCCGCACCGGGGAGTGCTCGGCGCTGCTGTTCCTGCCCGCCGCGCACGTCTTCGGGCGGCTGGTCGAGGTCGGGTCCGTCCTGGCGCCGATCCGCCTGGGCTGCGTACCGGACATCAAGGAACTCACCGCCGAGCTCGCCGCCTTCAAGCCGACCCTGATCCTGGGTGTGCCGCGCGTCTTCGAGAAGGTCTACAACTCCGCGCGGGCCAAGGCCCAGGCGGAGGGCAAGGGCAAGATCTTCGACAAGGCGGCGCAGACGGCCATCGACTACAGCCGCGCCACCGCCACCCCCGAGGGACCCTCGCTGGGCCTGAAGGTCAAGCACTTCGTCTTCGACAAGCTGGTGTACGGCAAGCTGCGCGCGGTCCTGGGCGGGCGCTGCGAGGCGGCCATCTCGGGCGGTGCCCCGCTGGGCGAGCGCCTGGGCCACTTCTACCGGGGCATCGGGCTGACCGTCCTGGAGGGCTACGGCCTGACGGAGACGTGCGCGGCGACCGCGTTCAACCCGTACGACCGTCCGAAGATCGGCACCGTGGGGCAGCCGCTGCCGGGCTCGGTGCTGCGGATCGCCGACGACGGCGAGGTCCTGGTCCACGGCGAGCACGTCTTCTCGGGCTACTGGGGGAACGAGTCTGCGTCCGCCGAGGCGCTGGCCGACGGCTGGTTCCACACCGGCGACATCGGCACCCTGGACGAGGACGGCTACCTGGCCATCACGGGCCGGAAGAAGGAGATCCTGGTCACCGCGGGCGGCAAGAACGTCGCCCCGGCGGTGATCGAGGACCGCATCCGCGCCAACGCGCTGGTCGCGGAGTGCATGGTGGTGGGCGACGGCCGCCCGTTCGTGGGCGCGCTGGTCACCATCGACGAGGAGTTCCTGGGCCGCTGGGCCGCCGAGCACGGCAAGCCGGCCGGTTCCACGGCGGCGTCGCTGCGCGAGGACCCGGAGCTGCTGGCGGAGGTGCAGCGGGCGGTGGACGACGGGAACGCGGCGGTCTCCAAGGCGGAATCGGTGCGGAAATTCCGCATCCTCACCTCCCAGTTCACGGAGGAGGCCGGTCACATCACGCCGTCGCTGAAGCTGAAGCGCAATGTGGTGGCCAAGGACTTCGCGGACGAGATCGAGGCGATCTACCGCGCCTGAGCGTCGGCGACGGCACCGGCCCGGTCCCTGGACCCGCGGGAGCCGCGGGGTGCCCGCATCACGGGCCCTGAGCCGGGCCGGTGCCTCCACGCCCTGGGCGCACCGGTGAACGCACCGCCCCGGCGCGTGCCCACGACGGGTAAGGGCGGGGCTCCGGGGGTCAGAGGAGGCGCTTCAGGTGTTCCGCGAGGAGGTCCCAGCGCCACTTCTCCTCGACCCACGCCCGCCCCCGCTCGCCCATGCGGCGGCGCAGTTCCGGGTCCTGGAGGAGCGTCACGATCCGGTCGGCCGACTCGGCCGGGGACGAGCCGCGCACGACCCAGCCCGTCTCGCCGTCCAGGACGGCGTCCGGCGCGCCGCCGGAGTCGCCCGCGACGACCGGCAGGCCCGTCGCCGAGGCCTCCAGGTACACGATGCCGAGGCCCTCGACGTCCAGTCCGCCCCGCCGCGTACGGCACGGCATGGCGAACACGTCACCGGCCCCGTAGTGCGCCGGGAGCTCCTCCCACGGCACCGCGCCGGTGAAACGCACGGATCCGGCCACGCCGGTCCCCGCGGCGAGGCGCCGCAGGTCGTTCTCGTACGGGCCGCCCCCCACGATCAGCAGGACGGCGTCCGGGACCCGGGTGAGCACCGCGGGCATGGCCCTGATCAGCGTGTCCTGGCCCTTGCGGGGGACCAGTCGCGAGACGCAGACGACGACCGGCCGGCCGGCCAGTCCCAGCCGTTCCCGTACCGCGTCACCGCCCGACCCCGGGTGGAACGTCTTCTCGTCGACGCCCGGCGGGAGCTGGACCATCCGCCCGGCCGCCTCCGGGGTCAGCGCGGCCGCGATGCGGGAGCGGGTGTATTCGCCGAGGTACGTGATCGTGTCCGTGCCCTCGCCGATGCGCCGCAGCAGTTGGCGTGAACCCGGAAGCTGGGCCCATCCGGCCTCGTGCCCGTGCGTGGTGGCCACGATCCGCCGCGCGCCGGCCCGGCGCAGCGCGGGTGCCATGAGCCCGAGGGGCGCGGCCGCCCCGAACCACACCGACTCGCAGCCGTGCTCGCGCAGCAGCGCGGTCGCCCGGGCGGTCACACGGGGTGTGGGCAACAGCATCGTCGTGCGGTCCCGGACAACCCGGAAGGGCTGTTCCGCGTCGAACAAGGCGGTCGCCTCGGCGCCTTCCCGGCCGCGCTTCCACGTGGAGGCGTAGACCACGATCCGTTCCGGATCGAGTCTGAGCGCCATGTTGTGCAGAAACGCCTGAATCCCGCCGGGTCTGGGCGGAAAGTCGTTGGTTACGATCAAGGTCTTGTGCATCGCATGCCGACAGTACCGAACGGCGCCGCTCCACCGCTCCCGCACAGTCCCGCCCGGCACCACGATCCCCAGACCGCCCACCCACCCGGACGAGGTTCGCATGAAGGGCCCCAGCGGCACCAGGCTCCCGATCGCAGTCATCGGCATATGGCTCTTGACCAGGGTTCTCCTGCTGCTCTGCGTCTTCAAGGTGTTCGTGCTGCCCGGTCCGGACGTCACCAGTGACGTCTCGGTGATCTACCAGGGCTGGTTCGAGGTGCTGCGCACCGGCACGTACCCGCTCGACGACGTCACCTGGCAGTACCCCCCGGCCGCGGCGCTGGCGATCCTCTCCCCCGGTCTGCTGCCGTTCCTGGACTACGCCTCCGCCTTCTTCCTCCTCGCCTTCGCGTGCGACGCGCTGGTCTTCGGCCTGCTGCTGTACGCGGGACGGCGCCCGGGCAAGAGCGTGTCGGGCGCCTGGGTGTGGGTCGCGGGCGTACCGCTGCTGGGCCCGACCGCGTACGCGCGCTACGACCTGATGGTCACCGCCGTCGCGGTCGCCGCGCTGCTGGCGGGGGGCCGGCACCCGCGCCTGCTGGGCGCGCTGGCCGGGTTCGGCGCGCTGCTGAAGGTGTGGCCGGCGCTGCTGCTGGCGGGCACCCGGCGCGGCCGCGCCACCGTGCGGTCCTGGACGGCGGCCGCGGTCACGGGGGCCGTGGTGCTGCTGGCGTGCGTCGCGGCGATGCCGGGCGCGCTGGCGTTCCTCACCTTCCAGCGGGACCGTGGCACGGAGGTGGAGTCGCTGGGGTCGCTGGTCTTCCACGTGGCGCGGAATTTCGGCTGGGAGGGGCAGGTGCTGCTGAACTACGGGTCGGTGGAGTTCCTCGGCCCGTACGTGCCGGTGGTCTCGAGCGCCGCGCTGGCGCTGACCGTGGCGGCGTTCGGCTGGCTGCTGGTGTGGCGGGTGCGGGCCCGCGCGTTCGGTACGACGACGCCGGCCGACGCGGCGTTCGCGGCGGTGCTGCTGTTCACCACCACGAGCCGGGTGATCAGCCCCCAGTACATGATCTGGCTGGTGGGTCTGGCGGCGGTGTGCCTGGTCTTCCGGGGCAGCCGGATGGTCCGTCCCGCGAAACTGGTGCTGGTGGCGACGGGTGTGACGATGCTGGAGTTCCCGATCTGGTTCACGCACGTGGTGCACAGCGACCTGTGGGGCATCGTGCTGCTGGGAGTGCGCAACGGCCTCCTCGTCGCCGCCACCCTCATCGCGTGCCGTGAGCTGTGGCGCCAGACCGTCACGGAGCCGCGGCTGCGCGAGGAGCGCGTCCCGGTGCCCGCGCAGACGGCCCGGGCCCCCCAGCGGATGCTCACCCGCTGAGCCCCTGGGCCCCCTGAGCTCCCTGAGCTCCTTGAGCCACCCGAGCCTCCTGAGCCCCCGGCCCCTGAGCGGCCGCCTGCGCGCCCCGGGCCCGGTGGCCTACCCCAGCCGCTCCCGCAGGTAGCCCCGCCAGCGGGCGGTGAACTCCCGCGGGGTGGTCGCCAGCACCTCGTGCAGGGCGTGTTCCGGGCCCCGCGCGCCCGCCTCCCGGTAGAAGGCGCGGAGCTTGTCCTCGCCCCACCGCTCGGCGATCAGCTCACAGGCCAGCCAGCCGCCCTCGTACGCGCGCGCCAGGGCGGCCTTGTCGGCGGCGAAGGAGAAGTCGCCGTCCGTGGGCAGGGCGGCCGGGGTGGAGCCCGCCCGGACGGCGTCGCGCAGCTCGGGGGCGGCCTGGTCGGGGGCGCGGGAGGTGCCGCGGTAGGCCACCCAGTCGGCGAACCCCTCGGACAGCCACAGCGGCGTGGCCGCGGAGGTCCGCGTCCGGGTGGCCACGTGGGTGGTCTCGTGGGCGAGCACGAAGCGCTGCCCGAACTCGCCGAGCGTTGGGTACGCCTCCGGGTTGACGATCACCCGGTCCGCCGGGGCGCCCGGCCCGCCGCCGGCCCGGCCGGTGGTCACCGCGGCGATGCCCCGGTACCCGGCGGCCGGCTCGCCCAGCAGCGCGCCCATGTCCTTCAGCGAGCCCGGCACCAGCACCACCACGCGCCGCGCCCAGCCCTCGGGCCAGGCGTCCGACACGGCGGGCACCGCCCGGTCGGCGGCCGCCGCGACGGAACGCAGCCGCGCCGCGTCCTGGCCGACACCGAGGACCAGGCTCGTCCGTCCCCGGACGACGTCGATGTCGCCCTGCTCCCAGAGCTGCTGGCCGCCGTCCTCGGCGGGCCGGTCGGACGTCACGTCCCAGCGCCCGTCCCGCCGGACGAGGGCGAGGGTCCGCTCGCCGGTCACCGGGCCGCTGTCGTACCCGGCGACGCGGTAGCTCAGCTCGGCCCGGGCGGTGGCCCGGTCGTCGCCGTCGCGCCGCACGTCGGTCACCCGGTACGTCCAGGACGCCAGCGGCACGCCGGCCAGCCGACCGGCCCGGACGGCGGCGGCCCGACGGTCGGCGGCCGACTGGAAGACCCGTGTGTCGGGCGGCGCCGGCGCCGGGGCGGCGCAGCCGCCGGCGAGCAGGCAGAGGCCGAGCGCCGCTCCCGCCGTTCGTCTCCGGACCCGCATCCGCCCGATCGTACGGGGTGCGGCCGCTCCTCGCGGGTCCGTCGTCAGACCCGGGTGACGGCGGAGACGGGCATCATGCCCACCGGGTCGTAGCGCACGGGCGCGCCCGGGTAGGGGGCGTGCACCACCTGTCCGTCGCCCATGTACATCCCGACGTGGCTGGCGTCGTCCCGGTAGGTCACCAGGTCGCCGGGGCGCGCCTCGGAGAGCGGGACGTGCCGGCCGGCGTCGCGCTGGGCCTGGGAGGTACGGGGGAGGCCGACGCCGGCCTGGGCGTACGACCACTGCATCAGGCCCGAGCAGTCGAAGCCGGAGGGGCCGTTGGCGCCCCACACGTACGGCTTGCCCACGGCGGAGCGGGCGGCGGCGACCGCGGCGGCAGCCCGGCCGGACGCGGCCTCGCCGCCCGGGAGCGGAAGGTCGTCGCGGCCGGAACGGGAGACCCGGTCGAGGGACTCGCGCTCCTCGGACGGCAGGGAGTTGAGCAGTGCCCGCGCCTCGGCGAGTTTGCGTTCGACGGTGCGCTTGTGGAAGGCGACGGCCGCGCGGCTGCGTTCCAGTTCGGTGAGCATCCGGCCGGCCTCGGCACGCCGCTGGGCCAGTTGGCGCTGGGCGCGCCGGAGTTCGGTCAGGGCGCTCGCCTGCCGTTCGCTGATCCGGTCGAGGGCGGCGGCCCGGTCGAGGTAGCTGTCGGGGTCCTCGGAGAGCAGCAGGGCGAGCGCGGGGTCCATGCCGCCCGACCGGTACTGGGCGCCCGCCACGGCGCCGAGCGCGCCGCGCATCCGGTTGATCCGCTCCTGGCCGCGGGCGACGCTGTCCTGCACCCGGGAGACCTGCTCGCGGAGCGCGTCGGCCCGCTCGTCCGCCTTGTTGTAGCCCTCGGTGGCCTGTTCCGCCTGCTCATAGAGGCGGTCGACCCTGGCGCGGGTGGCCTCCACGGTGCCCGGTTCGGCGCTCGCGGGGGCGGCGCCGAAGGCCGCGGCGGCGGTGGCCGCCGCGGCGGACAGGACGGTGACCTTCGCGCTCCGGGAGAACCCCGGGGACGTGGATGACGGGGACCGGCGATGGGACGCCACGTACCGCGCTCCCTTCCGCTGACGTGGGGGTGTGCGCGTGCCGTGCGGTGCCGTGCACGCTGTTGCGCGCCAGACAGTAGCCGGGTGGTCACCCGGCGGCCAGCGACCGTACGGGCGTCGAACAACGGCGCCCCGCCCGAGACCACAAGGTCACCGGCGGGGCGGAGCGTCAGCGCGACGGGCGGCGAACCACCCGATCGGGCGCGGGATCCGGGCGCGTCAGATGCGTACGCCGAACTGGAAGTCGCCCAGGTACCCGATGGCTTCGTAGCGGACGAAGGCGCCCGGGTAGGGGGCGTGCAGCACCTGGCCGTTGCCCGCGTACAGGCCCACGTGCGACAGGTTGCTGAAGAAGACGAGGTCGCCCGGCTTGAGCTGGCTGCGGCCGATCTTCACGCCGTCGTTGTGCTGGGTGTAGGTGGTGCGCGAGATGCTTACGCCGGCCTGGCGGTAGGCCCACTGCGTCAGGCCCGAGCAGTCGTACGAGTTGGGGCCCTCGGCGCCGGAGACGTAGGGCTTGCCGACCTGGGTGTCGGCGGCGGCGAGCGCGGCGGCGCCGCGCTGGGAGGCGGGGACCTCGTTGCCGAGTTCCACCCGGTCGCCGGCCTCGCGGCTGGCGCGCTGCTCCTCCTCCTGCATCTTCTCCCGCTCTTCGGCGGTCAGGGTGTTGAGGAGTTTCTGCGCCTCGGCGAGCTTGCCCTGGTAGGACTTCTTCTTCTCGGCGAGGGTCTTGCGGACGTCCTCCAGGCCGGCGAGCTTGGCGGTCGCCTCGGCCCGCTCCTGCGCCAGGGTGCGCTGCTTGGCCTGGATGGTCTCCAGCGTCTCGGCCTGCTTGGCGCTGATGGCGTCGACGGCGGACGCCTTCTCCAGGTAGCTGTCCGGGTCGGAGGAGAGCAGGAGCTGGAGGGAGGGGTCCATCCCGCCGGAGCGGTACTGGGCGGTGGCCACCGAACCGAGGCTGTCGCGCAGTTCGTTGAGCTCCTGCTGGCCGCGCGCGACCTTGTCCTGGAGGGCGTCGACCTCCTTCTGGAGCTTGCCGCGCTGCTCGTCGGCGAGGTTGTACTGCTCGGTGGCCTGCTCGGCCTCGTGGTGGAGCTTGTCGACCTGTGCCTTGACCTCGCTCTTGCTCGGCTTGGGGTCTGCCTGAGCGGCTTGGGAGGACAGGGCGACGGCAGCGGCGGCGGTCGCGGTGAGCACGGTCACCCGGGCGCGGCTCGGCTGCTTGGGACGACGGTGGGACGCCACGGAGGCGAGCTCCTTCTTCCTCTGCGCCGCCTGCCGGGCTTCTGGGTCGGGCCCCGGCTCCGTGCGTGCTGTCCGGTCCCCCGCGAAACAGGCCGGACCGCACGGAAATAGGCGGTTCCTCCGCTGCCACTCCCGATGAGTGATCAACTGCGCGAAGGCTTGAGGCCAGACCCTAGTGACCATCTTGTGATCAGTTCAAATCCTCATGCGAAAAATCTCGCCCGGGGGCCACATTCTTTACACACGACCCACGGTGCGTCATGGGGACTTGACGGTACGTTTCCCGGAACCGGGCATTGCTCCGATGCCCGACAAGGGGCGCTGTCGTCAGGAAAGCCGCGAAAGCCGCTTCAGCAACAGGGCGGACGCCACCGGGCGCGCACCGGACTTGGCGACGCCGTCGGCGACCTCCCGGTCGGTGGAGACCACGACGACCGGCCGGCCGGGCGGTTCCGCCCGCACCAACTGGCGGATCAGCTCGTCCGCCGTCACGCCCGGCTTGGAGAACAGCACCCGCACGCCGCGCGGCGGCGCCAGCAGCACCGGAGCGGCCAGCTCCGCGCCGTCGAAGACACAGGTGACCTCGGCGCCGGTGCGGGCGGCCAGCGCCGACAGGCCGCCGAGCAGCCGCAGCCGCTGCTTCTCCAGGGGCATGGTCGGATAGCCGGTCTTGGTGACGTTGTAGCCGTCCACGACCAGGTGCGCCTGCGGCAGTGCCAGCAATTGGTCCAGCAGCGCCGGGTCGGTTTCCGACAGGGCGCGGGCCGCGATGTCCTTGGGCGACATCCGGCCGGGCTCCACGGCGTCGACGGTGTCGGCCGGGTGCACCGAGACGGGCGGCAGGGCCAGTTCACGGCGCAGCCCCTGGGCCGACTCCAGGACGGTGTCCAGCAGCAGCCGCAGCCGCATGTCCTCCACCGAGCGCCCTTCGCGGGCGGCCCGGCGGCTGGCCTCCAGGGCCGCCTCCGCCTCGCTCAGGCGGGCCTTGAGCCGGCGCGTCTCGCTCTCGGCGGCGGAGACCTGGGCGGCCGCCTCGGCGCGCACGGCGTCGATGTCCGCCTGGCCCCGGCGCAGGGCGGCCTCGCCGCGCTTGACGTCGCTCTGGGCGCTGCGCAGCTTGCGCTGAAGCGATTCCGCTTCCTTGCGGGCCGCGTCCAGCTCGGCGCGCAGCCGCTCGGTCTCGGTCCTGGTCTGGGCGCGGGCCTCGGCCAGTTCGGCGCGCAGCCGTTCCAGCTCCCGCCGGCCCGCCTCGTCGGCGCGTTCGGCGTCGGCCCGCTGGGCCTCCTCGCCGGCGGCGGCGACCAGCTTGACCCAGCCGGCGGGGCGCAGCACGTACGCCGCGGCGGCGACGTCCACCGGGTCGGCGGCCGCCGGGGGCGCCCCGGACTCGACCGCGCGGGCCAGCTCGGGCTGCCCGTCCTTGAGGCGCTCGCCGATCCGCTGCCGGAACAGCGGGTCGCCCTCCAGGGCCGCGGCCATGGCGTTGCCCGCGAACTTGGCCCGCCGGGACGGGGTGAAGCGGGCGTACTGGCGTAGCTGCGCGGGCAGTTCCGCGACCGTCAGGCCACCGAAGGCGTCCGAGACGAGCGCGACGACCCGGCGCCGCACCCCTTCGGGCAGCGGGCGGTCGAGCGCCTCGGCGGCGTCACCGGCCGCACCGGCCGGCTCAGCACCGCTGTCGGGCTGCTCCACGATCCGTCACCCCACTACCCGTCCGTCGTGGCCCTCCGGCCGCTCCCGGTCCTCAGGAAGCCGCGCCGGGCCTGTCCACCAGCTCGATCCGGTCCACCGCGTTGCACCAACGGCAGCGGACCGACTCGATGGTCTCACTGACCACCTCGCGCTCCTCCACCGTGGGCTCGCCCGCGAGGTCCAGATGGACGTACTCCACGACCTTGGACGACCGGGTGACGTCGAAGCGCGTCAGGTTGCCGCAGAGCGTGCAGCGCCAGCGGGTCGTCGCGGTCGGCAGGGGAACCGTCGTCATCGTTCCGTCCTCTTCCATGGTGCCGGGGTACGGGAACCGCGGTGCGCCGTCGAACTGCGGGTGTGCGTCCCGTAACCCTACGGCCTTGCGGGTACCCCCGTGGTGCGGCGAGGCACCCTGTCCCGCTCCCTCCGTTTACGTCATGATCTGTCCATGATCGCTTGGCGCGGACCACTCGTGACGCACGCCGTGATCGGCGCCTGCTTCCTGGTCTTCCTGGTCAGCCCGGTGTCCGGACTGAACCCCTCGTACGGCACGGGCGACGCCCTGCTGGCCGCCCAGAGCTCCTACTTCCGCAGGTGGGGCATCGTGCCGGCCGAGCTGCTCGACGGCTCGGCGCACGCGCTGCTCACACCGCTGACGGCCCTGTTCGTCAGCGGAAGCTGGCTGCACCTGCTGGGCAACATGCTCTTCCTCTACGTCTTCGGGGCGATGACCGAGGAACGGCTGGGTCACCTGGAGTTCGCCCTCTTCTACGCCGGGTCCGGCTGCCTCGCCCTCCTCGCGTACGCGGCGGCGCACGCGGACTCGGACCAGACGCTGGTGGGGGCGTCGGGGGCGATCTCCGGGGTGCTCGGCGCGTTCCTGCACCTGTTCCCCAGGGCGCGGGTGACCAGCCTCTTCCCGTTCCTCTTCTTCCTGCCGCTGCGGTTCCCCGCCTGGATCGTGCTGATCTTCTGGTTCGTCCTCCAGTGGCTGGCCGCCCACGGCGCCGACAGCGGCCCCGGGGTGGCGTACCTGGCCCATGTGGTCGGCTTCTGCCTGGGCTTCCTGTACGCGTGGGTGCGTTTCGGGCGGGGGGCTAGAGTGAAGGCCCACCCAGCGGCCACCGAGGAAGAAGGACAGACGTGATCACCGCGATCGTGCTCATCAAGACCAGCGTGGACCGCATCCCCGAGATCGCCGAGTCGATCGCGGCGCTGGACAGCGTCAGCGAGGTCTTCTCCGTCACGGGTACGTACGACCTGATCGCGATGGTCCGCGTGGCCCGGCACGACGACCTGGCGGACGTCATCCCCGGCCGGATCAGCAAGATCCCGGGCGTCGAGGCGACGGACACGCACGTGGCGTTCCGCACGTACTCCCAGCACGACCTGGAGGCCGCCTTCGCGATCGGCCTGGACACCTAGATCGCGTCCCCTCCCGGCCACGCCGAGGGTCGGCCGCGCCGGCCCGCCCATCACCCGTACGGATGACACCGCGGGGCGCGCGGGCGTACGCCCGGCGCGCGAGCGGGCCGCCCGGTGGCCGGAACCACCGGGGAGGGCCCCCTGGACGCCCGGACCGCGCGGGGCGGGGTCCCGGGCGAGGTGACGCGCCGCGCCCGGGGGGCGGGCGTGCCGGTCCTCGCTCCGGCGGGCGCGCTGGGCGCGGGCGCCGGGGACGCGGGGCGGCCGTGTCAGGCGCCCTGGCCGCGAGCGGGAACGCAACGGCCGTCCTCCGTGCGGTAGTTCCAGCGCGCCCCGTCCCGGACGAGTTCCTTGACCGCCCGGACGAAACGGTCGACGTGCTCGTCCGGCGTCCCCGCCCCGAAGCTGACCCGGATGGCGTTGAGGGAGGTGGCCCCGCCGTCGGGCGCGCCGCACTCGCCGACGGTCCGCGGGTCGCCGCCCAGCAGGGTGCGCACCAGCGGGTGGGCGCAGAACAGGCCGTCGCGGACGCCGATGCCGTACTCGGCGGACAGGGCGGCGGCGAAGTGCGAACTGTTCCAGCCGTCGACGACGAACGAGATGACGCCGACCCGCGGGGCCTCGTCGCCGAACAGCGACAGCACCTTCACCTCGGGCACCTCGGCGAGCCCGGCGCGCACCTTGCCGATCAGGTACCGCTCCCGGGCGACCAGGTCGTCGAACCCGGCCTCGGTGAGCGCCTTGCATGCGGAGGCGATGGCGTACACGCCGATGACGTTGGGCGAGCCGGCCTCGTGGCGGGCGGCGGTGGTGTGCCATTCGACGTCCACCCCGCCGTCGGCGCGCCGTGACACCGTGCGGGACGCGCCGCCGCCGGCCAGGTACGGCTCGGCGTCGCGCAGCCAGTCGGCCCGCCCGGCGAGGACGCCGGACCCGAACGGGGCGTACAGCTTGTGCCCCGAGAACGCCACCCAGTCGACGTCCAGGTCCCGCACCGAGACCGGGTGGTGGGGGGCGAGCTGGGCGGCGTCCAGGACGATGCGGGCGCCGTGGGCGTGGGCGGCGGCGGCCAGTTCGCGTACCGGCCACAGTTCGCCGGTCACGTTGGAGGCACCGGTGACGCAGACCAGGGCGGGGCCGTACGGGTCCCGGCCGGCGAGCGCCCGCTCCAGGGTCTCGACGGCCTGCCCGGGCGTGCGGGGCGCGTCGAGGAAGGTGACCCGGGCGTCCCTCCAGGGCAGCAGGGAGGCGTGGTGCTCGGTCTCGAAGACGAAGACCTCGCAGCCGGCGGGCAGCGCGGCGGCCAGCAGGTTCAGCGAGTCGGTGGTGGACCGGGTGAAGACGACCTGGTCGTCCGCGCGGCAGTCGAGGAACGCGGCCACCGCGGTACGGCTGTTCTCGAAGAGGTCCGTGGAGAGCTGCGACAGGTAACCGGCGCCCCGGTGCACGCTGCCGTAGTACGGGGCGTACGCGGCGACGTCGTCCCACACCCGCTGGAGGGCCGGCGCGCTGGCGGCGTAGTCGAGCGCGGCGTAGGTGACCTCGCCGCCGGTGACGAGCGGCACGGTGACGTCCCGTCCCAGAACGGGCAGCGGGGCACAAAGCGAACGGTCGGCGGCAACGGCGGTGACAGACATGACGAACTCCCGTACGGGGCAGGCGAATCCACCGCGTCGACGCACGAGGGTGCGGCGCGGCGGAGGGAAAGGGGATGCCGAAGAAGGGGCGGAGACGCCCTATCGCATTCGCTTGCTCACGAGACTGCTCCCTTGAGGACCAGGACCCCAGGGTGTGCAGGGGTCCGCGCTTGCCACAGACTTCGCCGCCTGCGGCCTGGTCTTCACCCGGGGCACCCCGCCACGGACGGAGGGTTGCCGGACAGCGGGCCGGGGCCGTAGTCGCTGTCACTCATGACCTGCCGAGAAGTTAAACAACGTGATCGCCCGCGCGCAACCCGTGTCCGGATCCCGGGACACCGGCCCGCCGACGACGACGGGCGGCGCCCACCGGGCGCCGCCCTGGGCAGTGTCACGCGGCGGAGGCGGGCTACGCGTTGGTCGCCGCTACCCACCGGTCGAGCGCCGCGCGGGCCGCGCCGGAGTCGATGGCCTCGGCCGCCCGGGCGATGCCGTCCCGGATCCGCTCGGTCAGCGGGGCGTCGGACGGCTCCAGGGCGGCCAGGGCCGCCGCCGAGTTGAGCAGCACCGCGTCCCGCACCGGGCCGGTCTCGCCGGCCAGCAGCCGGCGCGCCACATCGGCGTTGTACGAGGCATCCGCGCCGCGCAGGGCCGCCACGGGCACCAGCTCGATGCCCACGTCCCGCGGGTCGAAGGCCTCCTCGCGCACCGCGCCGTTGCGCACCACCCAGACCTTGGAGGTGGCCGTGGTGGTGAGCTCGTCCAGACCGTCGTCGCCGCGGAAGACCAGGGCGGAGGAGCCGCGCGCGGCGAGCACCCCGGCCATGATGGGGGCCATCCGGGCGTCGGCGACCCCGGTGGCCTGGGCCTTGACGCGGGCGGGGTTGGTGAGCGGGCCGAGGAAGTTGAAGGTGGTGCGGATGCCCAGCTCCTTGCGGGCCGCCGCCACGTGCCGCAGGGCGGGGTGGAACTTCACCGCGAAGCAGAAGGTGATGCCGGCCTCCTCCGCGACCTCGACGACCCGCCGGGGTGAGAGGTCCAGGTTGACGCCCAGCTTCTCCAGGACGTCGGAGGCGCCCGAGGCGGAGGACGCGGCCCGGTTGCCGTGCTTGACGACCTTGGCACCGGTACCGGCGACGACGATCGCGGACATGGTGGAGATGTTGACGGTCTTCGCCCCGTCGCCGCCGGTGCCGACGATGTCGACGGACGGGCCGGGCACCTCGATGAGGTTGGCGTGCGCGTACATGGTGCGGACGAGGCCGGAGATCTCCTCGACGGTCTCCCCCTTCGCCCGCAGCGCGACCACGAAGCCGGCGATCTGAGCGTCGGTGGCCTCGCCGCGCATGATGCGGTCCATCGCCCACGCCGTGGCGTCGGCGCTCTGGTCGTGGCCCTCCAGCAGGGAGTCCAGCACCTGGGGCCAGGAACGACCCGCCGTGCTCGTGCCTCCAGCGGGGTTCACAGCGCTCATGGTCGCTCCTGGTGTCGTCCGTACGGGGAGTAGGGGCTCGACCACCACCCTATCCATCCCGGGGGACGGCAAAGAGCCCCGTCCGGCGATTGGACGGGGCTCGATGCGTGGCGACCTCAGGGTCGGGCGACGGACGTCGGGTGATCAGTGGTGGCCGTGGCCGCTGGTGATCTCCTTGTACTCCTCGGCGGTGGCCTTGGGGATCTGGTTCCCCTCGCCGTAGTAGCCCTTGCTGAGCTTCGCGCGGAGCTTCTGCCCGCGGGACAGCTTGCGCTCCACGCCGTTCTCGTCGACCTCGGGGCCGATCTCGGCGGGCGTGTACTGCTCGTGCGCGGTGAGCGCGTGGAGCTGGGCCTGGCTGAGCGGCTCGTGGATCTCCACGAACTCACCGTGCGGCAGGCGCTTGATGATGCCGGACTCGCGTCCGTGCAGCACCTTGTCCTTGTCGCGGCGCTGGAGGCCGAGGCAGATCCGCTTGGTGACGAGGAACGCGATGACCGGGCCGACGAAGAAGGCGATCCGGACGAACCACGTGATGGCGTTCAGCGACATGTGGAAGTGGGTGGCGAAGATGTCGTTGCCACCACCCAGCAGCATGACCATGTAGCCGGTGACCCAGGCGACACCCAGAGCGGTCCGGGTGGGCGCGTTGCGCGGCCGGTCCAGCAGGTGGTGCTCCCGCTTGTCGCCGGTGATCCACGACTCGATGAACGGGTAGACCGCGATCGCCGCGAGCATCACGCCGAAGAGCATCAGCGGGATGAACACGCCCAGGACCAGGGTGTGGCCCCAGAGGTTGATCTCCCAGCCCGGCATGACACGGATCAGACCCTCGGCGAAGCCCATGTACCAGTCGGGCTGGGCGCCGGTGGACACCTGGTCCGGACGGTACGGGCCCATGGCCCAGATCGGGTTGATCGTGAACATGGCGGCGATCATCGCGATGACGCCGAAGACCAGGAAGAAGAAGCCTCCGGCCTTGGCCATGTACACCGGCAGCAGCGGCATGCCGACGACGTTCTTGTTCGTCCGGCCGGGGCCGGGGAACTGCGTGTGCTTGTGGTAGAAGACCAGGATCAGGTGGGCCACCACGAGGCCGAGCATGATGCCCGGCAGCAGCAGGATGTGGATCGAGTAGAACCGGGCCACCATGTCGTGGCCGGGGAACTCGCCGCCGAACAGGAACATCGAGATGTACGTGCCGACGATCGGCATGGACAGGATCGCGCCCTGCGTGAAGCGGACACCGGTGCCGGAGAGCAGGTCGTCCGGGAGCGAGTAGCCGGTGAAACCGGTGAACATGCCCAGGACGAACAGCAGGAAGCCGAACAGCCAGTTGATCTCACGCGGCTTGCGGAACGCGCCGGTGAAGAAGACGCGCATCATGTGCACGAACATGCCCGCGAGGAAGACCACCGCGGCCCAGTGGTGAATCTGCCGGATGAGCAGACCACCGCGGACGTCGAAGCTGATGTCCAGGGTCGAGGCGTACGCCTCGGTCATGCGGATGCCCTGCATCGGCACGTACGAGCCGTGGTACTCGATCTCGTTCATGCTCGGGTGGAAGAACAGCGTCAGATACACACCCGTGAGGATGATGATCAGGAAGCTGTAGAGGCAGATCTCACCCAGCATGAAGGACCAGTGGTCCGGGAAGATCTTGCGCATGTTGGCCTTGGCCAGGCCGTAGATGCCCAGCCGGCCGTCGGCCCAGTCGGCGACCCGCTCGCCGGCGGGCGCCTTGCGCTTGGCGTCGCTTGCGGTCGTGGTGCTCATCCGCGCTCCCAGAATGCAGGGCCGACGGGCTCGGAGAAGTCGCCGAGAGCTTCGAGGAAGCCCTCGTCGTTCACGCCGATCCGCAGCTGCGGCAGCGGGTGACCGGCCGGGCCGAAGATGACGCGGGCGCCGTCGGAGAGGTCGAAGGTGGACTGGTGGCACGGGCAGAGGACGTGGTGGGTCTGCTGCTCGTACAGGGAGATCGGGCAGCCCACGTGGGTGCAGATCTTCGAGAAGGCGACGATGCCCTCGTGCGACCACTCCAGCTCGCGCTTGTCCTTGATGTCCTCCGGCTGGATCCGGACGATCATCAGGGCATCCTTGGCGATCTTGTTGTTGAACTCGTGGTCGCTCTCCTCCAGGCCCTCGGGCTTGGCGAAGGTGAGCGAGCCCACCGCGACGTCCTCGGGACGCAGCGGCTCATTCGTGTTCATGTTGATGAGCTGCTTGCCCTTGGACCACCCGGTGTGGAAGAGCTTCTTCTCGGGCAGCGGGCCCAGCTCGCGCAGCAGCACCACGCCGGAGAGCGGCACCATGGCCAGCGCGCCGAGCATCGTGTTGCGGATCAGCGGGCGGCGGCCGATCGCGGACTCCCGCGCACCGTCCGCGAAGTCCGCCATGACCTTGGCCTTGACCTCCGGCGTCGCCTCGATGGCGTGCCGGTCGTCGGCCATCTCCTCGTCGGACATCAGGGTGCGGGCCCAGTGGACCGCGCCCGCGCCGATGCAGAAGAGCGCGAGGCCCAGCGTCAGACCCAGCGACAGGTTCGTCGCGCTGACGTGACCCAGCGGCCAGACGTAGACGATCTTGTCGACCGGGAAGATCACGAAGGAGGCGATGAAGCCGATCGTGGCCAGCATCGACAGCGTGAACAGCAGGGCGACCGTGCGCTCGGAGCGCTTGGCGGCCCGCTCGTCGATGTCCTGGATGCGCGGCTTGTGGGGCGGCAGCCCCGGGTCGGCGAACGGGTTCTCCGCCAGCGCCGTGCCGTGCGTGGTGTCCTGCGCGTTCGGCAGGCTCTCTGCTTCTGAAATCTCTTGGCTACTCATGACTTCTTGGCCTTAGCGGTGTGGGCCGCGACCCAGACGGCGACAGCGATCAGGGAACCCAGACCGAAGATCCATCCGAACAGGCCCTCACTGACCGGGCCGAGACCGCCCAGCGCGAAGCCGCCGGGGGTCGGCGTCTCCTCACCGTTCACGGTCTTGATGTACGCGATGATGTCCTTCTTCTCCTTCTCCGGCATCGTGGTGTCGGGGAAGGACGGCATGTTCTGCGGGCCGGTCTGCATGGCCTCGTAGATGTGCTTCTCGCTCACGCCTTCGAGGCTGGGGGCGTACTTGCCGTGCGTCAGGGCACCGCCCTCGCCGGTGAAGTTGTGGCACTGGGCGCAGTTGGTGCGGAACAGGTCGCCACCCTTGGCGATGTTCGCGCCTTCCGGGCTGTACTGCTTCTCGGTCGGCTTGATCGGACCGGCGCCGAGGGACGCGACGTACGCGGCCAGCTGGTCGATCTCGGCCTGCGAGTAGATGACCTTCTTCTTCGGCACCTGGGCGCCGGGCTGCTGCGCCGGCATGCGGCCGGTGCCGACCTGGAAGTCCACGGCGGCGGAGCCGACGCCCACCAGGCTCGGGCCGTCAGTGGTGCCCTGACCGCCGGTTCCGTGGCAGCTGGCGCAGCCGACGGTGTAGAGCTTCTTGCCCTCCTCGATGGCGAGGGACTGGGCGGTTTCGTCTGCCTGCGCCTTGCCCGCGGGCGCGAACGCGGCGTACAGCCCCCCAGTGGCCGCCAGCGCGAGGAGTAGGACGACGACCGCCGCCAGCGGATGGCGTCGTCGTGCGGAGAGCTTTTTCACGGATTACCCCGGTGTCAGGATCTTCTGCGTCGATGCTTGCTGGATGTGTCGGGCGTACCGGTCGGTACGGACCCGACTACTTGATCATGTAGATCGTGGCGAAGAGGCCGATCCAGACGACATCGACGAAGTGCCAGTAGTAGGACACGACGATGGCGGCGGTTGCCTGCTCGTGAGTGAATCTCTTGGCCGCGTACGTACGGCCGAGGACCAGCAGGAAGGCGATGAGACCGCCCGTCACGTGCAGGCCGTGGAAGCCGGTCGTCAGGTAGAACACGGAGCCGTACGGGTCCGACGAGAGCGAGAGGCCCTCGTGCTTCACCAGCTCGGTGTACTCGAAGACCTGGCCTCCGATGAAGATGGCACCCATCACGAACGTGATCACGAACCACGCCCGGAGCTTCTTCACGTCACCGCGCTCGGCGGCGAAGACGCCGAGCTGGCAGGTGAGCGAGGAGAGCACCAGGATCGTGGTGTTGGTCGCCGAGAACGGGAAGTTCAGCGCATCGGCTTTCTCTGCCCAGAACTCGGCACCCGTCACCGATCGCAGGGTGAAGTACATCGCGAAGAGGGCCGCGAAGAACATCAGCTCGGAACTCAGCCAGATGATGGTTCCGACGCTGGTGAGGTTCGGCCGATTGACCGACGGGTGCGCGTGCCCGGTTTCTACTGTCGTTGCTGTCGCCACGACCGACATTATGTCGGTCGCTTATCCCGCCCTCACTCCGGGGGGTGCCGTTCGGTGTGTTGATGCGCTCTGTCCAGCCCGAACGGCCCAGCGGAAGGGCCGTCGAAGGGGTGTCCGAACCGGTGTTGAGGGGGGTGCGGGAGGAGTAGCATCCGGCCCATCGGTACCTGCCGTACCCGCCCATGCCGCCGACGTACTCGGAGGAACCATGCAGTCGAGCGCCACCGTCCTGGTCTACAGCGACGACGCCAACACCCGCGCGCAGGTGCGGCTGGCGGCCGGGCGCCGGCCCGCGGCCGACGTTCCGCCGGTGGAGTTCATCGAGTGCGCGACACTCCCGGCGGTGCTGGACCGGCTGGACCGGGGCGGCGTCGACGTCTGCGTGCTGGACGGCGAGGCGGTGCCGGCGGGCGGCATGGGGGTGTGCCGCCAGATCAAGGACGAGGTCTTCCGGTGCCCGCCCGTCCTGCTGCTCATCGGCCGCCCCCAGGACGCCTGGCTGGCCACCTGGAGCCGCGCGGACGCCGCGGTGACCCTCCCGGTCGACCCGGTCGAGTTCGCGGACGCCCTGGCCGCCCTGCTCCGCACCCGCCTCGCCGTGGAGGCGTAAGGCCCCCCTCCGGGGCGAGTGAGGCGAAGGGGCGCGGCGGGTGCCGAAAGGGAGAACGCGCGGAGGCTGCGAGGAACGAGCAGCCGAGCACGATCGACCGTCGGCACACGCTTGAGCGCCCCGGAGGCGAACCGAGCCCGGAAAAGGGGCCGAGTGAGGCGAAGGGGCGCGGCGGGTGCCGAAAGGGAGAACGCGCGGAGGCTGCGAGGAACGAGCAGCCGAGCACGATCGACCGTCGGCGCACGCCGGAGCGCCCCGGAGGCGAACCGAGCCCTAAAAAGTGGGCCGGAGGCGCATCCGTTCCGTGCGGGGGGCTTCGGCTTGGGCGGCGCTGCCGGCCTGCCACTTGTCCCAGGGCAGGTTCCAGTCGCCGAAGCCGTTGCCGAAGTGGTCCATCTCCTTGCCCTCGCTGTTGATGACGTGGACGAGGTCCCCGGGGCGGACGTTCTCGTAGAACCAAGCCGCGTTGCTCATGGACATGCCGGTGCAGCCGTGGCTGACGTTGGCGGACCCCTGTGAGCCGACGGACCAGGGGGCGGCGTGGACGTACTCGCCGCTCCAGGTCACCCGGGTGGCGTAGTAGACCGGCAGGTCGTAGGACTCGCTGCTGCCCGCGGCGATGCCGACGGTGGTGCTGCGCATGCGGACGAAGTACTCCTTGCCGAGCACGACCTTGATGCCGTTGCGGGTGGAGAAGCCCGGCTTGCCGGTGGTCACCGGAATGGTGTTGATCACCTTTCCGTTGCGCTTGACCGTCATGTGGTGGCTGGCCGCGTCGGTGATGGCCTCGACGCGGTCGCCGATGCTGAGGTTCAGGGGCTTGGCGGAGCCGCCGTAGAGGTCGCGCGTGACCCGGACGCCCGCGAGGTTGCCCGTGACGGTGACGGACGCGCCGACGGGCCAGTACTCCTTCGGGCGGTAGTGCAGCTTCTTGTCGTCGACCCAGTGCCAGGCGCCCGTGACGGCGGGGGTGGAGCGGACCTTGAGGGAGCGCTCGACGGCGGCCCGGCCCTCCTTGGTGGTGACGGGGGTGCTGAGCTCGGCCGTGATGGGCTGGCCGACGCCGTACTTGCCCGTCTCCGGGCCGAATGCGACGTTGAGGACCTTCTTGGCGGGTGCGGTCTCGAACGTCATCGTACGGGCGCCGGGAGCCCCCTTGGTGTCCTCCGTGGCCACCCGGACGGTGTACCGCGTCCCGGCCACCAGGGGGGCCGTGGAGCGCCAGCGGCTGCCGTCGGCGGAGAGCTCACCGGCCAGGTAGTGGCCGGCGGCGTCGACGGCCGTGACGTCGGTGATGCGGCCGTCCTTGCCCTTGGCGGTGACTTCGAGGGGCTTGTCGAGGGACGCCTTGGCGGTGCCGGACGGGGCGTTGAACGCGACCTGGCGGGCCGCGTCGTACGGCTTCGCCGAGAGGGGATGGCCGTCCGGGCCGCCGCACGCGGTCGCGCTCGCGCCCGTGACGGCGACCAGCAGGGTGCAGCTTATGGCGATGCGCATGCGGGGCGTGTTGCTCATGAGCACACCGTAGGAAGGTATGCCCGCAGCGGCACGCCGGATGACTCCAAACGAGGGGCCCGGCCACCTCCGTACGGAGGTGGCCGGGCCCCTTGTCGAAGCGCGGAACGCTACTGGTTCTGGTTCTCGCCCCGGTAGTACTCGAAGACCCAGCCCCACAGGCCGATCAGGATCAGCGGGAAGGCGAAGTACAGGAGCCACCAGCCCAGAGCGATGCTCAGGAAGGCGAAGGCGCCACCGATCGCCAGCGAGAGCGGCTGCCAGCTGTGCGGCGAGAAGAAGCCGACCTCACCGGCCTCGTCCGCGACGTCGGCCTCCTTGTCGTCCTGCGCCATGGCGTCCACTCGCCGGGCCGTGAAGGCCAGGTAGTAGCCGATCATGATCGACAGGCCGAAGGCCAGGAAGAGCGCCGTCGTACCGGCCGGCTCCTTCGACCACACGCCATAGAGGATCGCCATGGCGAGGATGAAGATGCTCAGCCAGATGAACATCTTGCCCTGGATCTTCACTTGCCGACCTCCTTGCCACCGAACAGCGCGGTGTCCTTCTGCCCGTGGTTCTCGAGCTGGCCGACGGCCGCGATCTCAGGGTGGTGCAGGTCGAACGCCGGGGATTCCGAACGGATGCGCGGCAGCGTGAGGAAGTTGTGCCGCGGCGGCGGACAGGAGGTCGCCCACTCCAGCGAACGGCCGTAGCCCCAGGGGTCGTCGACCTCGATCTTCTTGCCGTACTTGGCCGTCTTCCAGACGTTGTAGAGGAACGGCAGGATCGACAGGCCCAGCAGGAACGAGGCGATCGTGGAGATCGTGTTCAGCAGGGTGAAGCCGTCGGCGGCGAGGTAGTCCGCGTAACGACGCGGCATGCCCTCGGCACCGAGCCAGTGCTGCACCAGGAAGGTGCCGTGGAAGCCGATGAACAGCGTCCAGAACGTGATCTTGCCGAGGCGCTCGTCCAGCATCTTTCCGGTGAACTTCGGCCACCAGAAGTGGAAGCCGGCGAACATCGCGAAGACCACGGTGCCGAAGACGACGTAGTGGAAGTGCGCGACGACGAAGTACGAGTCGGAGACGTGGAAGTCCATCGGGGGCGAGGCCAGGATGACACCGGTCAGACCACCGAAGGTGAAGGTGACCAGGAAGCCGATCGTCCAGAGCATCGGGGTCTCGAAGGACAACGAGCCCTTCCACATGGTGCCGATCCAGTTGAAGAACTTCACACCGGTCGGTACCGCGATCAGGAAGGTCATGAAGGAGAAGAACGGCAGCAGCACACCGCCGGTGACGTACATGTGGTGCGCCCACACCGTCACGGACAGGCCGGCGATCGCGATCGTCGCGGCCACCAGGCCGATGTAACCGAACATCGGCTTGCGGCTGAAGACCGGGATGATCTCCGACACGATACCGAAGAACGGCAGCGCGATGATGTACACCTCGGGGTGGCCGAAGAACCAGAAGAGGTGCTGCCACAGCAGCGCTCCACCGTTGGCCGCGTCGAAGACGTGCGCGCCGAACTTGCGGTCGGCCTCCAGCGCGAAGAGCGCGGCGGCCAGCACCGGGAAGGCGAGCAGGACCAGGACACCGGTCAGCAGCACGTTCCAGGTGAAGATCGGCATGCGGAACATCGTCATGCCGGGCGCGCGCATGCAGATGATCGTGGTGATGAAGTTGACCGAGCCGAGGATCGTGCCGAAGCCGGAGAAGGCCAGACCCATGATCCACATGTCGGCGCCGACACCCGGCGAGCGGACCGCGTCCGACAGCGGGGCGTAGGCGAACCAGCCGAAGTCGGCCGCACCCTGGGGGGTGAGGAAGCCGGCCACCGCGATCAGCGAGCCGAAGAGGTACAGCCAGTAGGCGAACATGTTCAGCCGCGGGAACGCCACGTCGGGCGCACCGATCTGGAGCGGCATGATCCAGTTCGCGAATCCGGCGAACAGCGGCGTCGCGAACATCAGCAGCATGATCGTGCCGTGCATCGTGAACGCCTGGTTGAACTGCTCGTTCGACATGATCTGCGTGCCCGGACGGGCCAGCTCGGCGCGCATGAAGAGCGCCAGCAGACCGCCGATGCAGAAGAAGGCGAACGACGTGACCAGATACAGCGTGCCGATCGTCTTGTGGTCGGTGGTGGTCAGCCACTTCACGACCACACCACCGGGCTGACGGCGCCGTACGGGCAGCTCGTTCTCGTACGGCTCACGCGAGCCGTCGGCTGCCTCGGCGGCACCCTGAGGTTCGTTGAGGATGCTCACAGTTGGTTGCTCTCCGAGTTCCTGGCCGAGTCGGTGATCGCCATGCCCGCCGGGATGTAACCCGTCTGCCCCTTCTCGGCCAGCTCCTTCAGGTGCTGCTGGTAGCGCTCCGGGGAGACCACCTTGACGTTGAAGAGCATCCGGGAGTGGTCGACGCCGCAGAGCTCGGCACACTTGCCCTTGAAGGTGCCCTCCTGCGTCGCGGTCACCTCGAACACGTTCACGTTGTGGCCGGGGAAGACGTCCTGCTTGAACAGGAAGGGGACGACCCAGAACGAGTGGATGACATCACGGGAGGTCAGGATGAACCGGACCTTCTCACCCTTCGGCAGCCACAGGGTCGGGCCCGGGTTGCCGGTCTGCGGGTTCCGCGTGCCGGGGATGCCGTAGTCGTAGACGCCTTCGGCCCCCTGGGGGAACTGCTTCTGGTACTTGTCAGGAACGACGGCGAGTTGCGAGGCGGGCTTGCTTCCCGTGTCCGCCTTGCCGTCGACGTTCTCGATGTAGTTGAAGCCCCAGCTCCACTGGTAGCCCACCACGCTGATGGTGTGGGCCGGCTTGTTGGAGAGGGCCAGGAGCTTCGACTCATCGCGCGCGGTGAAGTAGAAGAGCACCGAGACGATGATGAGCGGGGTCACCGTGTACAGCGCCTCGATGGGCATGTTGTACCGGGTCTGCGGAGGAACCTCGACCTTGGTGCGGCTGCGCCGGTGGAAGATGACGCTCCACAGGATCAGGCCCCAGACCAGCACGCCCGTGGCGAGCGCAGCCGCCCACGAGCCCTGCCAGAGGGAGAGGATCCGCGGGGCCTCCTCCGTCACCGGGGTGGGCATACCAAGGCGGGGGAAGTCCTCCCAGTTGTACGAGCAACCGGAGGCGGTAGCCAGGATCAGGCCCGCAGTCAGCACCTGCGGCAGCTTCCGCCGCATCGGGCGCCGCGACGAGCGGTCGGAGCCGTTGGGACTCACGTAGCGCCTTCCCGAGAGTCTCGCCCGCGCGGTCGGCTGCGGCCGTCACGCTGGTCGGTCGCCGGCCCTGACGCGGGCAGGGGTTTGGATGTTTATGCGGACCAAACCCTACTGGACGCTATTTGGGGTCGCGCGGGGAGGGTGCCCAACGCGCCGCAGGGCACCCCGAAGGGGTGTCCGGAGCGGCATTTCCTGAGGTCGCGAGCGGGCCGGGCCCCGGCGGCACCCGGGTACGGGCCCACCGGAGTTAGCGTGTCGGTGTGTCCTACTTCGATTCCGCTTCCTCCGCCCCCCTCCACCCGGTGGCCCGCCAGGCCCTCCAGGCCGCGCTGGACGAGGGGTGGGCCGACCCCGCACGGCTGTACCGGGAGGGACGGCGTGCCCGGCTGCTGCTGGACGCGGCGCGGGAGGCGGCCGCCGAGGCGGTGGGGTGCCGTCCCGACGAGCTCGTGTTCACCCCTTCGGGGACGCGCGCGGTGCACTCCGGGGTTGCCGGGGCGCTCGCGGGGCGCCGGCGGGTGGGCCGGCACCTGGCCGTGTCGGCGGTGGAGCACTCGTCGGTGCTGCACGCGGCCGCCGCGCACGAGGCGGACGGCGGGACCGTGACCGAGGTGCCGGTCGACCGGGCCGGGCGGGTGGCACCGGAGGCGTACGCCGCCGCGCTGCGGGACGACACGGCGCTCGCCTGCCTCCAGTCGGCCAACCACGAGGTCGGCACCGAGCAGCCGGTGGCCGAGGTCGCGGCGGCGTGCCGGGAGGCGGGGGTCCCGCTGCTGGTGGACGCCGCCCAGTCGCTGGCGTGGGGTCCGGTGCCGGGCGACTGGTCCCTGCTCACGGCGAGTGCCCACAAATGGGGCGGACCGGCGGGGGTGGGGCTGCTGGTGGTCCGCAAGGGTGTCCGGTTCGCGCCCCAAGGCCCGGCCGACGAGCGGGAGTCGGGGCGGTCGGCCGGCTTCGAGAACATCCCCGGGATCGTGGCGGCGGCGGCCTCGCTGCGGGCGGTGCGCGCGGAGGCCGGCACGGAGGCCGGGCGGCTGCGGGCGCTGGTGGACCGGATCCGGGCCCGGGTGGCGGAGTCGGTGCCGGACGTGGAGGTGGTCGGCGACCCGGTGCGGCGCCTGCCCCACCTCGTGACCTTCTCGTGCCTCTACGTCGACGGGGAGGCCCTGCTGCACGAGCTGGACCTGGCCGGTTTCTCCGTTTCCTCCGGTTCGTCGTGCACGAGTTCGACGCTGACGCCCAGCCACGTCCTGCGGGCGATGGGCGTGCTGTCGGAGGGCAATGTCCGGGTGTCCCTGCCGTCCGGTACGGCGGAGGCGGACGTGGAGCGGTTCCTGGAGGTGCTGCCGGGCGTGGTGGCGGGGATCCGGGAACGGTTCGGCGCGCCCGTCCCGCGGTCCGCCGCCGGGGGCGAGGAGTCCCTGGTGGTGGACGCCCTCGGCCGGCGGTGCCCGATCCCGGTGATCGAGCTGGCCAAGGTGTTCGGTGACGTCCCGGTGGGCGGCACCGTGACGGTTCTCTCCGACGACGAGGCGGCCCGTCTGGACATCCCGGCGTGGTGCGGGATGCGCGGCCAGGAGTACGTGGGCGAGCGGCCGGCGGACCACGGAACGGCGTACGTGGTCCGCCGGACGTCCTGAGACACCGCGCGGGGGCGTCCCGCCGTGGTTACGGGAGGTGGGCCTGGACCTCGGTGGCGGCCTCGTGGCCGTATGCCTTGGTGAAGCGGTCCATGAAGTGGGCGCGGCTCAGGGTGTACTCCTGGGTGCCGAGCGTCTCGATGACCAGGGTGGCCAGCATGCAGCCGACCTGGGCGGCGCGCTGAAGGCCCACGCCCCAGGACAGGCCGGACAGGAAGCCGGCCCGGAAGGCGTCGCCGACACCGGTCGGGTCGACCTTGGCCTCCTCGTCGGGGCAGCCGACCTCGATGACCGGCTCGCCGGTCCTCTCGATCCGGACGCCCCGCGAGCCGAGGGTGGTGACGCGGTGGCCGACCCGGGCGAGGATCTCCTCGTCGGTCCAGCCGGTCTTGGACTCGATCAGCCCCTTCTCGTACTCGTTGGAGAAGAGGTAGGTCGCGCCCTCCAGGAGGGTGCGGATCTCGTCGCCGTCCATGCGGGCGATCTGCTGCGAGAAGTCGGCGGCGAACGGGATGTTCCGCGTCCGGCACTCCTCGGTGTGGCGGAGCATCGCCTCGGGGTCGTCCGCGCCGATCGACACCAGGTCCAGGCCGCCGACGCGGTCGGCGACGGCCTTCAGCTCGATCAGCCGGGCCTCGCTCATGGCGCCGGTGTAGAAGGAGCCGATCTGATTGTGGTCGGCGTCCGTGGTGCACACGAAGCGCGCGGTGTGCAGCACCTCGGAGATCCGCACGGAGCCGGTGTCCACGCCGTGCCGGTCGAGCCAGGCGCGGTACTCGTCGAAGTCGGAACCCGCCGCCCCGACCAGGATGGGGCGGGTGCCGAGCTGCCCCATGCCGAAGCAGATGTTGGCCGCCACCCCTCCCCTGCGCACGTCGAGGTTGTCGACCAGGAAGGAGAGGGAGACCGTGTGGAGCTGGTCGGCGACCAGCTGGTCGGCGAATCGGCCGGGGAAGGTCATGAGGTGGTCGGTGGCGATGGAGCCGGTGACTGCGATACGCACGGCTGGGCGCTCCTGCGGGAAGGTGGAGTTGACGGTTCACGCTACCGGGTCGCCGGCACCCCCCACACGCGGAAACTACCCGATAGTAGGTCTTTTTCGGTCGGCTCTCGCGTGCGTACGGTGCGTACATGTCCAACTTCAGCGTTCCGCGAGAGCAGTACGAGTCCGATGTGAGCCTCGCCGAGCTGCGCGGGGACAGCGCGCGCATGGTGCCGCACTGGGTGGACCCGGCGGAGGCCGTGCCGGCGCCCGCCCCCGTGTCGCCGTCGCTCATCCACGGGGTGGTCGTCCCGCCCGCCTCGGCGCGGCTGATCGCCGCCACTCCGGAGTACGGCGCCTGAGGCACGGCCGTCCCCCGGCACCCGCGGGCCCGCCCGGGCGCTCCCCCGCCCGGGCGCACCGAGGGAACCGCCCGCCGCTCCGTTCCGTCCCAGGGGTGTCTCCCGTCAACGGGCCAGGGCGTACGAAGGAGCATTGCGGTGAGCAGTACGGAGCCGGAGCCGGCCGCGGAGCCGACACAGGACACCCCTCGCCGGAGGCGTTCGCCGCTGGCCGTCGCCTCGGTGGCGGCGGCCGTGCTGATCGCCGGCGGCGGCGGCGCGTACTTCGCCACGGTCGCGTCGGAGGGTGACGCCCGCAGCGACGGCGTCCCCGCGGCGGAGGGCACGCGGCCGCCGCCGCTGGCCCTGGACGGTCACACCGAGAGCGGTCCCGGGCCGGGGACGCCACCGGGCACGGGGCCGGGGATCGCGCCGGGCGAGCCGGACCCGAGCGGGGTCGTCTACCGGGCCGCCGGCCCGCTGCCCAAGGGGCCCGGTTCGGCCCACGTGTACCGGCCGGAGGGCACCGTCGGGGCCGACGAGGTGGCGCGGCTGGCCAAGGCCCTCGGGGTGACCGGGACGCCCGTGGCGGCCGGTTCGGCGTGGAAGGTGGGCCCGGACAAGGACGGCTCGGGTGCCGTGCTGCACGTGGACCGGCAGGCGCCGGGGACCTGGACGTTCGGGACCTCGCCGGCCGGGGACGACTGCGTCAAGGGCAAGGAGTGCCCCTCCACGAGCGCCACGACCCCGGACGGTTCCACGGGCACGCCCCCGGGCGGCACCGGCGGGCGGCCCGTGAGCGAGGCGGCCGCCAAGGCGGCGGCCGGCCCGGTGCTGGAGGCGCTGGGCCAGCGGGACGCCGAGCTGGACGCCACGCAGCTGATGGGCTCGGTGCGGGTGGTGAACGCCGACCCGGTCGTGGGCGGGCTTCCGACGTACGGCTGGTCCACCGGTGTCCAGGTCGCCCCGGACGGCACGGTCAGCGGCGCCGGCGGGCGGCTGAAGGCGCCGGCCCGCAGCCACGAGTACCCGGTGATCGGCGCGGCGGCGGCGCTGGAGCGGCTGAACTCCGGAGCCGGTGACGGCCGGGTGGGCACCGGCGGGGACATCGGCGGGTGCGCCACCCCGGCGCCGCTGGAGGGCCCGGGCTCGCCGTCCGGGCCGGCCGCGAAAGACTCGGACCCGGCGGCCAAGGGCGCGGACCCGGCCGCGCCGGCCGTCCCGTGCGGCCCGGACCGGGTGCCGCCGGCGAAGGACACGGTGACGGTCTCCCGGGCGGTCTTCGGGCTCGCGGCGCACTACGCGGCGGGGCGCCCGGCGCTCGTGCCGTCCTGGCTGTTCGAGGTGGCGCCCAAGGGCGGGGCCCGGCCGTTCACGATCACCTACCCGGCCGTGGCGCCCGAGTACCTCACGCCCGCCCCGGCGCCGCTCACGCCCCGTCCGGAGCCCTCCGCGGCACCCGGGACCCCGGGGCCGGGGAAGGCGCCCCGGCAGGTGGAGTCGTACAGCATGGACGGCCGGATCCTGACCGCGCGCTTCTGGGGCGGGGTGTGCAGCACGTACACCGTGAAGGCCGAGCAGAACGGCAGCCAGGTGAAGCTGAAGGTGGTCGAGAAGCCGGTCGAGCCGGGGCGGGTCTGCATCCTGATCGCCAAGGAGCTGACCGGAACGGTGACGCTCGACCAGCCGCTGGGTGAGCGGCAGGTGGTCGACGCGGCGAGCGGCGAGCGGGTGCCGCGGCGGTAGCCGGCGTACGGCAGGAGGCGGGGGGCCCCGGGGTGGTGCGGGGGCGCCCCCGCGCGCGCGCGGCGGGCAATATTAGCTGTAAGAGTCGCCGGCGGGGCCGGTGCCGGGGGGGGGGGGGGTGGGGGGGGGGGGGGGGGGGGGGGGGGGGGGGGGGGGGGGGGGCGCGGGGCGGGGGGGGGGGGGGGGCCGGGGGGGGGGGGGGGCCCCCCCGCCTCGCGCTCGCGCCGGGAATTCTTAGCTGAAGGAGTCGCCGCAGGCGCAGGAGCCGGTGGCGTTGGGGTTGTCGATGGTGAAGCCCTGCTTCTCGATCGTGTCGACGAAGTCGATGGAGGCGCCGCCCAGGTAGGGGGCGCTCATGCGGTCGGTGACGACCTTGACGCCGTTGAAGTCCTTGACGACGTCACCGTCGAGCGAGCGCTCGTCGAAGAAGAGCTGGTAACGCAGGCCCGAGCAGCCACCGGGCTGAACGGCGACGCGCAGTGCCAGGTCGTCGCGGCCTTCCTGGTCGAGCAGGGCCTTGACCTTGGCCGCGGCGGCGTCCGACAGGAGGATGCCGTCGCTGACAGTGGTCTTCTCGTCCGATACGGACATCTGCTTCTCTCCCGGGTTGTACGGAGACTGCTTGCCGACCGGTAGCAACCGGTGGGGCCGCGGATTCATTCCGGGCACAGCGCTTGTCTTTCCCCTTCATGCTCGCACACCGGGCTCCGGGCAAGCACCGACCTGTGGAGGGGGGATGTGTCACATCGACACTATGGCCATCGTCAAAGTGACGTGAAGCGGTTATGATAGATAGCGTCATTTAGACGAAAAGGCTCTCCGCAGAAAAGAAAGGGTGCGTGACGTGACCACCGCCCAGCCCCTGGACGTCCAGCCGTCGCCCCTCGCCCTGCTGCTGCTCGGCCGCGAGGCCGACCCGAAGAGCGAGCGGGGAGTCGAGTGCCCCGGTGACCTCCCCTCCCCCTCCGACCCCGACCTGGTCGAGCGCGCCCGCGCGGCCAAGGAGAAGCTGGGCGACAAGGTCTTCGTCCTGGGGCACCACTACCAGCGCGACGAGGTCATCCAGTTCGCGGACGTCACCGGTGACTCCTTCAAGCTCGCGCGCGACGCGGCGGCGCGGCCGGAGGCGGAGTACATCGTCTTCTGCGGTGTGCACTTCATGGCCGAGTCGGCCGACATCCTCACCACGGACGACCAGAAGGTCGTGCTGCCCGACCTGGCGGCCGGGTGTTCCATGGCCGACATGGCGACGGCCGAGCAGGTCGCCGAGTGCTGGGACGTGCTGACGGAGGCGGGCGTCGCGGACGTGACCGTCCCGGTGTCGTACATGAACTCCTCGGCGGACATCAAGGCCTTCACCGGGAAGCACGGCGGGACGATCTGCACCTCCTCCAACGCCAAGAAGGCGCTGGACTGGGCCTTCGAGCAGGGCGAGAAGGTCCTCTTCCTGCCGGACCAGCACCTGGGGCGCAACACCGCCGTCCGGGACATGGGCATGTCCCTGGAGGACTGCGTCCTCTACAACCCGCACAAGCCGAACGGCGGGCTGACGGCGGAGGAACTGCGGAACGCCAGGATGATCCTGTGGCGGGGCCACTGCTCCGTGCACGGCCGCTTCTCGCTCGACTCGGTGAACGACGTGCGGGAGCGGATCCCCGGGGTGAACGTGCTCGTGCACCCCGAGTGCCGGCACGAGGTCGTGGCGGCGGCGGACTACGTCGGCTCGACCGAGTACATCATCAACACCCTGGAGGCGGCGCCGGCCGGCTCGAAGTGGGCGATCGGCACCGAACTGAACCTGGTCCGGCGACTGGCGAACCGTTTCGCCGACGAGGGCAAGGAGATCGTCTTCCTCGACAAGACGGTCTGCTTCTGCTCGACCATGAACCGGATCGACCTGCCGCACCTGGTGTGGGCGCTGGAGTCGCTGGCCGAGGGGAACCTGGTCAACCGGATCACGGTCGACCGGGAGACGGAGAGCTTCGCCAAGCTGGCGCTGGAGCGGATGCTCGCGCTGCCGTAGGCCGTCGCCGTCACTGTGCCGAAGGGGCGCCCCCGCGTCGTCGCGGGGGCGCCCCTTCGGCGCGTGACGGCCCTGTAAGGCGGGCCTTTTAGGCGTTGGCCGGGGTCGGGGTCCTCTCCTCGGAGGGGGCCGACTTCGCCGCGCGCTTGGCGGCCCGCTTGGCGCGGCGGCGTTCCTTGCGGAGCTCCACCATCGCGTACAGCGTCGGGACCAGCACCAGGGTGAGCAGCGTGGAGGTCACCAGACCGCCGATCACCACGACCGCCAGCGGCTTGGCGATGAAGCCGCCCTCGCCGGTGACGCCGAGCGCCATCGGGAGCAGGGCGAAGATCGTCGCCAGGGCGGTCATCAGGATCGGGCGGAGGCGGTGGCGGCCGCCCTCGATGACCGATTCGACGACCCCGAGCCCCTGGGCCCGGTACTGGTTGATCAGGTCGATCAGCACGATCGCGTTGGTGACCACGATGCCGATGAGCATCAGCATGCCGATCATCGCCGGGACGCCCATCGGCGTGCCCGTGGCGATCAGCAGGCCGACCGCGCCGGTGGCCGCGAACGGGATGGAGACCAGCAGGATCAGCGGCTGGACCAGGGACTTGAAGGTCGCGACCAGGAGCATGAAGACGATCGCGATCGCCGCGAGCATCGCCAGGCCCAGGTTGGCGAAGGCCTCTTCCTGGTCCTCGGAGACGCCGCCGATGGAGGCGGTGGCCCCCTCCGGGAGGTCGAGCGCGTTGATCTTCGACTGGAGGTCGGCGCTGACCGCGCCCGTGTTGTCACCGGTGGGCTTGGCCGTGATGGTCGCGGCGCGGGCGCCGTCGATGCGGGTCATCGAGACCGGGCCGGGCACCAGCTTCACGTCGGCGACGTCGCCGAGCTTCACCGGGCCGAGGGGCAGCCGCTGGAGCTGGGCCAGCGTTGTCGCGGGCGCGGCGGAGGTGACGACGACGTCCCGCTCGGTGTCGTTCAGGATCGCCTTGCCCGCCGGGGTGCCGCGTACGGCCTGGGCGACCGCCATGCCGAGGGTGGCGTCGGTGAAGCCCGCCGGGGCGGCCTTGGCGTTGGCCTTGACCGAGATGCGCGGGACGGACTGCGACAGGTCGCTCTGGACGTCGGTGACGTCCTTGAGCTCGGCGACCTCCGCGCGGACCTGCTCGGAGGCCCGCTTGAGGGTGGCCTCGTCCGCCGCCTTCACCACGACGCTGAGGTCCTGGTTGCCGAAGCCGTCGCCCGCCGCGATGGTGGTGTCGCCGATGCCGTCGAGCTTGCCCAGCTCGGCGTCGATGTGGTCCCGGGCCTTCTCGTAGGCGCCGGAGTCCGTGAGCGTGACCTGGTACGAGGCCTGGTTGGCACCCGTACCGCCGCCGAAGGCCGCCATGAAGCCGGACGAGCCGACGGTGACCTGGTAGTCCTTGACCTCGTCGGTCGACGCGAGAACCTTCTCCACCTTCTTCGCGGCCGCGTCGGCCGCCTCCAGGCTGGTGCCGGCGGGCAGCTCCTGCTTGATGGACAGGACCTCCTGCTCGCCCTGGTCGAAGAAGTTGGTCTTCAGCAGCGGGGCCATGCCGAAGGTGCCCACGAGGATGACGAGCGCGAGGACCACGCTGGTGACCCGGCGGCGGGTGGCGAAGCGGAGCACCGGGACGTACACGCGCTGGAGGACGCTGCGGTTCTCCTTCTCCTCGGCCTCGCGGCGCGCCCGGTCCGGGTCCGTGGACGTCCCCTTGGGGGCGCGCAGGAACCAGTACGACAGGACCGGCACAACGGTCAGCGAGACGAGCAGCGAGGCGAGCAGGGCCGCGGTGACGGTGAGGGAGAACGAGCCGAACAGCTCGCCCACCATGCCGCCGACCAGGCCGATCGGGAGGAAGACGGCGACGGTGGTGAGGGTGGAGGAGGTGACCGCGCCGGCCACTTCGCGCACCGCGGTGAGGATGGCGGTCTGCCGCTCCTCGCCGTAGCCGAGGTGCCGCTTGATGTTCTCCAGGACCACGATCGAGTCGTCGACGACCCGGCCGATCGCGATGGTCAGCGCGCCCAGGGTGAGCATGTTGAGCGACAGGTCACGGGTCCACAGGACGATCAGGGCGAGGACCACGGACAGCGGGATGGAGACCGCGGTGACCAGGGTGGAGCGGAGGGAGGCGAGGAAGACCAGGATGACGATCACGGCGAAGAGGAGGCCGAGCGCGCCCTCGGTGGTCAGGCCGGAGATCGACTTGGAGACCGCCGGGCCCTGGTCGGAGACGACGGTGAGTTCGGCGCCGGCGCCCAGGTCCTCGCGCAGCTCGGGCAGCTCGGCCTTGACCGCCTCGGAGATGGCGACGGCGCTGCCGTCCTTGTCCATGGTGGCCATGACCGCGAGGCTCGGCTTGCCGTTGGTCCGGGTGAGGGAGACCCGCCGGGACTCCTCCTGCTTCACGGTGGCGACGTCGCCGAGGCGTACCGGGTCGCCCTTCTCCGGCTTGATCCTCAGGTTCTCGATCTGCTTCAGCGAGGTGAAGCCGCCGCCGACCTGGACCGTGCGGCTCTTGCCCGCTTCGGAGAAGGAGCCCGCCGGTACCGTGGCGCCGCCCGCCTGGAGGGCCTCGGACAGCGTCATGGCGTTCAGACCGGCCGCCGCGAGCTTCCGGTCGTCCGGGGTGACGGAGACCTGGAGGTCCTGGACGCCTTCGATCGACACCTGGCCGACGCCTTCGATGTCCTCCAGCGCCGGGACGACGGTCCGCTCGAGCTGGTCGGCCAGGGCCTGCTGGTCCTTGCCCGAGGTGACGGCGAGGACGACGGTCGGGATGTCGTCGGTCGAGCCGGCGATCACCTGCGGGTCCACGGTGTCGGGGAGCTGGGCGCCGGCCCGGTTGACGGCCTGCTGGACGTCGGCGACGAGCTGCTTGGTGCCCTCGTCGCCGTAGTCGAAGGTGGCCATGATGAGGGCGTTGCCCTCGCTGGCGGTGGAGGTG
The DNA here is from genome assembly GCF_043077235.1 of Streptomyces sp. NPDC016309. NCBI lineage: Bacteria > Bacillati > Actinomycetota > Actinomycetes > Kitasatosporales > Streptomycetaceae > Streptomyces > Streptomyces sp. NPDC016309. The sequence continues at coordinate 40,355 of NZ_JBIBSG010000009.1, read as the reverse complement.
ACGCCCTTGATGCCGTCGACCGCCTTGATGGAGCTTTCGAGCGGCTCGACGACCTGCTTCTCGACCACGTCGGGGGACGCGCCCTGATAGGGGGCGAGGACCGACACCATCGGCAGTTCGATGGAGGGCAGGAGCTGTTGCTTGAGCTGGGGGATGGCGATCGCTCCGAAGACGATCGCCACGATCGACATCAGCCCTATCAGGGCCCGTTGCGCGAGGCTGAATCTGGACAGCCAGGACATGGGGTCTCTCTTCTGTGGCGGATCGGCGGGTATTCATACGATCAGCCACGGAGGGGAGGGTTCCGTCGCCCCCAGGTCCCGTTTGCTTATGCCCCGCATACACCGAACGGAGTACACGGCGGTACGCGGTCACTCCACCCTGGGGCGGACCAACCCTGACTCGTAGGCGGTGACGACGAGCTGGGCGCGGTCGCGGGCTCCGAGCTTGGCCATCGCCCGGTTGACGTGCGTCTTGATCGTCAGCGGGCTGACCTCCAGCCGCTCGGCGATCTCGTCGTTGGACAGGCCGCCCGCGACCAGGACGAGGACCTCCCGCTCGCGGACGGTCAGCGCGGCCAGCCGCTCGGAGTAGGCCCGTCCGTCCCCCGCGGCGCCGTCCGCGTGGCCGCTCTGCGCCAGGAACGTGGCGATCAGGCCCTTGGTGGCGACGGGCGACAGGAGCGCCTCCCCGGCGGCGGCGATGCGGATGGCGTTCAGCAGTTCCTCCGGCTCGGCGCCCTTGCCGAGGAAGCCGGACGCCCCGGCGCGCAGCGACTGCACCACGTACTCGTCCACCTCGAAGGTGGTCAGCATGACCACACGGACGCCGGCCAGGTCCGGGTCGGCGCTGATCAGGCGGGTGGCGGCGAGACCGTCCGTGCCGGGCATGCGGATGTCCATCAGCACGACGTCGGCCCGCCGCGAGCGGGCGAGCGCGACGGCCTCCGCGCCGTCCGCCGCCTCCCCCACGACCTCCATGTCGGGCTCGGAGTCCACGAGGACCTTGAACGCGCTGCGGAGCAGTGCCTGGTCGTCGGCGAGCAGCACCCTGATGGTCATGTGGCCTCCCCTGTCCCTGCCGTGACGGGCAGTATCGCCTGGACCCGGAACCCGCCTCCGTAGCGGGGGGCGGCGGTGAGGGCGCCACCGAGGGCGGTGACGCGTTCGCGCATGCCGAGGAGGCCGTGGCCGCCGCCGTCGGCGGGGGTGCCGTCGCCGGGTAGGGCCCCGCCGGGCGCGCCGTCGTCGAGGACCGTCACCTCGACGGTCCGGCCGACCCGTACGACGCTCACCTCGGCCCTGGCGCCCGGGCCGGCGTGCTTGCGCACGTTGGTCAGCGCCTCCTGGATGATGCGGTACGCGGCCAGGTCGACGGCCGCCGGGAGCGGGAGGCCCTGGTCGGTGCGGGCCAGCTCCACCGGGAGGCCGGCGTGGCGGAAGGTGTCCAGCAGCTCGTCCAGGACGCCGAGGCCGGGGGCGGGTTCGGTGGGCGCCTCGGGGTCGCCGCTCTGGCGGAGCAGGCCGACGGTGGCGCGCAGTTCGTTGAGGGCGGAGCGGCTGGCCTCGCGCACGTGCGCGAGGGCCTCCTTGGCCTGGTCGGGGCGCTTGTCCATGACGTGGGCGGCGACGCCCGCCTGCACGTTGACCAGCGCGATGTGGTGGGCCACGACGTCGTGCAGGTCCCGCGCGATGCGGAGGCGTTCCTCGGCGACCCGGCGGCGGGCCTCCTCCTCGCGGGTGCGCTCGGCGCGGTCGGCGCGCTCGCGGATGGCGTCCACGAAGGCGCGGCGGCTGCGGACGGCGTCACCGGCGGCGGCGGCCATGCCGGTCCAGGCGAAGACGCCCAGGTTCTCCTGGGTGTACCAGGGCGCGGAGCCGAACAGCATCGCGGCGCCCGTCAGGAGGGTCATCGTCAGCAGCCCGACGCGCCAGGTGGTGGGGCGGTCGGTGCGCGACGCGACGGTGTAGAGGGCGACCACGGCGCTCATGGCGACGGGGGCGGGCGGGTCCTGGGCGATGTGCTCGACGAGCGTGACCACGCCGGTGAACACCAGGACGCCCAGCGGATTGCGGCGCCGGAGGACCAGCGCCGCCGCGCCCGTCACCATCAGCAGCACGCTGACCGCGCCGGGCGTACGGCCGCCGAAGTCGGGCCCGCCGTGCGGCCCGCCGTGCCGGTCGACGAACGATCCGGCGACCATGCACAGCAGCGCGCCGAGCGCCAGGACGCCGTCGAACGCCAGCGGGTGCTCGCGCATCCAGGCCCGGCCGCGCACGATCCGGTTCTCGAGGGTGGTCACGGAAGAAGACGGTACGTCCTGCCGGGGACCGTGATGACCCCCCGGCGGGGGCGGGCCCCGAGGGGGGGGACGCACGTGTGCCCCTCCCCGGCCGGGCGGGGAGGGGCACAGGTGGGGGCCGGAGGGTCAGCCGGGGATCAGGCCGTCGTCGGAGAGCATGGCGCGGACCTCTTCGAGCGTCGCGTCCGGGGCCGGCAGGATCAGTTCGGAGGGTTCGAGCGCGTCGTCCGGCAAGGGCTCGCCGAGTTGGCGCACCGTGTCCAGCAGGGCGTGGAGGGTGCGGCGGAAGCCCTCGCCGTCGCCGCCCTCCATCTCCCCGAGCAGTTCGTCGTCCAGCTTGTTGAGCTCGGCGAAGTGGCTGTCCGCCAGCCTCACCTGGCCCTCCCCCATGATCCTGACGATCATGACGCGCCGTCCTTAACTCTTGTCGAACCGGGTCGGGGACTGCGACTGCTGCCGGGCCTGGTCCTGCGGGGTGCCGGCACCGCCCTCGATGGCCTGCTGCGGGGTGGTGCCGCCGGCCAGCTCGGCCTTCATGCGCTGGAGCTCCAGCTCGACGTCCGTACCGCCCGACAGGCGGTCCAGCTCGGCCTGGAGGTCGTCCTTCTGGAGGCCGGACTGGTCGTCCAGCGCGCCCGAGGCGAGCAGTTCGTCGATCGCGCCGGCCCGCGCCTGGAGCTGCGCGGTCTTGTCCTCGGCGCGCTGGATGGCGACGCCGACGTCGCTCATCTCCTCCGAGATGCCGGAGAACGACTCGGCGATCCGGGTCTGCGCCTGGGCGGCGGTGTACGTGGCCTTGATGGTCTCCTTCTTCGTACGGAAGGCGTCGACCTTGGCCTGGAGGCGCTGGGCGGCGAGCGTCAGCTTCTCCTCCTCGCCCTGGAGGGTCTGGTGCTGCGTCTCCAGGTCCGTGACCTGCTGCTGGAGCGCGGCCCGGCGGGACAGCGCCTCGCGCGCCAGGTCCTCACGGCCGAGCGCCAGCGCCTTGCGGCCCTGGTCCTCCAGCTTGGCGGACTGCCCCTGGAGCTGGTTGAGCTGAAGCTCCAGGCGCTTGCGCGAGGTCGCCACGTCGGCGACGCCGCGGCGTACCTTCTGAAGCAGCTCGAGCTGCTTCTGGTACGAGTAATCGAGGGTCTCGCGCGGATCCTCGGCCCGGTCAAGGGCCTTGTTTGCCTTCGCGCGGAAGATCATCCCCATACGCTTCATGACACCGCTCATGGGCTTCGCGCGCCCCCTTCTGACGGACTTCGGCTCCAGCACCCAACAGAACCCACAGTACGGGCCCCACATCCATTACCGCACTGTTCGGGCGCCGATGCGCTCCTCCCCAAGGACGACTGCGGGCGGCTTCGCTCCGGCGCAAGGAGTAGGGATCCCTCTCCGGGGGACGCAGGCCGTTGCCGGATCGTTCCCCGCCGGGCTGGGGTCCATGCGGCGCACCCCGTACCCTTGGGCTTTGTGTTCCGTAGCCGTTCGAAGGATGAGAAGGCCCCCACCGACCAGGTGACGGCGGACCTCTCCAAGCAGCCCCGCGATCCCCAGGCCCCCAAGGGCCGCCCGACCCCGAAGCGGAGTGAGGCCCAGACGCAGCGCCGCCGTGCACAGACCGTGCCGACCGACCGCAAGGAGGCCATGCGCCGGCAGCGCGAGGCGCGCCGCGCGGACCTCGCCAAGCAGCGCCAGGCACTGGCAAGCGGCGACGAGCGATATCTGCCGGCCCGGGACAAGGGTCCGGTCCGCCGCTTCGTCCGCGACTTCGTGGACTCGCGCTTCTGTGTCGCCGAGTTCTTCCTGCCGCTGGCGGTCGTGATCCTGGTGCTGTCCAGCCTGCCGAACACGCAGGTGAAGAACACCGCCCTGCTGCTGTGGCTCGCCGTGATCGCCCTGATCGTGGTCGACTCGATCGGCATCTCCATCCGGCTGAAGAAGCAGCTCAACGCGCGCTACCCGGACGAGCCCAAGCGCGGCGCCGTGGCGTACGGCCTGATGCGTACGCTCCAACTGCGCCGGCTGCGGCTGCCCAAGCCGCAGGTCAAGCGCGGAGAGCGGCCCTGACCAGCCTGGTCTCCGGCTTCGGAGGCGCGGGGGCGGAGTGGCTGGGCGGGCTCGGCGGACTGCGCAACACGGTCCGCCAGGAGCTCGTCGCACGCCAGCTCGACGAGCAGATAGCCGCCCGCTACCCGGTGGGGCAGCGGCTGCGGATACTCGACGTCGGCATGGGCCAGGGCACCCAGGCGCTGCGCCTGGCCCGGGCCGGGCACACCCTCACCGGCCTGGAGTCCGACCCGGAGATGCTGAAGGCCGCCCGGGAGGCGCTGGCGTCGGAGCCGGCGGGCATCCGGGAGCGGGTCCGGCTGATCGAGGGGGACGGCCGGGAGACCGGTGTGCACTTCCTGCCGGGCAGCTTCGACGTGGTGCTGTGCCACGGTGTGCTGATGTACGTGGAGGAGCCCGACGCCATGCTGGCGGGGCTCGCCCGGATGCTGGCGCCCGGCGGTCTGCTGTCGCTGCTCGTACGGAACGCGGACGCGCTGGCCATGCGGCCGGGGCTGGCCGGGGACTGGCCGGGCACGCTGGCGGCGTTCGAGTCGGACGCCTACGTCAACCGGCTCGGGCTGCCGGTGCGGGCCGACCGGCTGGAGACGCTGACGGCGACGCTCGCCGGGATCGCGGCGCCGCTCCAGGCCTGGTACGGGGTGCGGGTCTTCACCGACAACGTGCCCAACGAGGAGGGGCTCCCCGCCGCGGAGGAGCTGGAGCGGCTGCTGGCCGCCGAGGACCGCGCGGGCCGCACCGATCCGTACCGCCGGGTGGCGGCGCTGCTGCACCTGTGCGGGGTGCGGGGCTGACGGACCGGGTGCCGGGGGCGACCGCCGGGGGGTGACCCGAGGGACCCCCTGGACGGGTGCGCAGCGGGCGCCGTGCCGCCGGGGCGAAAGGGATATTCCGGACATGGATGCCCTTCGTGTGCTCGCGCCCCTGACGTCCGCGGTGTGCGCGGCCGCCCTGGTGGGCGGTTGCTCGGCCGGCCCGTCGTCGCCGGGCGCGGGGGCGACGGCCCGTGCGGCGGCACCCGCGGTGCCGGCGGCGGGGCGGGCCGCCGGGAGGACGGCCGGCAGGGCGGCCGAGCTGGAGGACGACTACCGCGACGCGATCAGGAACGTCCTCCCGTCGGTCGTGCAGATCGAGGCGCGGGACAGCCTCGGCTCCGGCGTCGTCTACGACGAGCAGGGCCACATCGTCACCAACGCCCACGTCGTCGGCGGGGAGCGGACGTTCAAGGTCACCGTGGCGACGGGTGAGGAGCCCATGACCGCCGAGCTGGTGTCCAGCTACCCGGAGCAGGACCTGGCCGTCATCAAACTGGCCCGGCGCCCCGCGGGGCTGAAGCCGGCGGCGTTCGGCGACTCGTCGAAGGTGGAGGTCGGCCAGATCGTCCTGGCCATGGGCTCGCCGCTGGGCCTGTCCGGCAGCGTCACCCAGGGCATCGTCTCGGCCACCGGACGGACCGTCAGCGAGAGCCGGTCGGCCGGCGGTACGGGCGCGACGATCGGCAACATGGTGCAGACGTCCGCCGCGATCAATCCGGGCAACAGCGGTGGCGCGCTGGTCAACCTGGACAGCGAAGTGATCGGCATCCCGACGCTCGCAGCGGCCGACCCGCAGCTCGGTGGCAGCGCGGCGCCGGGTATCGGGTTCGCGATCCCCGCGTCCATGGTGCGGACGGTCGTCGACCAGATCGTGAAGACCGGGCGGGTCACGGACTCGGGCCGGGCGGCCCTGAACATCACCGGCCGTACCGTCCTGACCGACGACTACCGGCCGGGCGGCGTCGCGATCGTCGAGGTGTCGCGGGGCGGGGCGGCGGCGGACGCGGGCCTCCGGGCGGGCGACATCATCACCCGGCTGAACAGCACTCCCATCACCACGATGACGTCCCTGCTGGAGGCCCTGGCCTCGGCGGAACCGGGCGACGAGGTGACGGTGACCTACACCCGCGGCGGCCGCCCGGCCACGGCCCGGGTCACCCTGGGCGAGATCTGACACCCGGCGCGGGCCCGGCGCGTCGGGTGCGGCGCCGGGCCGCCGCGCGGGCCCGGGGGCGGGCGCCCCGGAGGGCGGCCCGCCCTTTCAGGCAGTGGTCAGGACTCGGCCGCGGCGCGGAGGCTCATGCGGTAGATCTCCGTGCCGTCCTCGAAGAGCGTGACCTGTTCGGCGCCGCCGTCCAGGAGGTCCTTCCAGGTCTCGCCGATCCAGGACTCCGCGTCGCCCTGCGTGGTAAACTCCTCCGGCTCGACCGCCGGCCGGACCTCCGCGCCGTCGGGCCCCTCGAACCGCCACGTCCATGCCATGTGGACCTCCAGATGATCGGTTTCCTGCCCGCAGCGTAGCCGGGCGCGCACCCCGCGCGGGGACGCGGGAGGATCGTCCCGTGGAAGTGACACTGCTCGGTACCGGCGCCCCCGACGGCCTGCCCCGCCCCGACTGCCCCTGCGCGGCCTGCGCCACCGCCCGCGGCAGCCGGGCGCGTGCCGCCACGGCGCTGCTCGTGGACGGGGCGCTGCTGCTCGACCTGACGCCCGGTGCGGCGCTGGCCGCCGCCCGGGCGGGGCATTCGCTGACCGCCGTACGCCAGGTGCTGCTCACCCACCCGCACGACGGGCCCGCGCTGGAGCTGCCGCCCGGGCTGCCCGCGGCGGGGCGGGTGCCGGACGGGCGGGAGCTGACGCTGATCAGCGGGCACCGGGTGCGGGCCGTGCCGATGGACTCCCCCGGTACGGGGTACGAGGTGACGTCGCCCGAGGGGCTGCGGCTGCTGTACCTGCCGCCCGGGGGCGCCCCGGCCGGGTTCGCCGAGGCGGCGCGGCCGTACGACCTGGTGGTCGCCGACGTGGTCGCCCGGCCGGACGGGCCGGCCCGGCTGCGGGCCGCCGGGGGCGTGGGGCCGGCGACCGACGTGGTGGCGGCGCATCTGGACCACGACGTGCCGTCCGGCGGCGAGCTGGACCGGCGCCTGGCCGCGGCCGGGGCACGGGCGGTGCCGGACGGGACGACGCTGGTCGTGGGCGAGTACCACGAGGTGCCCGACGTCCCCCGGCGCACGCTGGTCACGGGCGGGGCCCGGTCGGGCAAGTCGCTGGAGGCCGAGCGGCGCCTGGAGGCGTTTCCCGACGTGGTGTACGTGGCGACGAGCGGCAAGCGGGAGGGCGACACCGAGTGGGCGGCCCGGGTGACCGCCCACCGGGACCGGCGGCCGGGGTCGTGGCGTACGGAGGAGACGTGCGAACTGGCCCCGCTGCTGCGCGAGGACGGACCGCCGCTGCTGATCGACTGCCTGGCGCTGTGGCTGACCGACGCGATGGACCGGGCCGGGGCGTGGGACGACGGCGTCTGGGCCGCGACCGGGGAGCGGGAGGTGCGCGAGCGGGTGGCGGAGCTGGTCGCGGCGGTGCGCGGCACGCCCCGCACGGTGGTCGCGGTGACGAACGAAGTGGGCGCCGGCATCGTGCCCGCCGACGCGGGCAGCAGGCGGTTCCGGGACGAGCTGGGGCGGCTGAACGCGGCGTTCGCCGACGAGTGCGAGCACGTGCTGCTGGTGGTCTCCGGGCAGGCCCTCGTGCTGCGGGGGTGACCGGTACTGTTCAGCGAATGAGCAGGCTGAATCTCGACGACTTCTCCGATCTGATCGAGCGCCCCGACAGCGGTACGCGGCGTGACGCCGAGGAACGCCGGGAGCGTCTCGTCGTACCGCCCGGGGCGCTCGGGCGTCTCGACGAGCTGGGCGAGTGGCTGTCGGCCGCGCAGGGGGCGGTGCCGGTGCGGCCCGTGGAGCGGCCGCGCGTGGTGCTGTTCGCCGGTGACCACGGGGTGGCCGGGCTGGACGTGTCCGGCCGGCCCGCGGGAAGCACGTACGAGCTGGTGCGCGCCGTGCTGGACGGGGCGAGCCCGGTGGCCGTGCTGGCACGGTGCACGGGCGTGCCGGTGCGCGTCGTGGACGCCGGGCTGGACTGCGACCCGGAGCTGCTGCCCGCCGATGTGGTGCGGCACCGGGTGCGGCGCGGCAGCGGCCGCATCGACGTCGAGGACGCCCTGACCCCCGAGGAGGCCGAGCGGGCCGTACGGCTCGGGATGGCGATCGCCGACGAGGAGGCCGACTCGGGCACCGATCTGGTCGTGCTCGGCGACCTCAGCGTGGGCGGCACGACCCCCGCCTCCACGCTGATCGCCGCCCTGTGCGGCACGGACGCCTCGGTGGTGACGGGGCGGGGCGGTGCGGGGATCGACGACCTGGCGTGGATGCGCAAGTGCGCGGCGATCCGTGACGCGCTGCGCCGCGCCCGGCCGGTGCTGGGCGACCAGTTGGAGCTGCTGGCGGCGGTCGGCGGGGCGGACCTGGCGGCGACGACCGGGTTCCTGTTGCAGAGCGCGGTGCGGCGGATGCCGGTGATCCTGGACGGTGTGGTGTCGGCGGCGTGCGCGCTGGTGGCGCAGCGTGCGGCGTTCCGGGCGCCGGACTGGTGGCTGGCGGGCCAGGTGAGCGGGGAGCCGGCTCAGTCGAAGGCGCTGGACCGGATGGCGCTCAACCCGCTGCTCGACCATGGCGTCACCGTAGGGGAAGGAACCGGGGCATTGCTGGCACTTCCCCTCGTACGGGCGGCGGCGGCCTTCGCGGCCGAGCTGCCCGAGAAGGACCGGGCGGAAAAGGACCACGCGGAGGACGCGGAGGACGCGGCGGGCGCGGCGGGCGCGGAGGGCGCGGCGGATCTGCCGGAGCGGGATCTGCCGCGCGAGAACTGAGGCGCACCCCGGTGCGGCCGCCCCCACCGGCCCGGCGGGGGCGGCCGCACCGGTGGCCCGCCATGTCATGCGATGCCCCATATGATCGCGTTTCATGGGAGAGGTCCGGTTGTCCGCGTCCACCGATCACCCCGCCGCGGCACCCGGCGGCACCGCCCGCTCACGGCGCTCCGCAGCCTTCGCCGTCTGGTACCTGCGGGCCGTCACGTTCGTCAACCTCCTCGGCGCCGTCTGGGTCTCCTTCGGCCAGGACCTGCGGCGCCACAACTCGGACGACTACTTCACCCCGTACCTGCTGACCGCCGGCTTCGCCTCCGGCGCCTTCACGCTCTTCCTGGCGATCACCATGCGCCGGCGCAAGCGCGCCGCGTGGATCCTCAACCTGGTCCTCAGCGGCCTGTTCCTGCTGCTCTTCGCCGTCGCCATGGCGTTCCCCGAGATCCGCGGGCACGGGCAGAACTGGGTCTCCCTGGTCCTGACCGCCGCGTTCGTGCTGGCGCTGGTGCTGGGCCGCCGCGAGTTCTACGCCAAGGGCGACCGCTCCAATCCGTGGCTGGCCACGGTGGTGGCCGTGGGCGGACTGCTCGTCACCTCGCTGCTCGCCGCCCTGCTCGTCACCACGACCGACACCACCGCCTCGACCTTCCTCGAACGGTGGCGCTACGGCGTCCTGCGCTCGGTCACCCTCGCCACCGACACCGCCCCCGACATCGTGACGCCCGGCTGGGTCGACATCGTCATCAACATCCTGTCCACGCTGCTGCTGGTCTCGGTGCTGTACGCCGCCTTCCGCTCCCGCCGGGCCGTCGACCCGCTGGACGAAGGGGACGAGGCGGACCTGCGGGCGCTGCTGGAACGGCACGGGGAGCGCGACTCCCTCGGCTACTTCGCGCTCCGCCGCGAGAAGAGCGTGATGTGGTCGCCCAGCCGCAAGGCGGCCGTCGCCTACCGCGTCGTCAGCGGCGTCTCGCTCGCCTCCGGCGACCCCATCGGCGACCCGGAGGCCTGGCCGGGGGCGATCGGACCGTGGCTGGCCGAGGCGCGGGAGCACGGCTGGATCCCGGCCGTGATGGGTGCCGGCGAGGAGGCGGGCACCGTCTACGCCCGGCACGGCCTGGACGCCCTGGAACTGGGCGACGAGGCGATCGTGGAGACGGCCGAGTTCACCCTGGACGGGCGGGCGATGCGGACCGTCCGGCAGGCGTACAACCGGGTACGGCGGGCCGGGTACCAGGTGCGGATCCGCCGCCACGAGGACATCCCGCCCGCGGAGATGGCCGCCCTGCTGGAGCTGGCCGACGACTGGCGCGACGGCGCCACCGAGCGGGGCTTCTCGATGGCGCTGGGGCGGCTGGGCGACCCGGCCGACGGGCGCTGCGTGATGCTGGAGTGCTCCGACGCCGACGGCGTGGCCCGCGCCCTGCTGTCCTTCGTGCCGTGGGGGCCCCGGGGCCTGTCGCTGGACCTCATGCGGCGGGACCGGAACGCCGAGAACGGCCTGGTGGAGTTCATGGTCATCGAACTCCTCCAGCGCGCCGGAGAGATCGGGATCACGCAGGTCTCGCTCAACTTCGCGATGTTCAGGTCGGTCTTCGAACGTGGTGCGAAGCTCGGGGCGGGCCCCGTGCTGCGACTGTGGCGCTCCCTGCTGAGCTTCTTCTCCCGCTGGTGGCAGATCGAGTCGCTGTACCGCGCCAACGCCAAGTACCGACCGATCTGGGAGCCGCGATTCATGCTCTTCGAGAAGAGTTCCGACCTGCTGCGCATCGGGCTGGCCGCAGGCCGCGCGGAGGGGTTCCTGGAGGCTCCCGGCCTGCCCAAGTGGATGCACCGGCACCTGGAAGGCCGACGGCGTTGAGACGGTTCGCCCGCCGCGAGTGGGGGCCGCTGTACGCGGCCGTGCGCACGGCCCTGGTGACCCGGTCGTGGCGGGCGGTCGCCATGACGCTGGGGGCGGTGTGCCTGACGGCCGTCTTCCAGATCGTGCAGAACCAGTCCTGGGGGTACGGGTTCGTCCAGCGAATAGGTTCCGTACGGGCCGAGGACCCGCTGCTGCCGGCGCTGCTGCGCACCCCCCTGTCGCTGTTCGTCCCGGCGCTCGACCTGCCGGTGTGGGGCGCGCTGGCGCAGGTGCTGGTGGTGTTCGGGCTGGCCGAGACGTGTCTGGGCCGGCGGCGGACGCTGCTGATCGCGTACGCGGCGACACTGGCCGGGACCATGTACGCCCGGCTGGGCATCGCGCTCGGCCCGGACAGCCCGCTGGGGCTGCCCGCCGAGGACGCACGGGTCGTGGACACCGGTCCCTCGGCGGCGGTCGTGGGGCTCGCGGTGTTCCTGTGCTGGCGTCACCGGGCCTGGGTGACGGGCGGTGCGGTGATCGCGGCGATGGTGGTCGAGGTGCTGGTCAAGTGCAACCTGGCGGGCAAGGAGCACCTGGCGGCGATCGCGGCGGTGCTGGTGGTCTGCGCGGTGGGGTCGTGGCGTCAGCGCCGGCCGGGCGGGGGCGGGCCCCCGGCGGGGGGTTCCGGCGGCGGGTCGTCGGCCGGTGGACCGCCGGCCGCCGGGCGGTCGCCGGACCGGTGGCCGTCCGGCGGAGGGTCCTTCACCGATGCGCCGGACGACGGGGGGACGTCCACCGAGGCGCCGGACGGCGGGGGGACGGCGTCCGGCTGGCGGCGCGAGGGCAGTACGCGGTCGGGGGCGCCCGCGATCAGGTCCTGGAACCGGCGCCTGGCGCTGTCCCAGCGCCGGTCGTGGTGGAAGGCCCGCAGCCCCGCCTTCGCCCGGGCCCTGGGCCGGTTGCGGTAGAAACGGCGGGCCCACAGGGAGCCGGGCCGGGCCAGGCGCAGTGCCCCGAAGACGGCGACCGGCGACAGGAACAGGCCGAGGATCGCCATCCTGAACTTGCCCTTGAACAGGGCGATGAGCACGAACAGGAAGTTCAGGACGAGGGTGAGGATGAAACTGCCCCGGCCCTGCCGCTCCTGCGGGCTGACCTCGTCGACGCCGAACGGCGAGAAGCCGGCGAGGACCAGCAGGAGCAGCGCCGTGGTGAGGACCACGACCTCCACGCTCTGGCGGCCCTGCTCGGTCCAGTAGACGTCGTCGAGGTGGAGGATCAGCGCGAACTCGTCGAGGACGAGTCCCGCGCCCATCCCCAGGAGCACCGCGAAGACGATGGCCCCGGCCTCGTGCCGCCCCACCGCGACCACGCCGAAACCACCGATCAGGGTGAGCACGATGCCGGGCACCACGTGGTGGATGTGCAGCCCGCCGGGCCGGACGTTGCGGAAGGGGCCCTTCCCCGCCCGGATCAGCCGGGTGACGGTCCGGGTGATCAGGAAGGTCAGCACGAAGGACGCCAGGGCGACCAGCAGCGGGAGCTTCCCCGGCTCGACGATGTTGCGGTAGAACCAGTGCCCCATGCCACCCGCTCCAGATTCCGGCGTCCTACCGACTACCCTGCGCGCGGTGACCACTTCCCGCACCCGTAGCCGCGGCCGTACGAGCGTCGACGGCATACGTTTCGCCTTCGGCACCCTCACCGTGCTGCCCGTCCGGGTGACCCGCTGGGACCGGGAGGCCGCCCGCGCCGGGATGCTGTGGGCCCCGTTCGCCGGACTGGTGGTGGGCGCCGCGGCAGCGGCGGCCGGGGGCCTGACCGGGCTGGCCGGCGGGGGGCCGCTGCTCGCCGCGGTGGCGTGTGCCGCCGTGCCCGCCGTCCTGACCCGGGGCCTGCACCTGGACGGGCTGGCCGACACCGCGGACGGGCTGGGCAGCGGCAAGCCAGCCGAGGACGCGCTGCGGATCATGAAGCAGTCGGACATCGGGCCGTTCGGGGTCATCACCCTGCTGTTCGTGCTCCTCGCCCAGGTCGCCGCGCTCCACGAGCTGTACGCGGACCGGGGCTGGGCGCAGGGCACGGCGGGCGCGGTCGTCGCCGGCACGGTCGCCCGCCTGGCGCTCACCCTCGCCTCCCGCGCCGGCGTCCCGGCGGCCCGGCCCGAGGGGCTGGGCGCGGTCGTGGCGGGCACCGTCCCGGCGCGCGCCGCACTGGCCGTGGCCCTGCTGGTCCTGGCCGCGGCGGCCGGGGCGGGCGCGGCGCTGGACGGCCCGTACGGGGCGCTGCGTCATGTCGTGGCGGCGGCGGGGGCCCTGGCGGCGGCCCAATGGCTGCTGGGCCGCTGCGTGCGCCGCTTCGGCGGGGTGACCGGTGATGTCTTCGGCGCGGTGGAGGAAACCGCGGCCACGGCGACGCTGGTCGTCCTGACCTTCGGCGCATTCGGCTGAACCGGCGTTTGAAGTACCTCGAAGCCCGGTAGACGGCGGAAGAAGGAACGAAGGAGATCGATCAGCATGTCTACCGGCACCGTGAAGTGGTTCAACCCCGAGAAGGGCTTCGGTTTCATCGAGCAGGACGGCGGCGGACCCGATGTGTTCGTCCACTACTCGGCGATCAACGCCTCCGGGTACCGTGAGCTCCAGGAGGGCCAGAAGGTCCAGTTCGACGTGACCCAGGGGCCCAAGGGTCCGCAGGCGGAGAACGTCAGCCCCGCCTAGGGACACGGCCTAGGGCCGTCAGCAGGGTTTCCGCCAGGCGCCCAGGTCGTACCGTTTCAGCATCGAGCTCAGCCGCAGCCGCTCGGCCTCCGGGCAGAACGCGTGCGTCGGAAGCTCGTACTCCACGTGGAACACGGCCTTGTCCGCCTCGATGAACGGGCTGAGCGCCGGGCACTCGTCGTGCTCGGCGCACTGCTCGTTGACCGCGAAGTCGAAGTCGTCCAGGAGCTGGGGGATCTGGTCCAGGTCGTTCTTCAGGCCCACCGCGAGGCCGCGGTCGTGCGCGAGGCGGGCGACGAGGCGGTTGTAGCGGAGCTGGTCGGCGGCCGTGAGGGGGAAGCCGGTGCGGTTGGCGTAGCCGTCCATGTTGTCGGGCTCGACCGCGTCGAAGCCCTTGTCCCGGCACATGTCCAGGCGGTCGGCCATCAGCGGTTCGAGGACGTCGGTGGCGCGGATGTCGAGCCATCTCTCGCCCTCCCAGCCGTTGCCCTTCCCGAGCACCGCCCGGGGGAACTTCCCGGCGTCGGGACGCCAGTCCTCCCACGCGCCGGTCGACAGGTAGCAGATCACCTTGCGGCCGCGCCGGTGCAGGTCGGCGACGGTGGACTCCGGGTGGTCGAAGCCGTCGATGTCGTACACCGGCACGTCCACCGACATGTCCAGGCGTCCGCTGAGCTGCCACTGCCAGGGCTGGCCGGGCGTGGGCCGCCAGCGCCCGGCGCGCGGCGGGCCGGGCTCGTCGTCGGAGGTGGAGGTGCAGCCGGCCGTCAGCAGCAGGGCGGCGATGAGGAGCGGTACGCGGCGTTTCACGGGCACTCCAGGGCGTGGGGGAGCGTTCCCCACGGATGTGCCCCGGAGCCGGGGACCGCGCACTTCACCCGGGTGGAGAGGCGTGCACTCGCCGGGGCCGCGTACACCAGGTGGCAGAAGTGCTCCGCCACCGGCAGGTCCAGCTCCCGGTAGGTGTCCCACGGGCCCTCGAACGTGACGAGCAGGTCGGCCAGTTCGGCGTACGAGGGGTGGGGCTGGGCGCCGTGGTTGAGGACGACGGTGGCGGCGCCCGCCGCGCGGGCGGCCACGCCCAGGCGCCGGTAGTGCGGGACGGCCCCGGGGTCGGTGGGCACCTGGTCGAGGAAGGCGCCGTCGGCGCCGTACCAGTCGCGGTGGCGGACCAGGTCGGTGAGGACGTCGGCGTGCGGCCGGCGGCCGTAGTCGGTGTCGGTGTAGCCGAGGACGCACACGCCGGCCGCCCTCAGCCGGTCCGCGACCGTGACGAACGCCGGGTCGGGCGCCGTGCCGGCGCCGCTCGCCGGGTTGAGCACCACGCCGTACAGCAGCGGGGCGGCGGCGATCAGGGCGTCCCACTCCGCGGGGCGTACGGCGGGATGCTCGTAGTAGGGCACCAGCAGGTCCACGTGCGTTTCCTTCTGTTTCTACGTGCGGTGTGCGGTCGCCCGCCCCAGCAGGACGGCCCCCAGGACGGCCAGTACCACGGCGGCCACCCCGGCGACTCCCGCGCCGATCAGGTCCGGGTCCCCCGTGCCGGTCGCCAGTGCCACCGTCTGCGCGGCGGTCGCCGCCCCGCAGACCACCGAGGCGCTGAGCACCGCCCCGAACGACTGGAGCAGCAGGGCGGCCCACAGCACCGTACCGATCAGCAGCAGCGAGGCGAGCCGGATGCCGCCGATGTCGGGGGCGCCCGGCCACAGCAGGGAGCCGGTCACGGCGAGGGCCAGCAGCACCGCCAGGTAGACGGTGAGGCACAGCGCCAGCGTGGTGGCCGTGGCCCGGCGGAAGGCGCCGGTGCTGGTGGAGGCCCGCAGCCCGGCGAGGCTCTCGCTGCGGAACCGGTGCAGCAGCCATTCGGCGGGCCCCATGGACAGGGTGAGCGCCACGGCGGTGGGCGCGGCCACGCCCGCCGCCGCGCCCCCGCCCAGCACGTCACCGATCGCGGCGTACAGGACGAGCCCGCCGGTGCCCAGCCCGAACAGGCCGTACGGCACGGAGGCGGCGAGCCGCGGCCCGGCCACCCCGCGCCGCTCCCGCCCCGGGTCCCGGGCCGGCCCCGGCTCCCGCTCCGGCGACCGCGGGCCCCGCTCCCCCGTGGGCGCCGGCCCTGGGAGCAGGGCACGTCCGGCGAGGGCGACCGCCAGGGCCAGGGAGGTGCCGAGCAGGGCCGCCCGGGCCGGGCCCGGGAGGCCGAGCCAGTAGGCGGCGGGCGTGCCGGCGATCAGCGGGGCCAGCGCGCCCAGCAGGGCCTTCTCCCCGTCCAGCACCAGCAGGACGGTCGCGGCGGCCAGGTACACCGCCTGGCCGGCGGCGAAGGCGGCGCCGCCCCACTCCCCCGGTCCGGCCGCCGCCGCGAAGGCCACCAGGGCCCCGAGGAGGGCGCCGGCCGGGGCGCCGAGGAGCAGGGTGCGCATGGCGGCCCGGCGGTCGCCGAGGCCGAGCCAGGAGTGGGCGCGGTGGGACAGGGCCTGGTTCCACACCCAGCCGGTGACCGCCCCGGCGAGCAGCGGGACGGTGCCGGTGGGCAGGCCGTGGACCCCGGTGGGGCCGGCCAGGAGCGGGGCGCCGAGCACATAGGCCAGGCCGGGGAGGGCGAAGACCAGGCCGCGCAGGAGGCAGCCGCCGAGGCCGGTGTGCCAGGGGTCGGCGGGTGGTCCTTCCGGCTCGGGGTACCGCCGCTCCACGCGCGCGTAGAGGTCCTCGGCGAGGGCGAAGGAGTCCTCCCGGCCGTAGGTGAGGCGTATGTGGTCGTCGGACATCCCGTCGGATTCGAGAACGGCCGCTATCTCGTCGGGGTGGACGGCGGCCGCTATCACGTCCTCCAGCCGGGTGGTGAGCTCGTCGACGGGGTCGGCGGCCGCCCAGCTCGGCCGGGGCCGGGGCCGGGGCACGGCGGGCAGGGTGTCCAGTCCGGCGGACTCCGGCTTCAGCCACAGGGAACCGCTCATCAGGCCGCCTCCTCGGTCAGGAGGTCGTCCTCGGCGCCGAGGTCGCGCCAGGGGTCGGTGATGCGGAGCTGGAGGGTCCAGTCGCGGGTGTCGTCGGCCGCCGGCCGTGGCTCGGGGTGCCCGGCCAGTTCCCGGTAGATGCGGCGGAAGCCGTCGACGGAGCGGCGGAGGGTGAACTGGTCGACGACCCGCTGCCGGGCCCGCCGCCCCAGTTCCGCGCGGCGCGCGTCGTCGCGCAGCAGGGTGAGGACGGCCTCGGCCATCACCGCGGGCTCGCGGGGCGGGACGACCAGCCCGGTGTCGCCGACCGCTTCCCGTACCCCGCCCACGTCGGTGGAGACGGTGGCCCGGCCGCAGGACATGGCTTCGATGAGCGAGAAGGGGAACCCCTCGCTGATGGAGGAGAGCATCACCAGGCTGCCCGCCGCGTAGGCGCTCGCCACGTCGTCGACGCGGCCCTCGTAGGTGATGCCGTCGGTGACGCCCCGTTCGGCGGCGAGCTTCTCCAGCCGCGTCCGGTAGTCCTCGTTGCCGGCCGGGACGGGGCCGAACAACCGCAGCCGCAGCTCCGGGAGTTCGGCGCGGGCGATGGCGTACGCCCTGATGAGCGTCTCCAGGTCCTTGATGGGGTCGACACGGCCGCACCAGCTCAGGGTGGGGACGTCCGGTTCGGGTCCGGCGAGGGGGAAGGCGTGCGGGTCGACGCCGTTGTAGACGGTGCGGATGCGGTCGCTGGGGGCGCCGCCCCGCTCCTCCCAGCGGCGGTTGTACTGGTTGCAGGGGGTGATGAGGTCGGCCTTGCGGTAGCCGAGGGTGTTGAGTTCCCGGTAGAAGCCGAGCATCAGCGCCTTGACGGGCCAGCGCTGGGCGGCACTGCGGTAGCCGAGGTAGCGCTCGCGCAGGTAGATGCCGTGCTCGGTGAGGAGGAAGGGCACGCCGTCGAAGTGCTGGGCGGCGAGCGCGGGGAGGGTGGCCAGGCCGCTGGAGACGGCGTGGGCGACGCTGTCGTCGGGGACGCGGGCGGCGAGCGGGCGCAGCGCGTGTTCGAGGAGGTCGGTGGCGGTCAGGGCGTCGTGGACGGTGGGGCGGGCGGCCGCGGTCTTGAGGTGCGGCATCGTCCAGATCCACATCAGCGAGCGGAGGACGGACTCGGACCGGAGGGCCGCCGAGAGCCTGCCGCGCCGGGCCAGCGCGGCCAGGGCGTACAGGCCTTCGGCGAAGTCGCAGCCGGCCGACGGGTCGAGCACCGACAGCAGGAAGCGTTCCCAGGTGTCGGTGAAGCGGCGCCGGTCCCGGCCGATCAGGGGCCGGCCGCGCCCCTGGGCCGGGCCCCACAGCGGGAACGAGGTGTGGCGGTAGAGGTTGGCCGGCAGCTCCCAGGTGACCGGCTCGCGGCCGCTGCCGGTCAGGGCCAGGACGTGGAAGTCGACCTCGGGCATGCCCCGGACGAGCTGGTCGCACCAGGTGCTGACGCCCCCGTGGACGTGCGGGTAGGTGCCTTCGGTGAGCATGGTGACATGGCGGCCGCTGCGCGGCATCGGTGATCCCCCCGGATGTGAAGTGGTACTGGCGTCGGGCGTCAGGCGGTCGGCAGCGTGAGGGTGACCGCGGACTGGAGCGCCTCGGGCGCGGTCCAGGCCGACCGGGCGCCGGCGTAGGGGGTGCCGAACGCCGCCGTGCCGAGGAACAGGTTCTTGCGGGTTCCCTCGGGGGCGGTGACGGGGGCGGTCACTCCGGCCGGGGCCTTGACGGTGACGGTGTTCCCGATGCGGTACGCGGTGACCTTCCCGGCCGCGAGGGCCTGGTCCCAGGCCGCGCGGCGGGAGAGTTCCGTACCGGCGTCGCGGTGGCGGGGGTTGACGATCGGGGTGTTGTCGGCGAACAGGGCGCGGTAGTCGGTGAGGATCCGGTCCAGGACCGGGTAGAGGATGCGGTCCTCGGCGAGGTTGGACTGGTGCACGTAGTGCGGGCGGGGGTCGTTGGCGATGACGTGGCCCAGCGCGATGCGGGCCTCCTGCGGGACGATGTACGAGGCGTACCCGGTGGTCACGTCGAGCGGCTCGTCGAGGCAGGTGGAGGCGGGGTTGGTCTCGCAGACGCCGCTGCCGCCGTCCTCCCTGGAGGCGTAGATCCAGTTGTACTCGTCGGCCATCTCGGCGGCGGTGCCGACGTTGTAGTACACGTTCATCGGGTGGCGCGGGACGGTCTTCGCGGCGCCGACGGGACGCTGCTGGGGCTCGCGGGAGTTGTCGCTGGCGATCCACTTGACGCCGGTGTCGGCGAGGGCGCCGGCCAGGTTGGGGTTGTCGGCGGGCTGCTGCGGCAGCGTCTTGAGGCCGGAGTGCTCGCCGGTGACGAGTTCGGTGCGGTCGAGGGCGATGCCGCGGTTGACGGCCCAGGTGTGGTTGTCGCGGATCTGGGCGGCGATCTCGGCCCGGCTCATGTACCGGGTGTTGCCGTACGCGTCCTTGGCGCAGGTCCAGGGGACGGTGGAGGTGTCCTGGACGCAGCCGAGGAAGGGGTGCGTGTAGGTGTGGTTGACCCAGCGGTACTGGGCGCGGTCGGCGACGAGCTGGGCGGCGAGCGGGTCGGTGCCGCCGTTCTCGGTCTTCCACTCCTCGCCGGCTCCGGCGTTGAAGACCATGTCGAGGGTGAAGCCGGAGGAGCGCTGCCACTGGGCGGCGTACTGGGCGTCGGCCGCGGTCATCCGGATGGGCGTGGTGCCCTCGCCGTCGCCGCCGACGCAGTCGAAGTCGCCGGGGGTGCAGTTGCGGGCGGTGTCCCAGCGGGCGTCGGGGGCGAAGACGTCGTCGATGTGGACGGACAGGTAGTTGCGGTTCCGGCCGAGGTGGACGCCTCCGGTCAGCCACTCCACGATGCCGCGGGCCAGGGCGCGGAACTGCCGCTGGTGCTGGTTGTAGGCGAAGGTGACGACCAGTTCGCGCCGGCCGTCGTGGGCGTACTGGCCGATGAGGCTGGCCCGCCCGCCGTCGTCGGTGGGGACGTCGAGGTAGCTGGTGTAGCCCTCGCGGGGCCGGCCGGCGTACCCGTAACTCTCGGCGACGTCCGGGGCGTTGTCCTCGAAGGCGAGCGGTCCGTCGAGGTACCGGAACGGGCCGGCCTTGCCGGCGGCGGTCACGTCGGTGCGGACGCCGTCGAGGACGCCGGAGCGGCCGCCCTCGCTGGTGTAGTCGAGGCCGACGCCGGGGTGGGACCAGGTGTAGGCGTCGACCTGGGGCACGTCGAACTTCTGCTCGTACGCGCCGAGGGCGGTCCGTTCGGCCTCCGACAGGCCGGTCGGCGCCTCGTCGGGCAGGACGACGCCCTGGTACTTGGCGCGGGGCCGGCCGTCGACCGTGTCGGCCAGGAACGCCGCGTCGATGACGGGGCGGGCGGAGTCGGAGAGGCGGACGGTGCGGTACGGGACCCCGGAACCCTTGAGTTCGGAAGTGATCGCCCCCACGGCGCCGCCGCCGTCGTCCACCACGAGCACCGTCAGGTCGATGCGCGGCGCCGGTTCGGCCGCGGACGCGGTCCCGGCCGGGACGGCCGTCGCGAGCAGCGCGGTGACCAGCAGCGTCGCGGCCGGCAGCGAGCCCGCCGCTCTCGCGCCACGGCGTCGGAAAGTATGCATATGTGTTCCCCCCTCGTGAGGTCCTCCGGGCGCGCGGGCGCCGGGAGGATCTGTGGAGATGATGCAAAGGGGTACGTTGCTCCCTTGCACGATTGCAGGGAGTGTGACGCAGCTCTCAGCGGTTGACGCGGCAAACGTCGGAGAGACGCCACGGATGAGTGAATTGCCGTCGCCGTGAGGGAAACCGGACAGCACGCGTAGGCTCGTTCACGGTCTCTCCGGGCGGGACTTACGATGCGGCAGGACCCGGTCGTCCCATCCCTCGACCGCCTCAGAACTCAACGGAAGCGAGATTTCACCACCGTGACTGCTCTCACTCTCAGCACCGCCGGCGCGGCGACCCTGCGCGCCGATGTTCTCGTCGTCGGCGTCGCCAAGAGCCCGAAGGGCGGCAAGGGGCTCGTTGCCGCTCCGGGCGCCGAGGCCGTGGACAAGGCGTTCGACGGGAAGC
This sequence comes from Streptomyces sp. NPDC016309, assembly GCF_043077235.1. Taxonomy (NCBI): domain Bacteria; kingdom Bacillati; phylum Actinomycetota; class Actinomycetes; order Kitasatosporales; family Streptomycetaceae; genus Streptomyces; species Streptomyces sp. NPDC016309. The sequence continues at coordinate 19,653 of NZ_JBIBSG010000009.1, read as the reverse complement.
TCGCCACCGTCCTGGAGACCCTCGGCGCCTCGGGCTCCGAGGGCGAGGTGACCAAGCTCCCCTCGCCGTCCGGGCTGAAGGCCCCGGTCGTCCTGGTGGTGGGGCTCGGCGCGGCTCCGGAGAAGGACGAGACGTACGACGCCGAGGCGCTGCGCCGTGCCGCCGGTTCCGCCGCCCGCGCGCTGGCCGGCACGAAGAAGGCCGCGTTCGCCCTGCCGGTCGAGGCCGTCGAGGACGCGGAGGCGATCGCGGAGGGCGCGCTGCTGGGCGCGTACGCGTTCACGGCCTACCAGGAGCGGGGCAAGGACGCCAAGGGCCCGCTCGCCGAGGTGGTCCTGCTGGGCGCCAAGCCGCGCGACAAGGCGTACAAGGCCGGGGTCGAGCGCGCCGTCGCGCTGGCCGAGGAGATCAACCGCGCCCGTGACCTGGTCAACACCCCGCCGAACGATCTGTACCCCGAGTCCTTCGCCGCCATCGCCACCGCGGCCGGCAAGGAGCACGGCATCAAGGTGCAGGTCCTGGACGAGAAGGCTCTCGTCAAGGGCGGGTACGGCGGCATCCTGGGCGTCGGCCAGGGCTCGGAGAACGGCCCGCGCCTGGTGAAGCTGGCGTACACGCACCCCAAGGCGGACAAGACGCTCGCCCTGGTCGGCAAGGGGATCACCTACGACTCGGGCGGCATCTCGCTGAAGCCGGCCGGCCACAACGAGACGATGAAGTGCGACATGAGCGGCGCGGCCGCGGTGTTCGCCGCCGTCGTCACCGCTGCCCGTCTGGGCCTGGAGGTGAACGTCACCGGCTGGCTGGCGCTCGCCGAGAACATGCCGTCCGGTTCCGCGGTCCGGCCCGGTGACGTGCTGCGCATGTACAGCGGCAAGACCGTCGAGGTCCTGAACACCGACGCCGAGGGCCGCCTGGTCCTGGCGGACGCCCTGACCCGCGCCTCGGAGGAGAACCCGGACGCGATCGTCGACGTGGCGACCCTGACCGGCGCGATGGTGCTGGCGCTGGGCAACCGCACGTTCGGCATCATGGCGAACGACGACGCCTTCCGTACCGCGATCCACGAGATCGCGGAGGAGGTCGGCGAGGCGTCCTGGCCGATGCCGCTCCCGGCCGACCTGCGCAAGGGCATGGACTCCCCCACCGCCGACATCGCCAACATGGGCGAGCGGATGGGCGGCGGCCTGGTGGCCGGCCTGTTCCTCAAGGAGTTCGTCGGCGAGGGCATCACCTGGGCCCACCTGGACATCGCCGGCCCCGCCTTCAACGAGGGCGGCCCCTTCGGCTACACCCCGAAGGGCGGTACGGGCTCGGCGGTCCGCACCCTGGTGAAGCTCGCGGAGCGCACCGCCGCGGGCGACCTCGGCTGACACCCGCGTGACCAGCGGCCCCGGGCGGACCCCCGCCCGGGGCCGCCGCCCCCCGGCGAGTGAGGCGAAGGGGCGCGGCGGGTGCCGAGAGGGAGAACGCGCGGAGGCCCCGAGGAACGAGGGGTCGAGCACGATCGACCGTCGGCGCACGCTTGAGCGCCCCGGAGCCGTACCGAGCCGGATGAGGGGGCGAGTGAGGCGAAGGGGCGCGGCGGGTGCCGAAAGGGAGAACGCGCGGAGGCCCCGAGGAACGAGGGGTCGAGCACGATCGACCGTCGGCACACGCTGGAGCGCCCCGGAGCCGAACCGAGCCCCGGAAAGAACAGCCCCGCGTCCCGGTCTCCGGCAACAAGTGCGAAGATGGGTTCTCGGCAGGACAGGGCCCCCACCACAGGGCCGAAGAAACAGCGGCCGAACACCAGCCGCCGCCCGGTCGTGGACGACCGGCGACCGGCGCACATGCATGGAGGACGTGACGTGGCGAACGACGCCAGCACCGTTTTCGACCTAGTGATCCTCGGCGGTGGCAGTGGCGGGTACGCCGCGGCCCTGCGGGGTGCGCAGCTGGGCCTGGACGTCGCACTGATCGAGAAGAACAAGCTCGGCGGCACCTGCCTGCACAACGGCTGCATTCCCACCAAGGCGCTGCTCCACGCCGGTGAGATCGCGGACCAGGCCCGTGAGGCGGACCAGTTCGGTGTCCTGGCCTCCTTCGAGGGCATCGACATCAAGGCCGTCCACAAGTACAAGGACGACGTGATCGCCGGCCTGTACAAGGGCCTCCAGGGTCTCGTCGCCTCCCGCAAGGTGACGTACATCGAGGGTGAGGGCCGGCTGTCCTCCCCGACCTCCGTCGACGTGAACGGCCGGCGGGTCGAGGGCCGGCACGTCCTCCTCGCCACCGGTTCCGTGCCGAAGTCGCTCCCGGGTCTGGAGATCGACGGCAACCGCATCATCTCCTCGGACCACGCGCTGACGCTGGACCGGGTCCCGGAGTCCGCGATCATCCTGGGCGGCGGCGTCATCGGCGTCGAGTTCGCCTCGGCGTGGAAGTCCTTCGGCACCGACGTCACGATCATCGAGGGCCTGAAGCACCTCGTGCCGGTCGAGGACGAGAACAGCTCGAAGCTCCTCGAGCGTGCCTTCCGCAAGCGCGGCATCAAGTTCAACCTCGGTACGTTCTTCCAGAGCGCCGAGTACACCGACAACGGCGTCAAGGTCACCCTGGCGGACGGCAAGACCTTCGAGGCCGAGGTGCTGCTCGTCGCCATCGGCCGCGGCCCGGTCTCGGCCGGTCTGGGGTACGAGGAGCAGGGCGTCGCGATGGACCGCGGCTACGTCCTGGTCGACGAGTACATGCGCACCAACGTGCCGACCGTCTCGGCCGTGGGCGACCTGGTCCCGACGCTCCAGCTCGCGCACGTCGGCTTCGCCGAGGGCATCCTGGTGGCGGAGCGTCTGGCCGGTCTGAAGACCGTTCCGATCGACTACGACGGCGTGCCGCGGGTGACGTACTGCCACCCCGAGGTCGCCTCCGTGGGCATCACCGAGGCGAAGGCCAAGGAGATCTACGGCGCGGACAAGGTCGTCGCCCTGAAGTACAACCTCGCGGGCAACGGCAAGAGCAAGATCCTCAAGACCGCCGGCGAGATCAAGCTGGTGCAGGTCAAGGACGGTGCCGTGGTCGGCGTCCACATGGTCGGTGACCGCATGGGCGAGCAGGTCGGCGAAGCGCAGCTGATCTACAACTGGGAGGCGCTGCCGGCCGAGGTCGCGCAGCTCATCCACGCCCACCCGACGCAGAACGAGGCGCTCGGCGAGGCCCACCTGGCGCTGGCCGGCAAGCCCCTCCACTCCCACGACTGACGCCTTCAGTCCGGGCGCGACGACCACTTTCCGCAATTCGTTAGGAGCAACCGAAACCATGTCGGTTTCCGTAACCCTGCCGGCGCTCGGCGAGAGCGTCACCGAGGGCACTGTCACCCGCTGGCTGAAGGCCGAGGGCGAGCGCGTCGAGGCCGACGAGCCGCTGCTGGAGGTGTCGACCGACAAGGTCGACACCGAGATCCCCGCTCCGGCCTCCGGTGTCCTGGCCTCCATCAAGGTGGCCGAGGACGAGACCGTCGAGGTCGGCGCCGAGCTGGCCGTCATCGACGACGGCTCGGGTGCCCCGGCCGCCGAGGCCGCCCCCGCCGCCGAGGCCGCTCCGGCCCCGGCGCAGGAGGCTCCGGCGCAGGAGGCCCCGGCCCCGCAGGCCGCCCCGTCCACCGAGGCCGAGGCTCCCGCCCCCGCCCCGACCGCCGAGGCCGCCGCCGGCGGTGGTTCGGCCGAGGGCACCGACGTCGTGCTGCCCGCGCTGGGCGAGTCGGTCACCGAGGGCACCGTCACCCGCTGGCTGAAGGAGGTCGGCGAGGAGGTCACGGAGGACGAGCCGCTGCTCGAGGTCTCCACGGACAAGGTCGACACCGAGATCCCGGCCCCGGCTTCCGGAGTGCTGCTGGAGATCGTGGTCGGCGAGGACGAGACCGCCGAGGTCGGCGCCAAGCTGGCCGTCATCGGCGCTCCGGGTGCGGCTCCGGCCGCCGCCCAGGCCCCGGCCGCCCCGGCTCCCGCCGCCCAGGCCCCGGCTCCAGCCGAGGCCCCGGCTCCGGCCGCGGCTCCGGCTCCGGCCGCCCCCGCCGCTCCGGCGCCCGCCCCGGCTCCGGCGCAGCCCGCGCCCGCCGCCCAGGCCCCGGCTCCGGCCGCCCCGGCTCCGGCCGCCGCTCCGGCCGCTCCCGTCACCCCCGCCCCCGCCGCCGCACAGCCGGCGGAGGACGGCGCGTACGTGACGCCGCTGGTCCGCAAGCTCGCGGCCGAGAACGGTGTCGACCTGGCGTCCGTCAAGGGCACCGGCGTCGGCGGCCGTATCCGCAAGCAGGACGTCGTCGCCGCCGCCGAGGCCGCGAAGGCCGCCGCCGCTGCCCCGGCTCCCGCCGCGGCCGCCCCGGCCGCCGCCAAGGCCCCGGCCCTGGAGACGTCCCCGCTGCGCGGCCAGACGGTCAAGATGACCCGGATGCGCAAGGTCATCGGCGAGAACATGATGAAGGCGCTGCACTCGCAGGCCCAGCTGACCTCGGTCCTCGAGGTCGACATCACCAAGCTGATGAAGCTGCGCAACCGCGCGAAGGACGCGTTCGCCGCCCGTGAGGGCGTCAAGCTGTCCCCGATGCCGTTCTTCGTGAAGGCGGCGGCCCAGGCGCTGAAGGCCCACCCGGTCATCAACGCCCGGATCAACGAGGACGAGGGCACGATCACGTACTTCGACTCGGAGAACATCGGCATCGCCGTGGACGCCGAGAAGGGCCTGATGACCCCGGTCATCAAGGGCGCGGGCGACCTGAACATCGCCGGCATCGCCAAGAAGACCGCGGAGCTGGCCGGCAAGGCCCGTGGCGGCGGCCTCACCCCGGACGACATGTCCGGCGCCACCTTCACGATCAGCAACACCGGCTCGCGCGGCGCGCTGTTCGACACGGTCATCGTGCCGCCGAACCAGGTCGCCATCCTGGGCATCGGTGCCACCGTCAAGCGCCCGGTGGTCATCAACCACCCGGACCTGGGCGAGACCATCGCGGTCCGCGACATGACGTACCTGTCGCTCTCCTACGACCACCGTCTGGTGGACGGCGCCGACGCGGCCCGTTACCTGACGGCCGTCAAGGCGATCCTGGAGGCGGGCGAGTTCGAGGTCGACCTCGGCCTGTAGTCCCCAGCAGCAGGGCGTACGACGGCGGCGCCCCCGGTCCGGAGTTCCTTCGGGCCGGGGGCGCCGCTGTCGTGTCCACGGCACCGGGGCGTGACCGGTGTCTCCCGCCCGGGGCCGCCGTACGGGCTGACCGGGCGGAATAATGGCCAGCGACCGCCGCAGCAGCGAAGGAGCACCCATGACCCCGCCCGTCGTCCACTCGCTGCGCGAGCAGATCCGCGAGCACATCGTGGAGGGCATCGTCAGCGGCCGCTGGAAGCCGGGCGAGCGGATCGTGGAGCGGCGGATCGCGACCGAGCTGGCGGTCAGCCAGACGCCCGTGCGGGAGGCCCTGCGCGAGCTGGAGAGCCTCCGGCTCATCGAGTCGGCGCCCAACAAGGGCGTGCGGGTGCGCAACCTCACCGCGGCCGACCTGGAGGAGAGCTACCCGGTGCGGGCCGGTCTGGAGCAGATCGCCGCGGAACTGGCGGCCGACCGGCTGGGCGAGGACTGCTCGGCCCTGGAGCCCCATGTGGCGGCCCTCTACGAGGCGGACGCGCGGGCCGACGGCACGGCCCAGGTGCGCCACACGGTGGGCTTCCACCGGGAGCTGGTGCGGGCCGCCCACAACGGGGTGCTGCTGCACACCTGGGAGGGGCTGGGCATCGAGGTCTTCACGGCCCTGTCGATCCGCTGGCTCGGCACCGTACAGAAGTCGTACGCGGAGGAGCACGAGGAGCTCGTCCAGGCCTTCCGCCGCCGGGACCCCGCGATCGGCGTCCTGGTGAAGGAGCACGTCCTCGGCTGCGCCCCGCGCGCCTGAGCAGGCCCCCCGCTCATCGGTCGGAACGCGCGCTCATCCGCTGCTCCCACCTGCGAAAACCTGCGAAAACAAGGCACCGGGTGCCCATTTTCGTGGCACCGAATGCCGACTTTGGGCCTGGGGCGAACATTTTTCCCCGAACGCTTTGATCGATCATCGATCACGGTCGTACAGTCGTCCGCGGACTTCAACAGAGGTCCCCTCGCCCTGTCCTGCCAAGACCAAGGGCTCCCCACCCCTTCGACTCCGGAAGGCGGCGACTATGACCGACCCCACCCGCATCCAGCCGAGCGAGCTCGACCAGCTGCCGGACCGCGACCCCGAGGAGACCGCCGAGTGGCAGGCGTCCCTCGACGCCGTCGCCCAGGCTGCCGGGCCGCACCGCGCCGCGTACCTGATGCGGCGCACCCTGGAGCGCGCCGAGGGCGCCGGTCTCGCGCTGCCCAAGCTGCTCGAAACCGACTACGTCAACACCATCCCCACCGCCGCCGAGGCCGGCTACGGCTTCGACGGCGACGAGGCGATGGAGGCGCGGATCACGGCCTGGAACCGCTGGAACGCGGCCGCCATGGTCTCCCGGGGTTCCAAGTACGGCGTCGGCGGCCACATCGCCACCTTCGCCTCCGCCGCCTGGCTCTACGAGACGGGCTTCAACCACTTCTTCCGGGGCAAGGAGCAGGACGGCTCCGGCGACCAGCTCTACATCCAGGGCCACGCCTCGCCCGGCATCTACGCCCGCGCCTTCCTCGACGGACGCCTGAACGCCCAGCACCTGGACAACTTCCGCCAGGAGTCCGGCGGCAACGGCCTGCCCTCCTACCCGCACCCGCGGCGCCTGCCCTGGCTGTGGGAGTTCCCGACGGTGTCCATGGGCCTCGGCCCGCTGTCGGCGATCTACCAGGCGCGGTTCAACCGCTACCTGACCAACCGCAACATCAAGGACGTCTCGAACTCCCACGTCTGGGCGTTCCTCGGCGACGGCGAGATGGACGAGCCCGAGTCGACGGCGGCCCTCGCGCTCGCCGCCCGTGAGGAGCTCGACAACCTCACCTTCGTCATCAACTGCAACCTCCAGCGGCTGGACGGCCCGGTCCGCGCCAACTTCAAGATCGTGCAGGAGCTGGAGGCCCAGTTCCGCGGCGCCGGCTGGAACGTCGTGAAGTCGCTGTGGGGCAACGCCTGGGACGAGCTGTTCCAGCTCGACACCACGGGCGCGCTGGTCCGCCGGCTGCGCGAGGTGCCGGACGCGCAGATCCAGACGTACCAGACCCGCGACGCCGCCTACATCCGCGAGGACTTCTTCGGCAAGGACCCCGCCCTCGTCGAGATGGCGAAGCTGCTGTCCGACGACAAGATCATCGAGTGCTTCCAGTACTCCCGCGGCGGCCACGAGCCCCGCAAGGTCTTCGCAGCGTACAAGGCCGCCCTGGAGCACAAGGGCGCCCCGACGGTGATCCTCGCCCAGACGGTGAAGGGCTTCACCCTCGGCAAGGGCTTCGAGTCCAAGAACGCCAACCACCAGATGAAGAAGCTCTCGGTGGACGAGTTCAAGGACATGCGGGACCTGCTGGGCCTGCCGATCCCGGACTCCGCCTTCGCCGACGGCCAGGTGCCCTACGGCCACCCCGGCGCCGGCTCCCCCGAGGTGCGCTACCTCCAGGAGCGCCGCGCCGCCCTCGGCGGCCCCGCCCCGGCGCGCCGCATGCACGCCCTGGAGCCGCTGCCGGCGCCGGCCGACAAGACCTTCACCGCCTTCGACAAGGGCTCCGGCCAGCAGTCGGTCGCCACGACCATGGCCTTCGTCCGCCTGATGAAGGACCTGATCCGCGACAAGCAGACCGGTAGGCGCTGGGTGCCGATCGTCCCGGACGAGGCCCGCACCTTCGGCATGGAGTCGCTGTTCCCGTCGCTCGGCATCTACTCGCCGAAGGGCCAGACCTACGAGCCGGTCGACCGCGACCAGCTCATGTACTACCGCGAGGCCAAGGACGGCCAGATCCTCAACGAGGGCATCACCGAGGCCGGCTCGATGGCCGACTTCATCGCCGCCGCCACCGCGTACTCCACGCACGGCGAGCAGATGATCCCGTTCTACATCTTCTACTCGATGTTCGGCTGGCAGCGCACGGCCGACCAGATGTGGCAGCTCGGCGACCAGCTCGGCCGCGGCTTCCTCGTCGGCGCCACCGCCGGCCGCACCACGCTGACCGGTGAGGGCCTCCAGCACGCCGACGGTCACTCCCCCGTCATCGCGGCGACCAACCCGGCGGCGCTGACGTACGACCCGGCGTTCGCGTACGAGGTCGCGGTGATCGTCAAGGACGGCCTGCGCCGGATGTACGGCGAGACGGCCCCCGGCGAGGACCCGAACGTCTTCTACTACCTGACCGTCTACAACGAGCCGATGCCGCAGCCGGCCAAGCCCGAGGGCGTGGACGAGGGCATCCTCAAGGGCTTGTACCGCTTCAAGGAGGGCACGCCGGTCACGGCCGACGCCCCGCGCCTCCAGCTGCTGTCCTCCGGCACGGCGATCCACTGGGCGCTGAAGGCCCAGGAGATGCTGGCCGCCGACTGGGGCGTGACCGCCGACGTATGGTCGGCGACCTCGTGGACCGAGCTGCGGCGCGACGCGCTGGAGGCCGACGCGGCGCTGCTGCGCGGCGAGGAGCGGGTGCCGTACGTACGCCAGGCGCTGGCCGACGCCCAGGGCCCGGTGCTGGCGGTCAGCGACTACATGCGCCAGGTGCCGGACCAGATCGCGCAGTGGGTCGAGCAGGACTACAGCTCGCTCGGCGCGGACGGCTTCGGCCTGTCGGACACCCGGGAGGCGGCCCGCCGCCACTTCGGCGTGGACGCCGAGTCGATCGTGGTGGCCGCGCTGGCGCAGCTCGCCAAGCGCGGGGAGGTCCCGGTCTCCCAGGTGAAGGACGCCCGCGAGCGCTACGGCCTGTAGGAGCCGTGCTTCCAGGGGCCCCCGCTACGGCGGGGGCCTCTTGCATGATGGGGCCATGCGCGCTGCCCGCCTGATCAAGATGGTGCTCCTGCTCCAGTCCCGCCCCTCGATGACGGCCGCCGAGCTGGCGCGGGAGCTGGAGGTCTCCGAGCGCACGATCACCCGGGACGCGCTCGCCCTGTCGGAGGCCGGTGTGCCGGTGTACGCCGACCGGGGCAGGGCTGGCGGCTACCGGCTGATCGGCGGCTACCGGACGCGGCTGACGGGGCTGGCGCGCAGCGAGGCGGAGGCGCTGTTCCTGTCCGGGGTGCCGGGCGCGCTGCGCGGGATGGGGCTGGAGGACGCGGCGTCGGCGGCCCGGCTGAAGGTGTCGGCCGCGCTGCTGCCGTCGCTGCGGGACGCGCCCTCCTCGGCGGCGCAGCGGTTCCACCTGGACGCGCCGGGCTGGTACCAGGAGCCGGAGACGCCGGAGCTGCTGCCGGTGCTGGCGGAGGCCGTGTGGGACGACCGTACGGTCTCGGTGCGCTACCGGCGCCGGGACGACGGCGAGGTGGAGCGGGAGCTGGCGCCGTACGGGCTCGTGCTCAAGGCGGGCGTCTGGTACCTCTGCGCCCGCGCCGGGGCGTCCTTCCGGGTCTACCGGGTGGACCGTTTCACGGCGGTGACGCCGGGGGACGAGCGGTTCACCCGGGACGAGGACTTCGACCTGCCGGGGTTCTGGGAGGAGCGGGCCGCCCAGTTCGCCCGCTCGATCCTGCGGACGGAGGCGGTGGTGCGGCTGACGGAGGCCGGGGTGCGGGGCCTGCCGTACGTGGCGGACCGGGCCGCCGCCCGCGAGGCGCTGGAGGCGGCCGGCCCGCCGGACGCGGAGGGCCGGGTGACGGTGACCCTGCCGGTGGAGTCGGAGGAGGTAGCGTACGGCCAGCTACTGCGGCTGGGGCCGGAGGCGGAGGTGCTGGAGCCCGCCTCGCTGCGGGCGCTGTTCGCCGGGGCGGCGGACCGGATGGCGGCCCTCTACCGGTAGTCCTCCGCGGAGGCGTCCTTCCCGCCGTGCACCACGTCGATGAAGTACCCCCAGGCGTCCGGGCGCGATCCGTCGGTGTCGGTGAAGCCGTACTCCCGGGCGAGCTGCCCGCTGGAGAGCGACCGGCCGTTCCACCGGTGCCGGTCGGGGTCGGTGGCGAGCGCGGCGACGGCCCGGCCGACGTACGCGGGTGATTCGGCGACGGCGAAGTGCGGCTCCTTCTCCGTCGCGTCCCGCCAGTTCTCCTCCGTCACGCCGTAGATGTCGAGCATGATCTCGGAGCGGAGGTAGCCGGGGGTGAGGGCGACCGCCGTGCCGCCCACCGCCTTCAGGTCCTCGCCGAGGCAGAAGGCCATGCGCAGCGGGGCGTTCTTCGCGAGGTCGAAGTAGAAGTTCTCCCGGAAGCGGGTGTTGTACTCGGCCGTCCCGTCCGTCATCTCCACCACCAGTCCGCCCGGGTTCCGCACGAGCAGCGGGAGGGCGCAGCTACTGGTGATGACGTGGCTGCGGACGCCCAGCTCCAGCATCCGCAGGCCCTGGTCGAGGTCGGTCTCCCACATCTTCTTGCCCCAGGGGATCAGGTGGTCGCCGCCCCAGAGGCTGTTGACCAGGACGTCGAGCCGTCCGCGTTCCCGGTCGATCCGGTCGACGAGTTCCCGGACCTGCGCCGGCTCGAGGTGGTCGACCGGTACGGCGATGCCCTCCCCGCCCGCCGCGGTGACGAGCTCGGCGGTCTGCTCGATGGTCTCGGCCGGCCGGCCCACCTCGCTGACGCCGGTCCGGGTGGTGCGGCCGGTGACGTACACGGTGGCTCCGGCGGCGCCGAGCTCGACGGCGATGGCGCGGCCGGCGCCCCGGGTGGCGCCGGCGACGAGGGCGGTGGTGCCGGCGAGGGGCGCGGCAGAAGTGTTGTCGTTCGTCATACGACCATCCTGCCGGTGATACGCGACATCCTCTGTCCGGTTTCTTTTCGGCCGCTCCGCGTGCACTGCGTCCTCCGACCCAGGATGCTTGTCCCGTGATGGACGAGACGGAGTTCTGGGAGATCATCGACACCACCCGCCAGGCCGCCGAGGGCGACCCCGAGGACCACGCGGAGCTGCTCGTCGAGCGGTTGCTCCAGCTCGATCCCGACTCCGTGCTGGACTTCGCCCGGCACTTCGAGGCGCGCTACAACCGCGCGTACACCTGGGACCTGTGGGGCGCGGCGGCCGTCCTGCTGGGCGGGGCGAGCGACGACGCGTTCGACTACTTCCGCTGCTGGCTGATCGGCCAGGGCCGCGAGGTGTTCGAGGGGGCGGTGCACGAGCCCGACACGCTGGCGGAGCTGCTGGAGGACTTCGACGAGGAGATCGACGGGGACGGCGAGGAGCTGGGGTACGCGGCGGACGAGGCGTACGAGCAGCTCACGGGCGCGGTCGCGCCGGACCTGGGCATCCCGCCGCAGGCCCCGGAGCCTGAGGGCACGCCGTTCGACTTCGACGACGACGCGGCGCTGGAGGAGCGCTTTCCCCGGCTCTGGGACCGGTTCGGCGTGTGACCCGGGCACCCGGGTGCCCGGGGCGGCCCGGGTGCCGCGGGTGCTTCAGAGGCTGCGGCCCATCAGGACGTCGTCGACGTACCGCCCGTCCAGGAAGAACTCGCCCGGCAGGACACCCTCCACGACGAACCCCTCCGAGGCGTACAGCGTGCGGGCGGGCTTGTTGTGGCCGAGGACGCGCAGGGTGATGCGGGTGGCGCCCTGGCGGACGGCCTCGTCGCACGCGGCACGCAGCAGGGCGCGTGCCACCCCACGGCCGCGCGCCCACTCGGCGACGGCGAGGCCCTGGATCTGGCGCACGTGCCGGTTGCAGGCCAGCCGCGTGGGCGGCACGAGCCGGATGTATCCGGCGGGGCGGCCGTCCTCGGCCTCGGCGACCAGGAAGTCCTCCGGCCGGTGCGAGGAGTCGAAGAACGGGTCGTACGGCGGCTGCGGCGGCGGCTGTACCGCGTGCAGCGGCGACCAGGTCTCACGGTCGAGCCGCCCGAGGGCGTCGTCGTCCCCGGGCCGTGCCAGGCGTATGTGCGGGGTGCTCATGCCCGACACTGTGCCACGCGGCAGGATGGGCGCATGAAACGTATCGGTATCGCTCGTATCGCGGTCACCGGCTCCACCGGTCTCATCGGGTCGGCCCTCGTCCGCTCGCTGCGGACCGACGGGTACGACGTGGTCAGACTGGTGCGGCGCCCCGCGCGGGCCGGTGACGAGGTCGAGTGGGACCCCCGGCGGCAGTACGTGGACGCGGCCGGGCTCGTCGGCTGCGACGCCGTCGTGCACCTCGCGGGCGCGGGCGTCGGCGAGCGCCGCTGGAGCGAGGCGTACAAGAAGGAGATCCGCGACAGCCGGGTGCTCGGCACCGCGGCCGTCGCGGAGGCCCTCGCCTCGCTCGACACCCCGCCGAAGGTCCTGCTGTGCGGCACGGCTCTCGGCTACTACGGCGACACCGGGTCCCGGGCGGTGGACGAGACGGCTCCCCCGGGGGACGGTTTCCTGCCGTCCGTGTGCGTGGAGTGGGAGGGCGCCGCGGCCGCCGCGGAGGAGGCGGGCGTCCGTGTCGCGTACGCCCGCACCGGGCTGGTGGTGGCGCGCGAGGGCGGCGCGTGGGGGCGGCTGTTCCCGCTGTTCCGGGCGGGGCTGGGCGGCCGCCTGGGCAGGGGCGAGCAGTACTGGAGCTTCATCTCCCTGCACGACGAGGTGGCCGCGCTGCGGCACATCCTGGACACCGAGTCCCTGTCCGGCCCGGTGAACCTCACCGCCCCGGACCCGGTCACGAACCGGGAGGTCACCGCCGCGATGGGCCGCGTACTGCGCCGTCCCGCGTTCCTGCACGTGCCGGCCCCGGCGCTGCGGGTCGCGCTGGGCGACTTCGCGTCCGACGTGCTCGGCAGCCAGCGCGTCCTCCCGGCCCGGCTGCTGGAGTCGGGCTTCCGCTTCGCCTTCCCGACGATCGACACGGCGATCGCCGCCGCGTAGGTCCGCGGCGGCGGCCCGGCCCCGCGGCCTGCCCCGCGGGTCGCCCGCCCGGACGTGGTTGCCGTGGGGTCGGCGCAGGGGTTGTCCGTCCGGGCTCGGCCGCCCTGGGGACGCGCGCCGGCCCAGGCACCCGACCCCACCCAGCGGCGCGAGCCCGACCGGTGGTCCAAGAGCCCGCCCACCGCTCCCGTGGTTCCGGGCTCGGCCGCCCGGAGGATTCCGGCCGCGTGCGACCCCCGTTGCTTCGGTGACCCCCCGCGCGCGCGTGTGACCGGGGTCTCGGCCCGCTCATACGCTCGGAGCCCGAACTCGGGTATTCCACGGCCCTGTTAAGGGCATGAGCCCCCCACGCACCGAACCGCCACCCCGGGGAGGGACACGTGTTTGAGCGCGCACGCCACGCGGACGTCATCATCGTAGGAGCCGGAATCGCGGGACTCGCCGCGGCTCATCAACTGACCAGTGCGGGAGTGACCGTCAGCGTCCTGGAAGCCGCTTCCCGCATCGGCGGCCGCATGGCCACCGAGCACATCGACGGGTTCCGGCTCGACCGGACCGGGCAGTTGTTCAGCACCTCGTACCCCGGTCTGGGCGGTGCTGACCTGCGGCTCTTCCAGCCGGGCGTCCTGGTGCACAGCGAGGGCCGGCTGCACCGCACCGGCGAGGTCGGCAGGAGTGCCCGGTGGGCCCGGGCGCGGGCGCTGGCGAGCGCGCCGCGCCCGCTGGACCAGGCCCGGCTGGGGGCCGCGCTGGCCCGGCTGGCCGCGACGGAGGACGCCCGGCTGCTGGCCCGCCCCGAGCGCCCGGCGCTGGACGGGCTCGCGGGCCGCGGCCTGCCGGCCCGTACCGTCAGCGGATTCGTCCGCCCGCTGCTGTCGGCGCTGCTGAGCGACCCGGACCTGACCACCTCCAGCCGCTGCGCCGACCTGGCACTGCGGGACTTCGCGCGCGGCCGGCTGTGCGTTCCGGCGGGGGGCGCCGCCGCGCTGCCCGAGCTGCTGGCGGCGACGCTGCCGCCCGGCACGGTGAAGACCGGCGTCCATGTGAAGGACGCGTCCATCAGCCGGGTCGTCACCGCGGAGCACGGCGAGCTGAGTTGCCGCTGCCTGGTGGTGGCCACCGGCGCCCGGGCGGCGGGCGAGCTGCTGCCGGGGCTGCGCGTGCCGGACTTCCACCAGGTGACCGTGGTGCACCACACCGCGCCGGCGGCCCCGCTGCCGGACGCGGCCCTGGTGCTGGACGCCGACCGCGCGGGTCCGGTGTCGCACTCGGCGGTGATGAGCGAGGTCGACCCGTCGCGGGCGCCGTACGGCCGCGTCCTGGTCAGCTCGACGGTGCTGGGCAGCCCGCCGGACCGGCTCGACCAGCGGGTCCGGAGGCATCTGGCGGCGCTGTACGGGACGGGCACCGACGACTGGGAGCTGCTGGCCGTGCACCACGATCCGGAGGCCGTCCCGGCGATGCTGCCCCCGCACGACCCGCGGCGGCCGGTGCGGCTGCTGGGCGGGCTGTACGTGTGCGGTGACCACCGGGACACGAGCACCGTGCAGGGCGCCTACCGGTCGGGCCGCCGCGCCGCCGACGCGGTCCTCCGGGACCTGGGCGTCCCGTCCTCCTACGAGGCGCCTCCGCTGCGGGTGGCGGCCTAGGACGTCTCCCTTCGGATGCCGCCGGGCTCGCGGGCCCCGGGGCACGCGTCCGCCGTGTCCGCCGTGTCTCCGGGGGCCGGCTAGCCGATGGCGCCGACCCGGTCCCGATAGTTCCGCACCGCGGTCGCGTCCCGGTAGGGCTCCAGTCGACGTTCGAACTCGCGGACGTACTCCGCGGCGCGGGCCGAGCGCATCTCGGACGCCTGCTGGGCGGCCTCCGCGCCGAGGGCGCACGCCTGGTCGAGTTCGCCGAGGCCGAGGCGGGCGGTGGCGAGGACGACCCGGCAGAAGAGGCGGCTGCGCGCGAAGCCGGGCGCGCGCAGTTGGAGTGAGCGTTCCGCGTGCTGGGCGGCGGCCCGGTACTGCTGGAGGTCCCGGTGGCAGTGGCCGAAGTCGTCCGCGAGCTGGGCCTCGTCGAAGAACCGCGCCCAGTGGGGCACGTCGTCGCCGGGCCGGGCGGCGTCCAGCGCCCGCTCGGCCCGGACGAGGGAGGAGGTCGCGGCCCGGACCTCGCCGAGGACGGCGTGCCCGCGGGCCTCGACGGAGTGGAGCATCGCCTGGACGACGGGCGGCGCGGAGGAGCCGACGCCCTGCTGGGCGACCCGGGCGAGTTGGACGGCCTCGCGGCCGTGGCCGAGGTAGACGGCCTGGCGGCTCATGGTGATGAGGACGTAGGCGCCGTAGGCGCGGTCGCCGGCGGCCTGGGCGAGCCGCAGGGCCTGGACGAAGTACCGCTGGGCGAGGCCGTGGGCCGCGATGTCGTACGAGGTCCAGCCGGCCAGCCGGGTCAGGTCGGCGGCCGCGCCGAAGAGCCGGCGGCCGACGGTCTCGCCGTACACACCGCGCAGCATCGGCTCGGCCTCGTGTTCCAGGTACCGGACGAGGGCCTGCCGGGCGTGCCCGCCGCCGTAGGCGTGGTCGAGGGTGCGGAACAGTTCGCCCACGGAGCGGAGGGCGGCGATGTCGCCGCCGGTGACGCGCTGGCCGGGGCCGCGGTCGGTGGTGCGCTGCCGGGGTACGGAGACGGGCGGGGCGGCGGGGGCGCGGCCCTGGGCGGGGACGCGGGGCTCGGCCGGGTGGTGGGGGTCGCCCCGGCCCACGCGTTCGTCGGCGCGGCCGATCAGCCAGTCGCGGCTGGGGACGACGAGTCCGGCCGGGGTGAAGGCGATCTTGCGGAGTTCGGCGTGGCTGCCGGAGTCCTTGCGCCAGAGCCCGCTGACGATGTCGACGGCCTCCTCGGGCGTGGCGGCGAATTCGAGTCCGGCGTAGACCGGGGCGCAGGCGTCCAGGCCGAGGTCCTGGGCGGACAGCCGTCTGCCCAGGCGTCGGGTGAAGACCTCGGCGATCAGTGCCGGAGTGGTGCCGCGCGGTTGCTGGCCGCGCAGCCAGCGGGTCACGGACGTTTTGTCGTACCGCAGGTCGAGGCCGTGTTCGAGGCCGAGCTGGTCGACGCGTCTGGCGAGGCCGGCGTTGGAGAACCCGGCTTCGGCGATGAGGGCGGCGAGCTGGCGGTTGGGGGTGCGCTGCGGGGGGCGATCCGTCATCAGCTGTGCGGTCTCCTGCCTTGCCTTCTGGGCCGGGGTGCAGACCCCCTTGGAACGGCGCGAATTTAACTGCCCCGGACGTCCGTACCGCCGTCTTCGCCCCACATTCATCCGATCGTGTGAGGATTGGGGGCGGCGCTGACGGCCGGTGCCGGGTGTGTGCCAGGCCGCACCTGCCGGTCGGTGATCGTCCGCGCCGCCGTACAGTGGCCGTGGGGCGCGATGAGTGCACGCTGCAAGGTTCTGGCGCATGGTTCTAGGGAGGCGTTGCCGTGAGTGAGCTGCGATTCGTCCGGGTGGGCTTCGGCGCGGACGCCGTCGAGTACCAGCGGGCCTGGGACATGCAGCGCGAGGTCCACGCCGCCCGCTTCGCGGACGAGGTCCCGGACACCTGTCTGCTGCTGGAGCACCCGCCGGTGTACACGGCCGGGCGGCGCACCGAGGACAGCGAGCGCCCCCTGGACGGCACGCCGGTGATCGACGTGGACCGCGGCGGCAAGATCACGTGGCACGGTCCCGGCCAGCTCGTCGGCTACCCGATCATGAAGCTGCCGCGTCCGGTGGACGTGGTCGCGCACGTACGGCGCCTCGAGGAGGCGCTGATCCGCACGGCGGCGGACTTCGGCCTGGAGACCACCCGGATCGAGGGCCGCAGCGGCGTCTGGGTGCTGGGCGACCCGGTGGAGGAGCGCCCCTCGCTGGGCGGCCTGTCGCTGGACTTCGACCCGCGCCTGCACGACGACGAGTTCGACGCGCGGCTGAACGGCCCCGAGTACGCCCCGTCCAACGCCGGCCAGCGCCGCGAGGACCGCAAGCTGGCGGCCATCGGCATCCGGGTGGCCAAGGGCGTCACGATGCACGGCTTCTCGCTGAACGTGAACCCGGACAACACCTGGTTCGACCGGATCGTCCCGTGCGGGATCCGGGACGCCGGGGTGACGTCGCTGTCGGAGGAGGTCGGCCGGGAGGTGACCATCGCCGAGGTGCTGCCGGTGGTGGAACGCCACCTGCGGGACGTGCTGGAGAACGCGGAGCTCAGGCCCCGGGAGATCGAGCGGGACGCGGAGCCGGTGGCGACCGCCTAGGGCGGTCCAGGGCGGTCCGTACGCGCGGGAATGCAACCCTTGGGCCAGAGGTTGGCCAGGCGTCACGACCATCGCCGAGAAGGTCACACTTTTATCGGGCGTACCCTGGTGTTCGCCGAGGAATCGAAGCCGTAGGAGCCAGCCGTGTCCGCAGTCGCACCCGACGGACGCAAGATGCTGCGCCTGGAGGTCCGGAACAGCCAGACCCCCATCGAGCGCAAGCCCGAGTGGATCAAGACCCGGGCGAAGATGGGCCCCGAGTACAACCAGCTCCAGAAACTCGTCAAGAGCGAGGGACTGCACACGGTCTGCCAGGAGGCGGGCTGTCCGAACATCTTCGAGTGCTGGGAGGACCGCGAGGCGACCTTCCTCATCGGCGGTGACCAGTGCACCCGGCGCTGCGACTTCTGCCAGATCGACACCGGCAAGCCGCAGGCGCTGGACCGGGACGAGCCGCGCCGCGTGGGCGAGTCGGTCGTCGCGATGGACCTGAACTACGCCACCATCACCGGCGTCGCCCGCGACGACCTGGAGGACGGCGGCGCCTGGCTGTACGCGGAGACCGTGCGGCAGATCCACGGGATGACCGCGGAGCGCGAGGGCGGCCACACCAAGGTCGAGCTGCTGATCCCCGACTTCAACGCGGTGCCCGAGCATCTGGCCGAGGTCTTCTCCGCCCGCCCCGAGGTGCTGGCGCACAACGTCGAGACCGTGCCGCGGATCTTCAAGCGCATCCGCCCCGGTTTCCGTTACGAGCGTTCGCTGGAGGTCATCACCAAGGCCCGTGAGGCCGGTCTGGTGACCAAGTCGAACCTGATCCTCGGCATGGGCGAGACCCGCGAGGAGGTCAGCGAGGCGCTCCAGCACCTGCACGACGCCGGCTGCGAGCTCATCACCATCACCCAGTACCTCCGGCCCTCGGTGCGCCACCACCCGGTGGAGCGGTGGGTCAAGCCGCAGGAGTTCGTGGAGCTGAAGGAGGAGGCCGACGAGATCGGCTTCTCCGGTGTGATGTCGGGCCCGCTGGTCCGCTCCTCGTACCGCGCGGGCCGGCTCTTCCAGCAGGCGATGGAGCGGCGGAGCCAGACCGCCGTGTGAATCGCCGCACAGGTCCGGCGGCCCTGACGACCCGGCCCGTGCACACCCCGCAGGTGAGGGGCGTGCGCGGGCCGTGTCGCGTCCCGGGGCGGGGCGCGCGGGTTTCACCGGCGTTTGACCCGTCGGTCACGTCCTGGTAACACCAATCAGTGACGATGCTTGTACGCCCCGCGCACACCGCCGCGCGCGGACGCCGCGTACGACCCCCACTCCCGCAGAACCCGCTCCCAGGGAGGACCCCGAACATGCAGGCCGCGACCCAGCAGGTACGCACGGCAGACCAGGCGCGCCCGGCGCGCTCCGCACGCGATGTCTCCGAGGTCCGGGCCCAGCCCTTCCCGTCGGTCACCGGCGCCCTGCGCGCCGTCGAGTCGCTGCTGCTGGGCGGCGGCCAGCGCACCGCCCGGCGCAACGCCTGGACGTCGGTCCTGGAGGACCGGCGCCGCGCCAAGGACCGGGTCGAGGCGCAGCACGTACTGGAGGCCGTGGCGGGCCACACTTCCCGGGCCACGTAAACTTCAGAGCATGGCGAGGAAGGCAACATCAGACAGCGGTGACGCCGCTGCGAACCCCGGGCGACTGAAGCAGATCGCTCTGACGTACAAGATGACCCGAAAGGCCGATCCCAAGGTCGGTCTCGTCGTCGCGGGCGTGGGACTCGTCGTCTTCGGCGTCCTCCTCGCGATCGGCTTCCTGATCGGGCATCCCGTTTACCTGGGCATCCTGGGCTTCCTGCTGGCCTTCCTCGCGATGGCGATCGTCTTCGGGCGCCGCGCCGAGCGGGCGGCCTTCGGGCAGATGGAGGGCCAGCCCGGCGCGGCGGCCGCCGTCCTGCAGAACGTGGGCCGCGGCTGGACGACCACCCCGGCGGTCGCGATGAACCGCAACCAGGACGTGGTGCACCGCGCGGTCGGCAAGGCCGGCATCGTGCTGGTCGCCGAGGGCAACCCGAACCGGCTCAAGACGCTGCTGGCGGCCGAGAAGAAGCGGATGGCCCGCATCGTCGTGGACGTCCCGGTGCACGACATCATCGTCGGCAACGGCGAGGGCCAGGTGCCGCTGAAGAAGGTGCGCACCACCATGCTCAAGCTGCCGCGGGTGCTCTCCGGCCCCCAGGTGACCGCCGCCAACGACCGGCTGCGCGCCATGGGCGACCTCATGAGCAACATGCCGCTGCCGAAGGGCCCGATGCCCAAGGGCATGCGGATGCCGCGCGGCGGCAAGATGCGCTAGCGCCGTCCTCCGCATAACGGAGAAGGGGCGCCCCCCCGGGGTGGGGGGGGGCCCCGTCTCCGGTAAGTCCGCGGGCGGGGGGGGGCGGGGTGGTACGCCGGGCGCCGATACAGGCCTGCACCCCGCCGGAGAGC